>JALHPV010000200.1 GCA_022842285.1 Kofleriaceae bacterium
GATGCGTGCGATGAGAGTCCCCACCAGCGGGGCGAGGGTGGCCGTCCGCGGATCGAAGCGTTCGGCGCCGCCCGCTCCCGTGATCAGCGCGCTCCCATCCGGGAAGGGCGCCCCGAGATCGCCGATGCCGGCCTGCGCGGTGAGCCCGATGCTCGCGAACTTCACGGACCGGGCAAACAGGAGGTGCGGCTCTGGGGGCTCGGCATCGGCGCGTAATGCGAAGCTGCACGACCGCCCGTACGCGACATCGCTCGCGCCCACGCGCCCGGCGAGGTGAATGACGAGGTCATCGGCAAAGGGCAACCCATCGACCGGCACGCCCTCCCCCGGGGCGAAGCTCGACGACGCGAGATCGACGTCGCTCCCTTCGCGCGCGACCCCGAGCACGAGCTCGCCGAGGTTGGTCGGCGTCGCGTCGAGGTCATCGACCGGGAAGTCGTACACGGGCGCGACGATCGTGCCCTCGCTCGTGCAGCCGGCGAGGGCGACCATCACGACCAGCGCGCGCGGCCTCACGGCAACCCCGTCGGCGGGAGGATCGAGGCCGTCGGTTCGTCGTCGCCGACGAAGGCGGCGGTGAGCGGGATCGCGATCGCCGCCGCGAGGACGGCCGCGCCCGCAGCCCACACCCACGGCGACTTGTACCAGCGCTTCACCTCGATCACGGGCTCGAGGAGCTCGCGCACGCGGGCCGCGACGACCTCGAGGTCTGCCTCGACGTTGACGGTGCGGCGATCGCGCTCGCGGCCATCCGCGCCGACCAGGCGAAGCGTCGCGAGCGAGTCCGCTACTTCGACCACCAGGACCGCTCGCGCGTTGACCGCGCCGGCCTGCACGAGGATGTCGCTGTCGGTCGGCCGCGCGAGGACACCGACCTTCGCGTCGACGCGCATCGCCGCCGTCACCTCGATGCGGGCGCTCCACGGTTCGTGAGCGGTGCATGTCGCGCGCGCCCAGTGCACGCCGGGGAGCACCGAGATGGCTCCGCCGGGACCGATGACCTCGGTGCCTCCACTCGTGCCGACGGCCGTGCCGTCGACGACAACCGCACAATCGGAGGGCGCGGCGACAAGGAGCTCGACCGGCGTGCGCGAGCCCACCGATGCGCGGGCCCGCTCGAGCTCGGTGAGGACGCGCGGGGGGAAGCGCGCGGGATCGAAGGCCCGTGTGGGCGCGATGACCATGGCGGTGGTGAGCTCGTCCCAGGCACCGGTGGCATCTTCGCGTTGCAGGCGGACGAGGCCCCGATAGACGAACAGGTCCGAGAGCTGCGAGGCCGAGAGGCCGACGGCCCCGGTACGGTCGGCGAGCGTGCGGGCGTCCTCGAGGGCGGTCCAGGCGTCGTCGATGCGGAGCGCGTCGTAGGCTTCGATCCCGCGCTTCAGGGCCGCTGCGAGCTGCGGGCCGGCCTGCTCGTCGCGGCGCGGCTGGGGAGATTGGTCGACGACGGCGGCCCCCGCGGCGCGGGCGGCAGCGGCGACGGGTGCGATATCGTGGCCGGGGGCCCACGTGATCACGAGATCGGCTGCGGGGGCGGCGTGGGCCGTCACCCCGAGCGCGCAGACCATCGCCAGGGCAAGCCCCGACGACCGACGGCGGACGGTGTGTTGCGATGGCCAGAACGGCGTACCGCGCATGACGACCGCACTATAGTCGGCGCGATGGCGCGCGCACTCGGTCGGTACGAGCTGTTGCGACCGATCGCACGCGGCGGGATGGCCGAGGTGTTCCTGGCCCGGCGGCGGGCGGGGGGCGTCGAGAAGCTGCTGGTCGTGAAGCGCATCCGGGCGGAGCGCGCGACCGACCCGAAGTTCCTCGAGCTGTTCGTGCGCGAAGCCAAGCTGTCGATGAGCCTCGCCCACCAGAACATCGTGCCGGTGTTCGACTTCGGACGCGCCGGGGATCGCGTGTTCCTGGCGATGGAGCGGGTCGAGGGGAAGGACCTCGGGTCGAGCCTCGCCCGCGGCGTGCCGATGGCGCCGCTCGTGGCCGCGTTCCTCGCGGCCGAGTGCTGTCAGGCCCTCGACTACGCCCATCGGAGATCGGGCGTCGTGCACCGCGATGTCACGCCGCGGAATGTCCTGCTGTCGTGGTCGGGCGAGGTGAAGTTGACCGACTTTGGCATCGCGGCCCTGGTCGGCGAAGGGACCGCGCTCTCCGGGACCCCGGCGTACATGGCCCCGGAGCAGGCCCGGGGGGAGAGCGTCGATGCGCGCGCCGACGTGTACGCGCTCGGGCTCGTCCTCCGCGAAGCGGTCACGGGACAGCGGGCCCGGCCCGGCGACGATCGCGACTCGACGCTCGCCCGCGCCCGGACCGGCGAGCTCGCCCCGTGGCCCGATCACGGCGTGCCCGCGGAGCTGGTCGCCATCATCGACCGCGCGACCTCCGTCGACCCGGCGGATCGGTTCGCCGATGCGCGGGAGATCCTCGCCGCGCTCGATGCCTTCATCGTCGGCGCCCGAGCGGAGCAGCGCGGGGATTCGCCCGCCCGACAGCTCGCCGACTGGCTCGCGAAGCTCTGGGAGGGGGAGCCCGAGGACGCGGCTCCAACCGAGCCCCTCGCTGACGACCTGGTCAGCCTGTTCGACGAGGGCATCGGCGGTCACACCGAGCGCTCGCTCGCGGCGACCGTGGGGTCCTCTCCCGAGCTGCCGGCAACGCCCGAGGGGCCGCCGCCGCCCACACCGGCGCGTCCTCACCGGTCGCGGGCCCGGGTGCTGATCCCGAGCGCTCTCGCTCTCGGGGTCGTGCTCATCGTGGGCGCGGCGGTCGTGCGCACCATGCGCATCGCCGATGAGAATCCAATGGATGCGGCGGCGCCGGTGATCGTGCCGTCGATCGACGCCGCGGTGATCAGGGCGGACAGCGAGCTCGTCCAGGACATGCAGTACCTCGATGCGAACGTGATTCCCGATGCGCCAATCCCGGTGGATGCCTCACCGCGGCCACGCCCCGACGCGGGGACGCGGCCCGATGCGGGGACCCGGACCGTCGAGCGGCCCGATGCCGGAGCAACGCCGATCGCGAAGCGCAAGGTCCGCGTCAACGCGAAGCCGTGGGCGACGTTCACCGTCGACGGTGGCTCGACGGTCTACGAGACGATCGAGACCATCGAGCTTCTGCCCGGCTCGCATCGCCTGCGCTTCACGAACCCCGAGCTCGGGGTGACCCGCGACGTGACCATCATCGTGCCGCCGGACCGCGACCTCGATCACGTCGAGGATCTGCGGAACTAGTTCGCCGGCGCGAAGCGACGCCCGAGGCCCGCACGAACTAGGCGCCCGGGGCGCAGATGCCGTCCTCGCACTCGTCGCCGACGCACTGCGAGTCGAACGTGCACGCCTCGCCGATCGGCGTGTCGTAGGTCTGCGGGCCGCCGTCGTCATCGTCGGCGTCGATCGCGCAGACGCCGTGCTCGCACTCGTCGGAGACGCACTCGCTGTCGAACGTGCAGGCGCCGCCGAGGGGCGTGGTCCACGTGTTCGGGCCACCGTCGTCGTCGTCCGCGTCGGTGTCGTCCGAGTCGTCATCGTCCGCGTCGTCGTCGTCGGAGTCGTCATCGTCGGAGTCGCAGACGCTACCGTGCAGCTTGCACGTGCCGTCCTCGCACTCCTCGTCCGATGCACAGTCGCTGTCCGCCGAGCACGTCAGCCCCGAGCCCGTGCGGTCGCACGAATCGGAGCCCGAGCCGGTGACGTTGCTGTTGCTATCGCCGATGCCGAGGGTCGTGCAAGCGGTGAAGAGAAGAGCGCTGAAGGCAGTGGCGAGAGTCATCTTGAACATCTGAAACCTCATCGTTGGCAAGGTCGGCTGTCGAGAGCCGACGAAAGCGCACCGTCGGAGCCTCGCGAGAGGACCGCTCGGCGAGGGACTCGCCGATGGCTCGCAGGACCCTGATGGTGCGGAAACTGTTCACGCAGAGGCCTTAGTGCGACTCCAGTGCCAGCACGACCCCCAGCAATGCCGCGCACTTCGCCGCCACTGTGCACGGTTGGTACGCCTTGTAGTACGAAGCGTGCATGAGTGAGGGAATCTGGTACGTCGGCATCAACGGCACCCAGCAAGGACCGCTCGGCACCCAGCAGGTGATCGACATGGTCCGGGCCGGACAGATCAACCAGACGGCATACGTCTACGGCCAGGGCTCCCCGAACTGGACCCCCATCGCGCAGGTCACCGCGTTCTCGCCGCTGTTCTCGGCCGCCGCCCCGCCGCCCCCGCCGCCGGGCCCGGCGCCAACGGCGGCCGATCAGATCGACTACGAGATCTTCGGCGAGGAGATGCAGTTCGTCGAGGTGACGTTGGACCCGGGCGAAGCGGCCATCGCCGAGGCGGGCGCGTTCTTCTACATGGACCCCGGCATCAAGATGGAGACCATCTTCGGGGACGGCTCGCAGCAGGCCCAGCAGCAGGGCTTCTTCGGCAAGCTCGCCGCCGGCGCGAAGCGCGTGCTCACGGGCGAGTCGCTCTTCATGACCATCTACGGCAACGGCGATCAGAAGCGGCAGAAGGTCGCCTTCGCCGCGCCCTACCCCGGCAAGATCATCCCGATCGATCTCCGGCAATACGGCAACACGATGCTCTGCCAGAAGGATGCGTTCCTCTGCGCGGCAAAGGGAATCTCCGTCGGCATCGCCTGGAACAAGAAGGTCGGGGCCGGCCTGTTTGGCGGCGAGGGCTTCATTCTCCAGAAGCTCGAGGGCCAGGGCCTCGCGTTCATCCACGCCGGCGGCACCATCGTCGCCAAGGACCTCGCCCCGGGTGAGACCCTCCGCCTCGACACCGGTTGCCTCGTCGCCTTCGAGCCGAAGGTGACCTACGACATCCAGTGGGTGGGCGGCTTCAAGAGCGCGCTGTTTGGCGGCGAAGGGTTGTTCTTCGCGACGCTCACGGGGCCGGGCAAGGTCTGGCTGCAGTCCCTGCCCTTCTCGCGACTCGCCGGGCGGATGCTTGCCGCCGCGGTCGCGGCCGGATTCGGGCGGGGCGACGAGGGCTCGGTGATCGGCGGCTTCGGAATGGGATCCTAGAAGCCCGCGTTCGGAAAGCAGACCTGCGACTTCGCGATCGGCGACTTGCCGCGGATCGGCGTGAAGTTGATGCGCTTGCCCGACTTGCCGGCGGCCCGCGCGGTGTTGTCGGTGATCGCGACGCTGAACGCGAACGAGGTGAGCGACGACGTGCAGAGCCCGTCCGGATCGCCCGTCGTGTTGTCGAGGCTCCCGAAGGTCATGTTCGAGAGCGTCCCGATCATGTTCGGGCCGACCTGCGTCAGCGTCATCGTGCCCCCCGTCGCGAAGTAGGCCTGGGTGATGGACGTCGAGGTGACGTCGCCGAAGGCGAAGATGCACGCCCCGCACGATGCGTAGTCCAGCTCCGCGCCCGTGATCTGGTACGTGCCCGGCACGATGCCGGCGGCGAACACGCCAAAGCCATCCCACAGCTCGAACTGGATCGCGTCGAAGTTCGCGTCCTGGTTCAGCAACCCGGCGTAGGTGTAAGACGGGACCGATGCTGACTGCGTGGTCTGCTCGGCGAACTGGCCAGGCGGCGTGACCGTGCCCAGGGTCGTCGCGATCGTGCAGCTGCTCGTGCCGGCATCGACGGGCGCATCGGGCGTCGCCGCATCCGGCGTCGCCGCATCCGGCGTCGCCGCATCCGGCATCATCATGGAGCCATCGACCATGGCGTCTGGCGGCGAGGACGCGTCGGGCGAGGACGCATCGGGCGAGGACGCATCGGGCGAGCTCGCATCGGGCGAGGACGCATCGGGCGAGCTCGCATCGGGTGAGCTCGCATCGGGCACGGCCGCATCGGGCGAGCTCGCATCGGGCAAGCTCGCATCGGGCAAGCTCGCATCGGGCACGGCCGCATCCGGCGTCGCGCTATCGGGGACCAGCGCATCGGGAACGAATCCATCCGGGAGTGCGCCGTCAGGCACGGACGAGTCGGGGACGATCGAGCTATCAGGCGTCGCATCGGGAAGCGGCTGGACGTCCTGGTTGTCGTCCTGGTCCTGGTCGTCCTGATCCTGGTCGCTCGTGTTGTCGCTGTCGGTATCGTCACGGTCGTCACCAGCGTCGTCCCCGCAAGCAACGAGGAACAGGAGAGCGAGAGGGAGAGCCGCCAGGGAGCGCATCGGATTCGCAGAATGCACCAATTCGGCCAGGTTCGTGACGCGATTTTCGCGCACTTGCGACCGCCCTGCGGCGCGACGTGGCGACTTGAGTGGTCAGCCCGAGAAGTTCGCCAGCTTGGCCTCGGCATCGGCCACCAGGCGCGCATCGCGTGGGTCCGGAGCGCCGCGGCGCCGGAAGAAGGCCATCGCCGTGACGATGGCGTCCGTCCCGATCAGCGTGTCGAGGAGGATGTTGCTCGCGACCGCCATCACGCCCGTGACCACCGACCAGGCCCCGAAGTGCAGCTTGCGCACGACGTCGGCGAGGCCGATGACCATCAACGCCGCCGACACGACCATGAGGCCGATGTACCAGAGCCAGCTCCGATGGATGCGGGCCGTCGACTCCACCACCGTGAGCGGCGTGGTGAGCATGCGTCCGGCGCGGGCGATGAAGATCTGCGCGGCGAGGATGCCGAGGCTGCCGCCGACGAACCAGAAGCTCGCCGTGATCTGATACGGCAGCAGCACGATCATGAAGACGAACAGCGCGTAGAACGGCGCCGCCATCATCATCAGCCAGCCCGGCGCGGACGTACCCGGGAACAGCAGCTTCGAGACGATCGAGGCGCGGATGAGCCCCGGCATCAGCGAGATGATCTTCGGGCCCAGCACGAGCAGCGACTGGATACCGATGAACGTCCCGATCATGAGGCGCGCTTGCGCCCGCGGTACGTTGACCTTGAGCCCGGCGAAGAACACCTCGCGCGACGACTCGATCGTCTCCCGGTACGGGTAGAGATAGACGACGAATGGCGCGAGGAAATAGATCCCCCACGCGATGAGCAAGATGCGGCGCTGCTTGCGCCATTGCGCCCAGTTCTTGAGCTGCACGAACATCACGATGCAGAGCGTGGCGTCGGCGACGACCGGCAGCATGCGGAACAGGTGGGCCGCCAGCGGCATCGAGTAGCGGTTGTCGAACGACTCCAGCAGGCGCGAGATCGTGAGCGGCACGAACATGCACGCCACCATGAACAGCACGGAGCGCCGCCACGCGAGGAACGCTTGCTGGTCTGGATCGGTGATGTGCGAGGCCTGCGACTCGAGGACGGCGCGCTCCGTGGGCAGGACCTCTTCGTTCAGGATGTGCAGCCGGAAGGCGCGCTTGAGTGACGTCAGGAAGAAGCCGCGCGACCACGTCTCGGCAGGGGCGGCCGTCCGCGGGGCGACGACGGAGGCAGCCTGGCGCGGATCCGACGGCTCGGGTGGCACGGCCTCGGGCACCGCATAGCCCTGCTGAGTGCGTCGGTCGTCTGCCATCGCGCGCGAGGATAGCTACTATTCACCTCGTGCGGATCGCGGCCTGGACCTTCATCGTGCTGACGGCGCTCGCCGCGGTGTCGATGCTGATGCCGTCGATCGAGCTGGAGATCCGTGGGCGCGCCGTGAGCCGCGACACGTCGCTCTCGCTGTACCAGGCGGCCACGAACCAGGAGCTCGTCGGGCGCTTCGTCGTCGCTTACAACGAGTCGAAGGCGAAGCAGATCGGTCCCGCGGTCGTGAAGGCCTTGACCCCGCGCGTGGACGGCAAGCTCCGCAGCCTGCTCGGCGACGCCGACGATGCGATGGCCACGCTCGATGGCATGAACAAGGACGACGCCGACAAGCTCGGGATGGCCCTCGCCGCGACCGTCTTCACGTTCATCGGCATGCAGATCCTCGCCATCGGCCTCCTATTCGGTGATGCGATCGAAGGCGCGGTGCGCAGAGCTCGCGTGTCCCTGGCCATCGTCGTCGCGCTCCTCTCCGCGGCCATCGCGATCGGCATCCACGTGGTGGAGCGGCGGATCGTGTCGGAAGCCAACGCCGAGCTGGGCGTGGCGCTCGCCGGCCTGGGCCCGGGCGCCTATCTCCTCCCGCTCGCCTCCCTGCTGGCCCTGGGGGCCGCCATCGCCCTGCAGATCGCAACCCGGAGACGCCTGCCATCCGCGTCAGCCCCAGGCCAGGCTGCGATGGCGCCTCGTCCAAGGCAGAGCTCGCCCTGACGCCCACATGTTGTGCGCGGACCTGGAGACCCGCCCCTGGTGGTGATCTACATTGCGCCCGATGTTGGGCGCCTTCTCGTACTTCGCCGGCGATGACCTCGCCAAGGCCCGCGGTCTCTTCCAGCTCGTGCGCGAAGACGGCTCGGCCACGGATCCCGAGGCCCTCGGCAAGCTCGACAAGGAGCTCGCCCGCCGCCTCTTCGAAGGCATGCTGCGCATCCGCGTCACCGACGCGCGCATGATGGCCCTCCAGCGCCAGGGGCGCATCGGCTTCTACGGCGAGGCCGTCGGCCAGGAAGCCGCGATCGTCGGCTCGGCCGCCGCGAGCAAGCCCGCCGACTGGATCGTCCCTGCCCTCCGCGAAGCCGGCGTCGGCCTCTTCCGCGGCATGGCCCTCGACGCGTACATCGCCCAGATCTACGGCAACGCGGCCGACGGCACGAAGGGCCGCCAGATGCCCTGCCACCCGATCGACAAGGCGAACAACTACGTCGTCATGTCCTCGTGCATCGCCACCCAGCTCCCCCACGCCGTCGGCATCGCGATGGCGATGAAGATCAAGGGCGACACCGGCGCGTGCGTCTTCGGCTACATCGGCGACGGCGGCACGAGCGAAGGCGACTTCCACGTGGCGATGAACTTCGCCGCCGTGCAGAAGGCCCCCGTCGTCATCATCTGCCAGAACAACCAGTGGGCCATCTCCACCCCCGGCGCCATCCAGACCGTCTCCCAGACCATCGCCGACAAGGGCATCGCCTACGGCATGGAGGCCCTCCGCGCCGATGGCAACGATGTCCTCGCCGTCTATCACGCCGTCGCCTACGCCGCCGAGAAGGCGCGCACGGGCGGTGGCCCCACCTTCGTCGAGCTCCTCACCTACCGTGTCTCCGCGCACTCCTCCTCCGACGACCCCACGCGCTACCGCGACGAGTCCGTCACCGAGATCTGGCGCGGTCAACGCGATCCCCTCCGCCGCTTCGAGCTCCTCCTCACCGCGCGCGGCTGGCTCGCCGCCGGTGAGCGCGATCAGCTCGCCGCCCAGATCGAAGCCGAGGTGCGCGCCTCGATCGCCCGCCAGGAAGCGATCGGCGCGCCCGCCCTCGAGACGATCATCGAGGACGTCTTCGAGGAGCCGACGTGGAATCTGCGCGAGCAGCTCGCCGACGTCGCCCGCCATCCGCGCAGCAAGAATCCGCACCACCACGGCCACTGACGCCCCCTGCGACACTTGCCGGACAAACGGGGTCGGACCCCTGCGACACTGCCTGCGAGCGTCCGGTATTCGGACACGCGCGCGGGGTGCGACACTTGCCGGAAAAAAGGGGTCGGACCCCTGCGACACTGCCCCGCCGCGGCCTACGCTCGTACACCGCGTGCGACAGCTAGCAGGGTGCGACACCGCAGCCTGACGCGCTGAGGCCACGAGGCGTCAGCGGCGCGGCGTGGTGGCGTTCGATCGACCCGCGTAGGTGTTGATCATGGGGAAACGCATCGCATTCATGCTCGCGGCGGCGCTGGCGGCCACGGGTTGTCTGAGGGCTCAGCCACGGCACGTGGAAGGCGGCGTCCTGGGACGCGTCGTCATCTACCGCAACGGCGTCGCGTTCTACGAGCGGCGGGCCGAGGTCATCGACGGCACGGTGTCGGTGAACGTGCCGCGCGAGCGCGTGGACGACTTCTTGAAGTCGCTGACGGTGGTCGATCCGGCGACGGGGAAGCCGCTGGCGGTGACGATCCCCCGGCAGCAGGCCACAGATGGCAGCTACCTGACGATGACGCTCGAGACTGGAAATCGCGAGCGCGCGCAGGTGCTGCTGACGTACGTGACGGAGTCGCCGGCGTGGAAGCCGAGCTACCGCGCGGTGCTGGGCAACACCGGCAAGGTGCTGCTGGAGGCGTGGGCCATCGTCGACAACACGACGAGCGAGGACTGGCGCGACGTGCTCGTCGGCGTGGGCGCGAGCAGCGCGCTCGCGTTCCGGTACGACCTGTGGAGCGTGCGGCAGGTGGATCGCGACTTGCTCGAGGGCGAGGACCGGTTCGCGATCGCGCCGCCGCAGGGCGTGTCGCCGTACAGCACGGAGGGCGGCGAGGAGCTCGCACAGCTCGGGACGGATGAGGTGCGCCAGGTCGATCCGACATCGACCGCGCAGGGCGTCGTCGTGACGAAGGAGTACGTGAAGAACGTCTCGGTGCCGGGACGGACCTTCGAGGCCACGCTCGGGGCGGCGGCCGGGACTCAGGGTGAGTCGCTGGGGGTCTCCTTCTCGGGCAGCTCGACGCTCGAGAACCAGTACGTCGTCGACGGCGTGAACACGACCGGCAGCTACGAGGAGCCGCCGCCGGCCCCGCCGCCGATCCAGACGGGCGACGAGAAGATCCAGCAGATCGTGGCGAAGGTGCGCGCGACCGGCCGGCACGTGCTCGTGGAGGTGTCGGGGCCCCTCGGCACGGACCAGGAAGCAGCGGCCCGCGGCAACCAGGTGCGGAACTCGCTCGTCGACGCGGGCATCCCGATCGGCAAGATCCATGTCGTCTCGAACCTCGGCGCCGATCGCGGGACGGGCGTGCGGATCCTGGCCGTGCGCGGCGGGGTGGCGGCCGAGGGGCGGGTCCGCGACCTCGGAGATGACGTCCCTGTCGGCGAGAGCCGCGTGTTCGCCGAGCGGCCGATGAATGTCGGGGCGGGCACGAGCGCGATGGTGTCGATGATGCGGCAGGAGACGCCCGGCGCGGTCGCGTACCTGTTCGATCCCATCTCGGATCGCGGCGACACCCGCTACGCGTTTCGCTCCATCCGCATCGAGAACCCGAGCGACGACTCGCTCGAGCCCGGGCCGCTCACCGTCTACGGCGAGGGCCGCTTCATCGGCGAAGGCATCACGGATGCGGTGCCCCCGCACGCGACGGTCGTGGTGCCGTTCGCGCTGGACAAGCAGATCGTCGTCGAGCGCGAGGGCGCGATCGGGGACTCCATCGCGAAGCTCATCACCGCCCAGCGCGGCGTCATCACCGCCGAGCTGCAGCGCAAGCGCGAGGTCACGTACCACATCACCAGTCGCCTCCCGACGCCGGCCACCGTGTACCTGCGCCATCGCCTCGAGAGCGGCTGGACGCTGACGGAGTCACCGGGCGAGGCGCTGTCCGTCGGCGACTCGAAGCTGTTCGAGGTGAGCCTCGGGGCCGGCGCCACGATTCACGTCACCATCGCCGAGGCCACGCCCATCGAGCGCACGTTCGAGCTGACGTCGGAGAAGACCCTCGGCATGATGCGCGTCTACCTCGAAGAGCACAGCGGCTCCCCCGCCCTCGAGGCGGCGGTGAAGGAGATCCTCGCCACCCACGCCGAGATCGCGGAGCTCGACGACCGCCTGGAGACCCTCCGCGGCCAGCTCGCCGAGTACCGGGACCGCTCGGATGAGCTGACGGCCCAGATCGTTGCCTTGCGGGCCGTGAAGACCGGCGGCAAGCTCCTGGCCACCCTGAAGGGCAAGCTCGGGGAGATGTCGTCCCGCACGCAGACCGCGACCATCGACCTCGTCGATGCGCAGGAGCAGCAGATGCTGGCCCGCGTCACCCTGCAGAATCAGCTCGCCGAGCTGCGCCTACCCGACGCGACGGGCTACACGAAGCGCTGACTTGCGGTACAAGCCGGGCATATGCCCGACCAACGCTTCGACGCTGTCGTGATCGGTGCCGGTCCCGGTGGCTACCCCGCCGCGATCCGCCTCGGTCAGCTCAAGGTGAAGACCGCGATCATCGAGCGCGAATACATGGGTGGCGTCTGCCTGAACGTCGGGTGCATCCCGTCCAAGGCCGTCATCCATGCCGCGAAGACCTTCGAGAAGCTCGGCAAGGCCGACGAGCTCGGCATCGGCATCCAGGGCGCGCCCACCATCGACATGGGCAAGCTCCAGAAGTGGAAGGGCGGCGTCGTCAGCAAGCTGACCGGCGGCGTGCGCACCCTCCTGAAGGGCAACGGCGTCGAGGTCATCGATGGCAGCGCGAAGCTCGAGAAGAGCGGCCCCGATGGCCACCGCATCACCGTCACGACGAAGGACGGCCCGCAGACCATCATCGCGAAGAACGTCGTCCTCGCCACCGGCTCGCGCCCGCTCGCGATCCCCGGGTTCGCCATCGCGAGTGGGCGGACGCCCTCGAGCAGCGCTGCCGAAGGGCAGCGCGGTGCGATCGACCAGGAGCGCATCCTCGACTCGACCGGCGCCCTTGCCCTCGACCACGTCCCGAAGCGGATGGTCGTCATCGGCGGCGGGTACATCGGCCTCGAGCTCGGCATGGTCTACGCCAAGTTCGGCACCAAGGTCACCGTCGTCGAGGCGATGCCGCGCGTGCTGGCCTCGATGGACAAGGACTGCGTCGCCGTCGTCGAGCGCAAGCTGAAGAAGATGGGCGTCGAGGTCATGGTCGACACCAAGGCCAAGTCCTGGGAGGACAAGGGTGACCGCGCCGTCCTCACCGTCGAGCTCAAGGACGGCAAGACGGCGACGATCGACACGGACAAGATCCTCCTCTCGATCGGCCGCCGCCCGAACAGCGAGGACCTCGGACTCGAGGCCGCCGGCGTCACCACCGCCAAGGGCGGCTTCGTCGTCGCCGACGAGCACCTCCGCACCAACGTCCCCGGCATCTACGCGATCGGTGACCTCATCGGCGGCATGATGCTCGCGCACAAGGCGACCAAGGAGGGCGAGGTCGTCGCCGAGGTCATCGCCGGCCACAAGGCCGCGTTCGACGTCCGCACCATCCCCGCCGTCGTCTTCACCGATCCGGAGATCGCCTCCACCGGCCTCACCGAGGACGAGGCCAAGGCCAAGGGCCACACGTCGCTCAAGGTCGGCAAGTTCCCGTTCGCCGCGCTCGGCCGCGCCCTGTCCGTGAACGACACCGAGGGCTTCTCGAAGATCATCGCCGACGGCAAGACCGGCGAGATCCTCGGCGCCCACATCGTGGGCAACGGCGCGAGCGACCTCATCTC
>JALHPV010000201.1 GCA_022842285.1 Kofleriaceae bacterium
GCGCTCGACCGGACTCCGCCCGCGAGGTTGATGATGAGCACGCGATCGGCGCGCGCCGCCGGTCCTGGAGCCGCCTGCGCGAGTCGGCGCAGGGCAGGCAGAAACGCGAGCCCGAGCGCGCCGGCGCCGCACCAGCCGAGCAGATCACGACGAGATAGTGGGTTCGACATGTGACTCCTAGTAGGTGGAGAACTCGACCGAGTCGATCATCCGGCTGCAGAGCCAGCGCGCGGCGATATCCGGACTCGCACAGCCAGCCGGACCGGCCGTCACGCACGCCTGCATCTCGTCGACGAGCACGTCCACCTCGCCCGGTCGAGGTGAGCGGTTCCAGATGCGGTCGATGAGATGCGTCGCGGCAACCGACAGGTCACCATTCCAGCCCGCGGGGGTCACGGTCGTGGCGATCGCGCACAGCTCGCGAGCGATCGCCGCTTGCGAGAACGCGAGCCCGACGTTCGACACATCGGGCCGGCGACTATCTCCCGTGCAACCACCGAGGCGCTGGATCGCTGCGATCGCGTACCCCCACACGGATGCCTGGGGAGCCCCGGCGTAGCGGGCCTCGATCGACCCCAGGGTCGACTCGACATCACGCGCGTCTTCCCACTGCGGCTCGTAGCGATTGGCTTGCCCGAACCGGAAGTCACACGAACCCGGCGTCTCGCCGACCGCACCGACGGCCGAGGCCCACCACGACTCGCCCGAGAGGAGCTTCGACGGTCCGGCGGCCCACGGCGGCAAGGTGGCGCGATCGACGTCCGCCGTGATCGCGCGCGGGCGCATGTAGAGCTGACTCGTGACCACCAGCTCGATGATCTCCGGGAGAGTCGCCCCTTCCGCGAGCAGGCCGGCGAGTAGCTCGCGCACGGCGGGAAGATCGGACTCGGGGTGCTTGAACGTGGCTTGCCACCAACCGAGGAGCTTCTTGAGCTCGCGATCCGCAGCCGCCTCCCACAGCTCGTCTCGCGCGAGCAGGGCATTGCCGATCTTGTTCCACTCCGCCCGCATGGCGGCCGGCATCTCGATGAACGGCTGGGCGTAGGGCCCGAACGTGTAGCGCGTCGGCGGCTCGGTCGTCGGATTGTCGAGGCGGGCCCGATCTGCGCACTCGGGTCGCCGCGTCACGCCGTCGCCGCACAGGTCGTCGGTCGAAGGCGTGCGACTCGAGAACCGAAACACGTTCGCATCTGCCCCCGGATTCGCCGTATCGATGCAGATAGGCTCGAGGCGGACGGGCGGTCCGAACACGTCGGAGATGCAGCCGACATTCAGCAGGCTCGGCGTGCACGCGCAGAGATTCGAGAGCGTCTCGACGCGGACACCGTTGTACGCGAGGACCAGCGCGCTATCGGTCGCCGCGGCCTCGCTGTAGCCGAGCCGGTCGCGATAGTAGGTGTAGAAGCCCCAGAACGCGCCCCCACCAGCGAAGAGCCGCTGGGTCCATGGAGTCAGCAGCGAGCGTGCGCCGGCGATCTCGTCCGCTCGCGCGGGTCGACCGAGGAACACGTCGAACACGACGGCTGTCCACGAATCCTGGGGATGGAGGGTGAACAGCGCCGGATGCGCGACCGCCTCGCGCACGAAGTCCGGGTACGAGACATCGCCGCGGTACAGATCACCGACCAAATCGTCGAGCGCGACCAGGTCCTTCCCCCACACGATGAGCGACTCGTATTCGAGGAGCTCGGCCCAGTGCCGGCGCTGCGTCCGAACGAAGTCGTCGGTGGCGATGAACGCGCGCGCCGAGTCCTTCGCCGGGCGCGTCGCGCAGGCTGCCTGCTCCGCGGGCGTGGGGGCTCGCCCGAGCAGATCGATGGCCAGGCGTCGGCACAGCTCCTCCGGCGCTGCATCCTCGGGTACCAGTCCCTGCTCGCGGAGCTTGGGGATCAGGAGGTAGTCGATCGGGTGCGCGCAGCGCGGATCGGGTGCTGCCTCGCAGGTGAGCTTGGGCTCCTGCGGGAGGGCCCGATCGTTGCCGCAGGCGGCGAGCCCTCCCGAGAGCGCGAGTCCAATCAACCATGGCCTTCGCATCTTGGCGCTGTAATGCACTGGGAGTGCCGGGGCGTAACCCCGCGGACTCCGACACCTCAGCGCCTGGAGCTGTGGACACCCACTCCACACTGCTTCACCGCAACCAGGCCTGCTGGCTCCAAGTCGTGGACGCCGCGGACCGTGATCAAGCGCGGTGTGGGATAGGCCCCACCACGTCCAGCGCGATCCGCAGGCCGGGATGCCCACATCCAGGACGGCGCAGATTCGTCACCAGAGCTCGTTACCCGAACATGATACCAACACCGCGATGGGTACTTGGGTTGCGCTGGTTTCCTTGTCGTTGATTCTTGGCGGATGCAAAGGGAGCCCAAAGGAGGGCGGCGCGAAGGGGAGCGGCTCCGGATCGTCTGGATCCGAAGCAGGCAGCGGCGACACCGCAGGTGCCAGCGGCTCCACTACCTCTGCGACGACGGCGGCGGTGGGAGATCTCAAGCCGGTGACGGAGTGCCCACCCGCGCTGCGGGATACCGACCGCGGGTTGGCGCGTACCATCCCGGCCGGCTGCACCACGGTGATCGAGGGCGAATACGGCGTCGAAGGCACGCTGACCATCGAGGCGGGCGCCACACTGCGGTTCAAGCCCGACAGCGCCTTGTTCATCGGCTTCGGTGGGCCGTCGAAGCTCGTGGTTCGAGGGACGAAGGATAAGCCGGTCTCGTTCGTGTCCGCGGGCGACCGTGCGCCCGGCGCGTGGCGCGGAGTGCACCTCTACGACAAGGCAGCTCGCTCCGAGATCGTTGGTCTGGTCGTCGAGCACGCAACGATCGGTCTCGAGATCGACAGTGTGGACGTCACGGTCAAGGACTGCGTCTTCCGGGAGACCAAGGAACTGGGCGTACGCGTGAGCGACGCGGCTACGCTGACGGAGCTCTCGGGCACGGCGTTCGACAAGCCCGGCGCTCTCGCGATGAGTATCCCTCCGTCCGCGATGATCGCCATCGCGAACAACACGGTGAACGGAGACGCGCCCATCCAGTTGCGCGACGGTTCTGCGAGCACGTCCGGTACGTGGCGAAACCCTGGCGCGCCCGTGCGCGTCACCGGGGAGGTCTATATCGAAGGGAAGTCGAGCAAGTCGACAATCGAGATCGCAGCGGGCACAACCTTCAAGCTGGAGAGTGGCGGTGCGTTCTACGTCGGCTACGGCGGAGAGGGCGAGGTGAAGCTCACCGGTAGCGCCGAGGCGCCGGTCACGTTTAGCTCCGCGCAGGATGCCATGCCGGGCGCGTGGGGCGCAGGCTTCATCGTCTATCGACAAGGCGCGTTGACCGCCAGCTATGCGGTGTTCGAACACGGCGGCCGCGAGAACGGTGGTGCCCTCCGCGCAGAGGGCGGCGGAAAGCTGTCGGTCATGTCGTCGAGGTTCAAGAATAACGTCGTCGGCGTGACGGTCGATGAGCCGTCGGAGCTGCGGGCGTTTGATCAGAACACGTTCGAGACCAACCAAGAGGCGGCACTCGTAGTCTCGCCCAAGCACGTGGGTGTGCTCGGCGCAGCCAACACGTATCGCGACCAGCGGATCCTCATTCACGCGGGCAAGATCGAGAAGTCAGCGACCTGGGTCGTTCAGAATGGCGCGCAGGTCGTCATCGATGGTGAGGTCTACGTCGAGGGTGGCGCGGTCCTCACCTTGCCAGAGGGAGCGAAGTATCGGTTCACGGACGCGGCGCAGTTGTTCGTGGGGTACGGCGGCCCGGGAACCTTGGTCGCGAACGGGACCTCCGCAGCGCCAATCCTCTTCGCAGGAGCGCGAGAAGATGAAGGCAGCTGGAAGGGGATCGAGCTGTTCGGGAGCTCGATCAATAGCAAGCTCGACCACGTGAGCATCGAGAACGCAGATGTCGGCGTGCGGGTAGCCGCCAACGGCGTTGTCTCGATCGACACGCTTAGCTGCACGAACTGCAAGGACGCTGCACTGCGCTGGGATTGCGCCGCGAAGGTGACGCAGAAAGCGGTGACAGCAACCAAGGGCGCGGCCAAAGGCGCCGTGCCGCCCGAGGGTTGCTAGTGGACTCGCTGTACATGGCGTCGCGGTAGTGCGCCCGGGCGGCGCGGTGTTCGAATCGGCGGCGCGTTGTCTGGTTCGGAGCTACACCTCCGCGAGGCGTCATCATGAAAGCAATCTGGAACAACGCGACGATCGCCGAGAGCACCGACACCGTGGTGGTCGAGGGCAACCACTACTTCCCCATGGCCTCGCTCGATCGCACCTACGTGCGCCCCAGCGAGACCCACACCGTGTGCTCGTGGAAGGGCACCGCGAGCTACTTCACGCTGGTCGTCGACGGCAAGGAGAACCCCGACGCCTGCTGGTACTACCCGACACCGAAGTCCGCTGCCTCCCAGGTCGCGGACCGCGTCGCCTTCTGGAAGGGCGTCAAGGTCGTCGCCGACAAGTGAAGCCGCGGTCTGACGGGAGTCCCGCTGTCTCCCGCCGCGAGTCGAAACCAGGTTAGATCGACGGATGCGACGACTCACGATCGGCCTTTTGGCCATGGCTGTGGCCTGCAGCTCGAGCACCCCCGCTCAGAACACGACCACCACCACCGAGGCACCAAGCTCGAACGCGGCGCCCGACGCGGCGCCCGCGAGCGAGACCTCGTTTCGGGTCGTCTACGGCTTGATGACCTTTGTCATGGACTCGCCCAGCGGCCAGGAAGAGAAGGCGCGGCGCGCGGTCGAGGAGAGCGCGCTGCTCGCGGGCCTCCGCGCAACCGGCGCGACCGTCGAGACCCAGTTCGACAAGGACCTCGCGGGGGATGATGTGGTCATCCTCGGTGGCGACGGGACGGAGATCGCGCGCGTGTCCCTCCACGATCTCGAAGAGAAGGATGTCTACGGCCCTGCCCTCGACAAGGCGCAGGCGTCGCTCGCGCGGTAGCACGCGAGCTCGCCTCCATGGCTTCGGCGCCGTAGGCGAGCCTCAGCTGCCCGCTCGGTTGGCTCTGACGTACCAAGGGTCGCCAAGGATGGCGTCCCACTGGAGCGTGAAGCCCACCGCGACAATGTGCCATTCGGACCAACCAGTCCGGTGCATGCCCGCGAGCACGTAGCGCTTCACGTCGCCGCAGTCCTCGACACGTGAGTTGACGACGTCGGCATCGAGCGGCCGGTCCGGTGTTGGGTGCGCGACCCACTGCTGGGTTGCGTCGTCGAACAGCTTGGCCTCTGCGGTGAGGACGCCGCAGAAGGCCAACCTGCACGGCCCCAGCAAGACGGGCGTTCCGGTTGGGCTCGAGGGGTGCTCGGCTGACAGAATCACATGGCCAAGGTCGATCTCGATCTTGTGGTCAGCACGTGCGCACGCCACGACCGGAGCGTCGTGCAGGTCGATCAAGTCGAATCTCTCGTCGCACGAGGGCATGCTGGACGTCCCTTCCTCGATCGCTCATGCGGTCAACTGCGATCCGACGGAGAGGGTACATGGCTGGCTCCCTGACTTCGTGACCTGGACCGTCGCAAGCGAGCTGCGACTGGTCCAGCGCACGGTGGACCGGCCGTGGTCCTTGGTCCAGCCCTGGTCCACCGTGCGCGTCGTGATCGTCCATACCTGCGCGTGGTGCGGGACTTGCGTTGCTCCCTATCGATGGTGATGACGCATCTCCCCTTCGTGCCGAAGACCGACGAGACGGTCGCCGACCCGAGATCCGGGCCCAAGCCTCACGATTCGCTTCCGCCCGATCACCACCCGCTGGCGGCCCAGCCCACCAACCACCGGGGCGTCACGGATGCCGATGACGACAACCCGCTCGCAGCCAGCGGCCCGCCGGACCTGGCAGGGCTGCAGATGTTCGTCGATCAGGACTTCCAGCAGCCCCACGTGGACGCGCCGAAGATCTTCGACCCGAAGGCGCAGGCGGCGGTCACAGAATTCATGGCGCTCTCTCGGAACGTGCAACTGCACGCGCAGAACGCACAGAACGCCCACCTGCAGTCCGTCATACGAGCGTCGATGAACGAGCCGTTTTCGAGCGCGCTGACGGCGAGGCTCGTGAAGGCCAGCCAGAACATGGACGCCGCGAAGGGGAAGGAGCTCATCCAGATTCTCGACTCGATCGACGACGCGAACCTGCGAGAACAAGTGCGAAAGAAGTTTCACGGGAGTACGAACCAGGACCTCACGTCGTTCATCGAGAAGTCGCATGGCTGGAACAATGACGGCCCCGAACGCGACCGGTCGGCGGCGGCGCGGCTGATCGACCCCGAGCGCGACAGAGCAAACGAAGCGATTCGCGCCATGCCACCCGCGTTGCGCGAGATCGAGCAAGCGAAGGCGGACGCATACGCGAGTCAGATCCTGGCGGCGACGTACTCGCATGACCACGACGCCGCGAACCAGCAGAAGATCCTGCGCGCACTCCAGGGCCGTACCGCGGTGGAGATCGAGATGATCCGTGCGGCGGTCCGCAAGCAAACCCACGGCGAGTCGAACCTGTACCAGGCCATCGACAACGGCATGCGGGGAGGCCACGAGGATGCCGCCGTAGCCATGCTGGACGGCGATCGGATCAAGAGCGTGGAGGCGGTCTTCTTGAACGAGCTCGATCCGGCGCGGCGCCGCGAAGCGGTGATGGGCCTCTTGCCCGAGGAGCGGAAGCAGCTCGACAAGACCTCCCTGAAGTACGTCATGGACCCCGCCGATCGCGCCGAGCTGGAGGCCTTGATCGCAGGCGACACGAATCGCGCGAACGCCGAACGTCTCGGGAACCTGCTGCAGGATCAGAAGAGCAACAAGAGCGGCCTCGCCTTCGAGGCGGACTTCGTCGCGCAGGAGAACTACAAGCGCCGCGCGTCGAGCAACGTCATGAAGGAGTTCGAGTCGATGTCCGGCGAAGAAGTGCGCGCCGCGGCCGAGGAGTGGAACAAGCATCACTCGCAGAGCTTCGAGTCGATGATCGCAGAGCGGTGGGAGGACGCCGAGGACAAGAGTCAACACGCGCGCCTCCTCGCGATGGTGCGGGGAGACAAGGCGAAGAATCGCGCCCTGCGATTCCAGGCGGGGGTGACCCGGGACGACCAGGCGATGATCGAGGCGGCGCTTGCCCACGATGTTCCGACCTCCGATCAGCTGTCGTCGAAGGACGACGCCGTCCGATCCAAAGCCCTCGCGACCATGCAGGAGAACGCGTTCTTCGAGCTGTACAACGTCGAGCACGATCAGACCACGCAACGCCTTAGCTCGATCGTCGCGGGGAGAGGCGACGATCGCAGCGCGACGGGCAGGAGCACGGCGAAGCAGCTCGAAGAGCACTTCAAGACCCACCAGAACCAGGACCTGCAGGCGTCGATCGCGGGCTTCGCCCTCGGCAGCGGCGCGGAGGACGCGATCCGAGCCTCCGATCTCCGCAAGGACAAGGTCGGAACGAACGAGCTGTACATCGATGGACACCTCTCGACCGCGAGCGAGGTCCGGCGCGCGAAGGGCGATGCCGCGAAGTCCGATGTGATGGAGGGCATCGACACCCAGGCAGGCCTCGACGCGCTCCGCGCAGACTACAGGCACAAGTTCCTCGAGGACATGTATTCGGTGAGCGAGGACGATCGTGAAGACATGAGCGCGGCCGAGCTACGAAAGGACAACCTCCGTCTCTACGGGCCGGTCGGGGCGCGACCGGCTCAGCTCGAGTACCTGCTCCAAGCGCAGCAGTACACGCAGAGCCACAGCGACTGGCTCGAGGATGACGATGAGGACGAGGCCGGCGGCGGGACCCAGACCTGGCAACGCCAGCTCCTCGCCGCCCAGAGGGACCTGTTGCAGGACAAGACGCTCGGTGTATCCGCCCCCACGAAGGTGGAGGGACACATGGGTTACAGGATGTACCTCGACCAGTCTCCGACGTTCGCGCAGATGGAGACCCGCCTCGCCAAGCTGCACGCGACGCCCAACCTCGGCGATGGCCTCGCGAGTGGAGCGTCTCGACAGGACTTCCAGGCGCTCGATCGCGGCATGACGCTGGCGAACCAGGCTCAGGGTGACGCGAAGCAGCGGCTCGCCGATCGCGTCACGACGATGATCGCGAATGTGGCGAAGATCGCGAGCATGCTCGCGGCCAATCCGGCATTGGCACTCGCGTTCGACCTGGCCAAGGGGACCCTCGATATGGCGGTCAAGGAGGCGATCATGGGCGAGTCCTACGACCCGAGCCTCGACGCGAAGGTGTTGTTGTACACGGCCCTCGCGGATGCAGCGCTCCTCGGCGCGTCCGAGGCCGGCAAGCGTGGCCTCGGAGGACTCGGGCAGGCGAAGTGGGACCTGCTCGGCAAGGGAACGAAGACCGCAATCAAGACGACGGGCGAGGCCTACAAGGACAACCAGTCCCCCGTCGAGCTCCTCCGTTCATTGGTGGCCGAGGGCATCAACCTCAAGCTCCCGGATCACCTGTCCGATCAGGTCAAGACGGCGCTCGCCGCGAACGACGAGAAGCTCGCCGAGCTCATCCTCTCCAAGATCGCGGAGTCTGGCGTGGGGATCGCGGTGGGCACGGCGACGCAGGCGTCGGTGGGCGGTCAGGACACGACGGATGCGCTCGCAGGAGAGGGCTATGATGCGTCGAAGGGACTGATGAAGGACGCCCTACTCTACAAGCCCGGCAAGACTCGCTAGCCGGCGCAGCGACGAACCGCCATCCCGTCCCGGTCCGCGATGGCAACCCGAGCGGCGATGATCTGGGTGCGCACGTTGGCCGCGTAGCGGCTTCCGTCCGCGATACACCCAGCGTGTGGCGGAGCAGGACCCGACGATCCCAGGGCGGAATGCCGTCATCGAGGCGGCAACCCTCCCCATGGCACGAGACGAGGTCCCGCACGCCATCGGCCTGCCTCGCCTCGACCGCTACGCGGCCCAGCACGAGATCGCACGCGGCGGCATGGGGCGGGTCCTGGAAGCCACCGATCTCCGCCTCTCGCGCACCGTCGCACTCAAAGAGGCCCTGACCACCGACCCCGAAGCACTCGCGCGCTTCGCCCGCGAGACCTCGATCACCGCGCGCCTCGAGCACCCCGCGATCGTGCCGCTCTACGACGCCGGCACCAGCGCCGACGGCACGCCGTTCTACGTGATGCGCAAGATCACGGGCCATCCCCTCGCCGATCTGGTCGCGGCCAGCGGCTCGCTCTCCGACCGCCTCGCGCTCGTCGGGCACGTTGTCACGGCCGCACAGGCGATCGCCCACGCCCACGCGCGCGGGGTCCTGCATCGCGATCTCAAGCCGACCAATATCCTCGTCGGCGACTTCGGCCAGACCGTCGTGATCGACTGGGGCCTCGCGAAGATCATCGGCGAAGCAGAACGCGCCGTCGACGCCGCCGCGATCCCCAACTCGACGGAGACCCGGGCCGGCGCCGTCCTCGGCACGCCCGGCTACATGCCCGCCGAGCAGATCCAGGGCAGTGAGGTCGACGCCCGCTGCGACGTCTACGCGCTTGGAGCCACCCTCTTCTACGTCCTCGCCCGCTCCGCTCCCCACGCCGGCACGAGCGTCGAAGAGCTCCTGAGGCGGGCCGCGCATGAACCCGCGCGATCGATCGCCGACGTCGAGCCCGCCGTCCCCCGTGACCTCGCTGTCATCATCAACAAGGCACTCGCCTTCGCTGCCGACGATCGCTATCGAGACGCGGGCGAGCTCGCCGCGGACCTCCAACGCTTCCTGGCCGGCCAGCTCGTCGCGGCTCGCCACTACTCCACGACCGAGCGCCTCGTACGCTTCGTTCGCAAGCACCTCGTCGCCACGATCGCGGTCGCCCTGCTACTCGTCGGCGCCGCGGTCGCGACATCGCGAATCGTCGCGGCGAACCGAGAGACCGAAGCTGCGCTCACCCACGCCGTGATCGAGCAACGGGCGACGGCCACCGCCCTCGACCAGCTCCGACTGACCCACGCGCGCTCGCTCCTCACCACCAATCCCACGGCCGCGATCGCGCTCGTCAAGCCACTCGCGGTCTCGCCGCACTGGCGCGAGGTCCGCGCGATTGCCCACGAAGCACTGACCCGCGGCGCCACCTGGACGACCCCCGGGCCGCTCGACCCGAGAACCATCGCGGTCGCCGGAGGGCACGCCGCCGTCACCGGCCTCGACGGGAGCGTCTGGCTCGTCGATCTCGAACGCCGCACCAGCTCGCTGCTCACCACGTTGTCGCCCCGCTCGACGCACGTGGTGTTCGCGGCCCCGTCCACGCTCATCGCTCACGACAACACCCGCGCCCTCTCGTACTCCCTCCCCGACGTGACCCCGCGCGAGCTGCCCCTGACCGGCAGCCTCGGCCGCCTCGTCGCGGCCGCCGGGAGGGTGTTTGCCATCCACAACGGCGAGGTCGTCGTCGTCGAGCTCGCGAGCGGCAGCGTTCGGGCCCTGGGCATCGCCGACGCGCGCGATCTCGTTGCCTCCCCCGATGGAACGTGGCTCGCCGTCGCGCGGGCCAGCGGACTGCTCCTGCTGGAAGTTGCAAGTGGGGCCACGACCCAGTTCGCAGGGAGCATCCCGAGCCTGCAAGACTGGTCCGCGGGGAGCGCGAGTCTGGTGGCGGCCATCGACGACGAGCTCGTTCGCATCGCCGGGTTCCCCACCCCGGCGGTCGTCGAGCGACGACCACTGGCAGGTGTTGTCCGGGCTCTCGCCGATCAGTCCGGACTCGTCGCCCTCACCTCGCAGGGGATCGAGCGCACGAACCAGGATCCGTACCTGATCCCGGTGCCGGCGAGCTACTTCATGTTCGGACTGACCGGCGACGACGTCCCCGTCATCGGATCCGAAGATGGACAGATCATCCTGGCCACCGGAGCGCGCTCGACGCGACTACGCGGGCCCCTGCCGCGGCTCACCCGCCTCTCGACGAGCGCCGACCATATCGTCGCTGCCGGGAACGGACGGATTGCGGTCTGGGCCACCCGGCCCCTTGTCCCCGCTCGGATCCCCGTCGACGACCCGGCCGTTCTCGTCCGGGGCGCCGGCCAGAGCGTGGTCCTCGTGGGGGTCGACTCCGTGACCTGGGTCGACTTCGTGCGAGGCTCCGTGCAGACCCGCTCAGCGCCGCTCGGGATCCCTCTGGTCAGCACGAGTCGCACCGGCGATCCGCTGGTCATTCTCACGAAAGGCGACCGCCACGCGCCCGCGTACATCGCGTCCAGCGTTGGACCGACGTTGACCCCCATGGCGGGTCCGATCGGCGCGGTGGCCGTCACGGACTCATCGCTCGTGATCGAGCGTGGGCCTGGAGCCGTCGAGGAGCGCGACTTCGCAACGAACACGACCCGGATCCTGGCCGAGGGCACCGGGCTCGCAGTTGGGCTCGAGAGCGCCGGCACGTGGCGTGGCATCTGGTGGGAAGACGGCACCTACTGGCGGCAGCGTGGCGCAGCGTCACCAGAGCTCGCGGAGCTCGGGCCACCTGCTCTCTCGGCGCTCCTCCCGGACGGTACGGTGATCGCCGCGCTCACCGACCGGCTCATGATCTGGCGTTCAGGCTCGCGCCCGACCGTCCTTGCTCGGCTGCCACAGGCGGTCGTCGATCTCGCCGCCTTCCGCGCTCACGTGCTCATCGAGCTGGCCGACCGGCGCATTGCGCGCGTCGACCTCACGTCCGGGGCCATCGCCTTCGTCGATGCGCAGGGCCCGCTGGCGAGCATCTCGGCCACGGCCGAGCTTGCCCTCGCGATCGGAGGCCGCGATCCGAGCCTGATCGACGTTGCCGGCAATCTCGCCTGGCCCAGCGGCATTCCGGAGACGATGCTGGCGACGCTCACGGAAGACGCGCGCGGCATTGTCGCGGTGGTCAGTGATCACAGCCTCGCCAAGACGGTCGCGCGCTGGCCCCTGGCCCTGCCCACCAACCCGTTCGCGCTCGTGGATTGGCTCCGTCAGCTCACCAACGCCACGGCCCAGGACGAACCGGGTAGCCTGGTGTGGCCATGAGCGCTGGTGGTCCTCCGGCAGCAACGAGGCCGTCTGCTCCTGAGTCCGGACCGACCACGCCCGCCATCACCTCCGTGACTCCCAGCGGCGTGACCCGGCAACACGAGCTCGAGGGTCATCTGGTGCACGTGATCGGACGCGACGGCGACTGCAGCATCCAGGTCGCCGACGACTCGGTGTCGCGGCGCCATGCCGAGCTTCGCGTCACGCCCCTGGCCGTCCGCGATCTGAGGAGCACCAACGGGACCCGCGTGCAGGGGCGCCCGGTCGGCACCGAGTGGATGCCGGTCATGATCGGTAGCGTGATCGAGGTCGGCGATGCGGTCCTCCTCGTGCGCGACGCCCGCGCCCAGGTGCAGCCCACGTGGACCCCGATCAAGCGCGCCGATCGGCCCGCACTCTCCGGGGTGATCGCGGTCAGCGCGGCCATGCAGGAGCTGTGTCGCCTCGTCCAGCTCGTTGCCCCGAGTCCCATCGGCGTCTTGCTCGTTGGCGAGACCGGCGCAGGCAAGGAGGTGATCGCGCAAGCGCTGCACCAGTCGTCGCCTCGGGCCGGCCGCATCATCGCGATCAACTGCGCCGCCCTCGCGCCATCGCTCCTCGAAGCGGAGCTCTTCGGCTACGAGAAGGGCGCCTTCACTGGAGCCACGCAGACCAAGATCGGTCTCTTCGAGGCTGCCGACAAGGGCACGCTGTTTCTCGACGAGGTCGGTGAGCTGCCGCTCGAGATGCAGGCCAAGCTCCTCCGTGTGATCGAGACCGGCGAGGTCACCCGCGTCGGCGCCGTCGCACCGGTCCGGATCGACACGCGGGTGGTCGCCGCGACGCACCGCGATCTGATGGCGATGACCCATGCGGGGACGTTCCGGCTCGATCTGCTGTTCCGGATCGCCGGCATCACGCTGGCGATCCCGCCGCTACGCGAGCGCCGCGACGACATTCTCGCGCTCGCCGCTCACTTCTTGCCGGCCGATGCGCCCCCGTTGAGCCCCGCGGCTCGTCGAGCGCTCGAGGCTCATGCGTGGCCGGGCAACGTGCGCGAGCTGAGGAGCACGATCCAGCGGGCGGTGCTGCTCGCGGGCGGCGCACCGATCGAGCCCGCGCACCTCGCATTCGGAACCGGCGTACCGATCGGAACCGACCACGTGCCCCACGCGGCCGCCGGTG
>JALHPV010000202.1:0-2365 GCA_022842285.1 Kofleriaceae bacterium
AAAACCGTTGTCGCACTGACACTCGCGGCCGCACTCTCGGCGTGCGGTGTGTCTCACGGACCGGGTGGCGTGGCTTACTCGAAGGACGACGCGCCTGCGGTGGGCGCGACCAGCGGTGGTGGGGGCGGCGGCGCGGCGGCGGGCATCGTCGTCACCTTGCTCATCCTCGGCATCGGCATCGGCGTGGTCGTCGTCATGAAGAAAAAGAAACCTGCTGGTCCGCCGGGACCGCAGGCGTATGGCGCGCCCCCCATGGCGCCCCCGCACATGCCGCCGCCCGGTCATCCCGCTCACACCCCGCAGGGCGGCACGCCCCAGATGCACGCTCCGCACATGCCGCCGCCGCCGGGCGGGATGATGATGCCCGGCAACGGTCCCGCGCCCGTCGCGAAGACGATGGCGATCCAGCCCGGGGGGCAGCCCCCGCAGGGCCCGGTCGCGGCCACGGCCTTCGGCTCGCTGACGCTCGGGACCCTCACGTGCAGCCGCGGCCTCCTGATGGGCCAGCGCTTCAGCCTCACCGCGCAGGGCCTGCTCATCGGTCGCCAGCCCGGCCTCGCCCAGATCGTGATCAACGATCCGCGCTCGTCGGCGAAGCACGTGTGGATCGGCTACGAGCAGGGTGTGCTCGTCGCGATCGATCAGGGCACGACCAACGGCACGTTCGTGAACGATGTGCGCAATGGCCGGATCAGCCGCCATCCGCTCAGGGACGGCGACACGGTCATCGTCTCCGAGCCCGACTGCCTCAGCCTGACGATCAAGCTCTCGTAACGTCCTCGGTCGTCACGCCGGGGATGCTCTCGAGGAGCGCGCGGTACCAGCGCACCGTCTCCTGCGTGCGTCCCGGCAGCGCCGTCGTGCCCCAGACGGCGACGAGGCAGTGGCGGGTCTCGTCGTGGGTCTTCGTGCGCTGCGCGTCCTTGACGGGCGTGCCGGTCGGGCCCTGCGCATCGTAGACGCAGAGGAGCCCCCCCACGTCGATCGTCTGCCCCGACGGATTGAACACGTAGCTCGTGCCTGGCGGGGCGACGCGGATCGAGAGCGCACCATCGCTCCGATCGAGATCCACGAGCGAGATGGGCAGCCCGCTGTGCAGCGACACCACGTTGCACGCATCCACGCCCGCATTGATCGCGGGGAAGCGCCCCTCGGCCGCCGCGCCGACGAGGTACTCCGACGCCGGCTTGCTCCGCCCCGACGGCTTGAACCCGCCGGCGCGCAGGAGGTCGCGCACCGCGGACTTCACGGTCTCCGACGTGGTGAGCGGCGCTGACGCGCCTGGCTGCCCGAGCGCGGTGATCGCGGGCGGCGTCGCGATCGAACCGAGCGGCGCGGCGAAGCGCGTGGCGAACAGGCCCACATCGAGGAGCGGATGGGACGGCAACCCGACGGCAACGGTCATGACCACTCATACCGGAATCGCGACTCACTCCGCGGGGATGTGGAGACCGATCACCACGAGCGCAAACAGGCCGAGCAGAAGGAGCCCCATCAGCCAGTAGACGGCCTTGGTCGCCTGGGGCGGGGCGCCCTTCTCGGCGGCATCCGGATCCTTCGGCGGTGAGACGTACACGAAGTCGCTCTGGCCAGGAGGTCGAACGGTCATTGTCGTACGATGCTACCCGGACCGGTATCGCTTCTGCGGCGGAGTGACACGGAGGCTAACCGCCGGCGGCCGAGAGGACGTGTTCGAGGCGCGCCAGCACCTCCTCGAGCGGCGTCGTTTCGGGCGGTGGCTCGCGGCCCAGGTCGGCCAGCAGCTGATCGGTCGCGGGATGGCGTCCCCGCAAGCGCATGGCGGCCTCGTGGGCCTGACCGGCCATCTCGCGCGACGTGCGCGGCGACAGGTCCGCGAGTTGACGCGCCGTGGCGAGCGCATCGCGCATCTGCTCGAGGGCGCGGCGGTCGTGAATCAACAGGACCTCGCGCTGGTTGATGGTCGCGAGCGAGTCCAGGTACTTCACGAGGCCTTCGCTCGTCAGGCGGGCCGCACCGACCGCTTCCTTTTCGAGTGCGCGATCGAACTCGACCATCTGCCAGCGATCCGCGGGGCGCATCGCACGGCCGACCGGCGAGACCACGAAGTCGTGCAGGTGCATCTTCACGCTCTGCAGCGCGGCCGGATAGAGCGACGAGTCCCCCGCCTGTAGCACGTCATTCGGAGGCCCGAGCTGACGCGAGAGCTCGGCCACGCCCCGACGCACGAGCAGGGCACGACCGAGCGAGGTGAGGTAGCCCGGCACCACCGTCGAGGAGTCGACCGTGGGCGCGAATGACTCGTATACGGCCGCGACGAGCGCGTGCGCGCCTTCGCTCGCCGAGCTCTGCGCATCGTCGAGGAGGCCGAGCACGGTGTTCATGT
>JALHPV010000202.1:2375-12995 GCA_022842285.1 Kofleriaceae bacterium
TCATGTCGCGATTGCCGAGCGCCGTTTGCATGCGGGCGGTCGCATCGTCGTATTGCGTGCGCAGGCCGTACGCGATCGTGCCGAGCTTCGATGCGACTTCGTCCCAGCGGCGCTGCGCATCTTCCTCGTCGGAGGTCGCGGTGACCGGGGCCTCGAGGCCGCCGAGGCCATCGAGCAAGTCACCGATATCGCCTGCGCCGAGCTCGAGCCCATCCTCGGGGGCGGCGTTGCTCGAGTGCTCGCCGAAATCGATCTCGGCGATCGTCTCGGGCAAGGCGGTGCTCTCCGGCGCCTGTGCGAAGGCGCGCGAGAGCGCGAGCAGCTTCATCAGGCCGCGGAACGTGTCATCCCAGAGCTGGCGCAGGCTCGACGCGCTCGATGCAGGATCTTGGGGATGATCGCGCGTCGTGACAAAGCGCTCGTAGAGGCTCTCGTCGAGCTGCCTCAGATCATCGAGCGCAGCGAGAGCGACTCGCACGAGGTCGCCCGCCTGCAGGCGGATCCTCGGCGACCGAATCGCGGACTCGAGTCGTGGGTCCAGAGCATCCACGGTCGCATGGCCCTCGGCGATCTGCCAATTAGTTCAAGTAGATCATCGTGCCGACGACCCGCACTTCGCCGCCGGCTTCGATGGCCAGGTCACCCGTTGACTTGACCGAGACCTCGGCCGACGAGAGGGCGAGCTTTTCGGAGGCGTGGACCTCCACGACGGGCGCGGCGATGGCCACGGCCTCGGTGGCCTTCAGCTCCATGCGGATCGCGTCCATCTGGAGGATGGGGCCGGCGTCGGTGAGCTGGATGCGGAGCTCGAGCAGACCACCCTCCCCGCGGATCTCGACGAGCTGGGTGTGACCTTGCTCGGTGACGGTGAGGCGGCGCCCGTTCTGGAGGGACACCTCGCGGCTCTCCGAGGTCTCGTCCTCCTCGGTGACGAGCCCCAGCTTCTCCTTCGGCGACGACATCGGCGGGGTCAGGCTACCATGCACCTGCGTGACGCCGCCGGACCTCGTCGTGTGCCTCGGGTGCCGGACCTGGAGCCAGGATCGCATCGACCTCACGTCGCTGCATCTTCAAGGGGATGCGCTGGTCTGCACGTGTGGGCAGCGCTACCCCCTCGTCGATGGCGTGCCCCTCGTGGTGGCGGATCCCACCGCACTCACCGAGGCGCCCTCCTCCTCACCGACCCTGGACGAGCACGTCTCGATCTACATGGACAACCACTGGGGGGACCGCGCCATCCCGCCGACCCCGCTCGGCCTCGCCGGGCTCCTTGCCCGCCTCCCCACGACCCGCGTCTCGCTCGCCGTCGACCTCGGATGCAGCGCGGGCCGGGTCGCCAGCGTGCTCGCCGCCAGCGCCGACCGCGTGGTGGCCGTGGACCTCCAGCTCGCGACGCTCCGCCATGCCCGTCGCCTCCTCGCGGGCGAGCCCACCGAATACGGGCGCCGCGAGACGGGGGCCCACTACCAGCCGGTGACCGTCCCGCCCCAGGGGGCCCCGAACGTCACCGTGGTCTGCGCGGATGCGCTCGACCCGCCGCTCGTCCCGCGGTGGTTCGACCGGGTCGTCGCCCTGAACCTCCTCGACTCCGTCGCCAACCCGCACCAGCTCCTTGCGGTGCTGGATGGGCTCTGCGCCCCCGGCGGCGAGGTGATCGTCGCCTGCCCCTACCAGTGGCAGGACGACATCATCCACCCGGACCACTGGTTCGGCCCCGACCCGGCGGCCGAGCTCCGCGAGAGGATCACCACAAGCCTCTCAAGGCCTTACACGATCGAGGACGAGGCCGACGTCGACTGGACCCTGCGCCGGGACGCCCGCCACCGGGTCACGTATCGCACCCACTACCTACGGGCCCGCCAAGGAACCTAGTTCCCACCCCACCCGTATAAGCTCACGCCAGAGGCCCCCCAGATGCCACCTCCCATCGCCACCGCCATCAAGGACCTCGCCTTCGACAAGTTCCGGTCCTATCAGATCAAGATCCCCGTCGATTGGAAGGAGCCGTCGGGGGACCCCGACGGACCGCAGTACGCCGATGCGTTCAAGCCCGAGGAGCGGAGCGTTCCCCCGGCGAGCCCGACACTGTTCGTCGCGTCGTCGTCGAACAAGTATCACGTCGATACGCAGAAGCAGCTGAACGCGAATTTCGGCGACTACATGACCGCGATGTCCACCGCCATCGCCACTGGCTGGGGCATGTGGATGCCGACGGTCGCCTTCGGCCCCCTGGTCGTCGCGGCCTCCACCGGGTCAGGCGGCGTCATGGCTGGCGCCCCCCTCGGCAAGCTGATCATGGGGGCAGCGGTTGGCCTCCCGATGATGGGCAGCGCCGCCGCCTACACGAACGCGATCTGCTCGGCGATCGACATCGGCTGGACCGCCTTCTTGCTCACCGTGAAGGCGGCCGGCACCAACATCTGGCCCATGTTCAACGCCTTCCCCTCGCCTGCCGCCGTGGCCATCCCCGGCATCCCGATTGGCTTTGGGGATCTCGTACAGGTGGACGCGAGCATCCAGCCCGCGGTCCTGCAGTCGACGATGATCGGACTCCTCGGAAATCCGATGGCCGCGCACCACAAAGAGCTGTTTGGCGCGATGGCTCACGCCTTCTACGAGACGTACAAGGATTGGAAGACCAAGGCCAAGCTGACCATGATCCTCGGTAACGGCGCGGTGCCGAGCATGACCACGCCGGTTCCCGTTCCCGGTCCTGTAGCGACCGGCGTCGGGATGATGGCCCCTGGTGGGCTCATCTGAAGATTCGCGATCCGTTTCGAGACAGGTCGTCAGTTCGTAACCCGAGTTCCTGACTGGAAAGGAGTCCCATGCCTCGACAGGCAAGACTGGGAGACAAATCCAACGTTCCTGCTGACGCTCACGGCTGCCCCGCGTGTCCGCATCCGGCGACTGGGCCGGCAATCCAAGGCTCTCCGAACGTACTCGTCAACAAGCGCCCGGCTGTCCGCGTCGGCGACAAGGGAGTGCATGCGGCGTGTTGCGGGCCGAACATGTGGACCGCCGCCATGGGCAGCGGGACCGTGATGTTCAACAACATGCCTGCGCATCGCTTGGGCGATATGGATCAGCATTGTGGCGGGGTTGGCAAGATGATCGAAGGCTCGACGGATGTCGACGTTGGCGGCTGACGAGCTGGGCTTGCTCCTCAACTGACAAAGCCGAGCGGGCACGAGTGCACGCGTGAGGGTGGAACCGGATCGCGAGATCCGATTACCAGCCCTTCTTGCCGCCGCCGCGAACGGCGGTGGTGACGTTGATGACCGGCGGAGCCGCGGGCGCCGCGATGGGGGCCGCGACCGTCGCGCCGCCGCCGCCGCCGCCCATGCCGCCCATCATCATCATCATGAGCATCATCTGCATCGGGTCGCTACCTTCGTCCTTCTTCGACGCGAGGTCCTTGATGGAGCTGGTGATGCCCGTGAGCATCTGCGTCAGCTGATCGTTGGAGGACGAGCGCGAGGCACCGCCGGCAACGGTCTCGAGGGCGGCGGCGTCGATGGAGGCGAAGGCGGAGGTGGTGGTGTTCGACATGGTGAGGGCTCCTGGGACTTGGGGGTGGTGACAACCGATTGGGTGAGGGGCTCGGTCGACGGAAAGACATATAGCGAGAGCTGGGCCAAGCCAGAACGATCCAGATATCGGTCACTTAGGCGCCGAATCCGGCGATCACCAGGGGACGCGTCTCCGCGATACGCGTCCCGCGGTTTACGGGAGGGCCCGCGCCCCCGGGGGGCTGAGTCCGCGTAGAGTCGCGCGCGATGCAGATAGCGATCTTCGGCGCAGCCGGCTACAGCGGCGTCGAACTGCTGAAGCTGCTCGAGGGGCACCCCACCCTGCGAATCGCAGCTGCAGCGAGTGATGCCAACGCGGGCAAGCCGATCTCGGCGATGACGGGACTCTCCCACCGCGGGGATCCCGTGTTCATGACGACAGCCGCGGTGCGCGAGGTTCGCTGCGAGGCCGCGTTGCTCGCCGTGCCTCCGGAGGCGGCGCAGGAGCTCGTTCCCGCGCTGCACGCGAAGGGCGTGCGCGTGGTCGACCTGTCGAACGCGTACCGCGCGCGGCCCGCGGAGGCGCACTACGGCATCACGTCGCTCGGATCTATAGATGCGGCGCGCACCGCGTCTCTGATCGCGAACCCCGGGTGCTACGCGACGTGCGCGATCACGGCCGCCGCACCGCTGGTGGGCCTGGTGGAGGGCAGCATCGCGATCTCCGCGGGCTCCGGCGTGACGGGGGCCGGGCGCAAGGCCGACGAGGCGCTGTCCCTGGGCGAGATGTACGGCGAGGTTCGGGCGTACCGGGTGCTCAAGCACCAGCATGTGCCGGAGATCGTCGCCGCGCTCGGCGGGCAGCGCATCGTGCTGACGACCCACCTCTTGCCGATCGCGCGCGGCATCTTCATGACGCTCACCGCCTCACTCGCGAAGCCGGAGCCGGGGCTCCTCCAGCGCTTCCGGGATCGGTACGCGGGGGATCCGACGGTGGTGGTGCAGCCGACCGCGGAGGACGTGACGCTGCGACGCGTCGTGGGGACGGCGCAGTGTCATGTCGGCGTGGCGACCGAGGAGCGCACCGTGGTCGTGACGGCCGCGCTCGATAACTTGATGAAGGGGGCGGCGAGTCAGGCGGTGGAGAATCTCAATCTGATGCTGGGCCTGCCGCGCATGGCAGGGCTCGAGCATGTGGCGAGGCACGCGTGAAGCTTCCGGCTGGTTACTCGTTCGCGGGCGTCCCCTGTGGGATCAAGCCCCATCGGCCTGACCTCGCCCTCGTGGTCTCGGATACGGACTGCGCCTGCGCCGGCGCGTTCACGGTGAATCGCGCGCGCGCGGCTCCGGTGGTGGATGCGGATGCGCGCCTCCCGGCCGGCGGCATTCGCGCAGTGGTTATCAACAGCGGCAATGCCAACGCCCTGACGGGGCCCGACGGGCTCGAGGCCGTGGGCAAGGTGATCGCGGCGACGGCGAACGCGTTGAACGTCTCGCCGGCGCAGGTCCTGTCCGCATCGACGGGCGTGATCGGCATGAAGTTGCCGGAGCACAAGATCATCGCCGCCCTGCCCGCCTGCGTGGCGCAGCTAGGCCCCGACATGGATCGCGCCGCCGAGGCGATCATGACGACGGATACGACGAAGAAGCTCGCGTCCCGGGTGATCGATGCGGGCGGCGTGCCCGTCACCATCGCCGCCTTCTGCAAGGGCTCGGGCATGATCGCGCCGCAGCTCGCGACGACGATCGCCATCGTGGTGACGGACCTCGCGATCGACTTCGATCCACTCGATGACGCGCTCGAGGCCGCGACCCGTTCGACGTTCGACCAGCTGACGGTCGACGGCGACATGAGCACGAATGACAGCGTGTTCGTCCTCGCGAACGGCAAGGCCGGGAACGCGAGGGTCACGGCGCCGTCTGGCCCCGTCTACGAGGCCTTCGCGGCGGCGCTCGTGGAGATGCTGGACGAGCTCGCCCAGCTCATCGCCTCGGATGGTGAAGGCGCGACGAAGCGCATCCGCACGCTCGTGACGGGCGCGCCGTCCGAGATCGTGGCGCGCGACATCGCCAAGAGCATCACCGCCTCGCCGCTGGTGAAGGCGGCCATGTTCGGCGGCGATCCCAACTGGGGCCGCGTGCTCTCGACCGTCGGCTCCCGGGCGGGCTCGCAAGGCTGGCCGATCGATCCGGCGAACTGCGAAGTGATCATCCAGGGCGTCGAGGTCTACGACCGTGCGCCCCTGCCCTTCGACCGCGGGCAGCTCCGCGCGAAGCTGCGCGAGCCCGAGGTCGTCATCGACGTCGAGCTGCGCTCGGGCGACAGCGAAGCCCGCGCGTACGGCTGCGACCTCTCCTATGACTACGTGAAGTTGAACGCCGACTACACATCGCTCCTCGTCGAGGCGCCCGGGGGTGGCGTCGCGAAGGACGACCGCCTCGGCAACTACTCACCTGCCTTCAAGCGCGCCCTCCTCGTCGAGGCACTCGCGTACATCGCGCGGTTCCGCGGCACGCGCTGCGTGATCAAGTACGGCGGCGCGGCGATGACGAAAGATTCGCTCAAGCGGTCGTTCTGCGACGACGTACTCCTCCTGCATTCGGTCGGCCTGAAGCCCGTCGTCGTGCACGGGGGCGGCCCGGAGATCAGCAAGGCCCTCGAGCGCGCGGGCGGGACGACGGAGTTCGTCGACGGCATCCGCGTGACGTCGCAAAGCGACATGCGCGTGGTCGAGATGGTGCTCACCGGCCAGATCAACACCGAGCTCGTGACGCAGCTGAACCGCTCGGCGGCCCCCGCCATCGGCCTCTCGGGCAAGGATGCGGCCCTCCTGCGCGCGAAGAAGATGGTGCGCGACGATGGGCGCGACCTCGGCCAGGTCGGCGAGCTCGTGGAGGTGAACAGCGGATTCCTCGAGTCCTTGCTCGCGCAGAACTACATCCCCGTGATCTCGCCCATCGGCCTGGGCGCCGACGGTCAGGGCTACAACCTGAACGCGGACATTGTCGCCGCGGGCGTCGCGCAGGCCCTCGGCGCCGACAAGCTGATCTATCTGTCCAACGTGGCCGGCATCCTCGAGAACGGCGACCTCATCCCCGAGCTCACTGCGGTCGAGCTCCAGGGCAAGATCGACACGGGCGTCGTCGCCGGCGGCATGGCGATCAAGGCCATAACCGTCCTCCGCGCCCTCGCGGGGGGCGTGAAGGCGGTGCACCTGATCGACGGCCGCGCGCCGCACAACGTGATCGCCGAGCTCTTCACCGATCATGGTGTGGGCACGGTCGTGCGCCCGTAGAGTTCGTTCCGTACGCACCCCGGTCCGGGGAGCCGAACTCCGGGCGGGTGTCGCAGGGGTCCGACCCCTGCGACACCCCCTGCGACACCTGGCCGAAAATCCGGGGGGTGTCGCAGGGGTCCGCCCCCTGCGACACCCCCTGCGACACCTCGAGCCCGAGCCCGAACCCGCGTGCCCGGGCTAGGCCATCAGCTTCGCGCGGGCGAACGCGGTCACGAACTGCGCGGCGCCGTGGGCAAGCGCGAGCTTGCTCATCGGGAGACCGGCGAAGTCCTCGACGCCGACCTGGAAGAGCTTCGTCAGCGACGGCATCACGCGCTCGATCTTGGGGCGGCGACGACCGTAGAAGGCGCGGTAGCAGCCGTGGCGGATCTGGAACTGGAACCCGAGGTGGTGGCGATCGATGCGGCGGCGCCAGTCGCTGAAGCCGAAGCTCTGCTCGGCGAGGGCGCGGGCGAGGTAGGGGCCGGCGATCGAGCCGTACTCGATGGCCTGGCCGATGCCTTCGCCCGTCGCGATGTCGATGCCCGCCGCCTCGCCGACGAGGAGGATGCGCGGTGACGAGATGGGCACGCCCGGCTCGAGGCCGCGCTCGGCGAACTGCTTGATGCGGTAGTTGGCGATGTCGAGGCCGCGCGAGGCGAGGTACTGCGCGCAGCGAGCGCGGGCGTCGTCGGGGCCGAGGTTGCGAATCACGTAGGCGCCGCGGCACTGCAGCGGCGCGCCGTTCACGACGGTCGGGAAGTCCCACGCGTAGCCGCGCAGGTCGGAGGTCGCGAAGTCGAAGACACACGTGTCGCGGGGGAGGTCGTCGGGCAGGCCCTCGGTGTCGAGCTCGACGACCTGGGCGCGGAGCTCGCCCTTGCCCATGCCGGCCGCACGGCGCGTGATGCCGCCGACGCCATCCGCGCCCACGACACACCGGGCGCGGAGGTCGCCGGTGGGCGTGGTGATGCGCACGCCGGCGTCGTCGACCACGATGCTCGAGACGGGCGTGCCGTCGCGGACCTCGATCCCGCGGGCCATCGCGACCTTCGCCATCGCGTGGTCGTGCTCGATCCGCCGCACCACCGCGCCGCAGCCGGGGACGCGGACGACCATCGTCTCGCCCCCCACCCGCATGGCGACGGCATCCAGGTTCACGCGGGGGCAGTCGACCTCGACGTCGAGGCGCTCCAGGATCCTGAACGCCCGCGCACCGATGCCCCCTGCGCAGATCTTTTCGCGGGGGTATCGCTCGGCCTCGAGCACCACCATCCGCGTACTTGGCGCGATGTGCTGGAGGTGCAGGGCTGTCGACAGTCCGGCCGGACCACCGCCGACGATGACCACATCGAAGTCCATCGAGAGACGGGGAATTAGCATGCTATGAACGACCGAGATAGCCGACGGTGCGTGTAGCCGCGATGGAGCGGCACGCGACTCCTCGCGAAGGCATATCGATGAGCACGAAACAGGTCACGATCCAGACGCTCCGGCAGATGAAGGAGCGCGGCGAGAAGATCGCCATGCTCACCGCGTACGACGCCACGTTCGCGCGACTGCTCGATGACGCGGGGACCGACGTCCTCCTGGTGGGCGACTCGCTCGGCATGGTCGTCCAGGGCCACGCCACCACCCTGCCCGTCACGCTCGAGGAGATCGCGTACCACTGCCGCGCCGTCGTCCGCGGCGCCAAGCGCGCTCACGTGGTCGGCGACATGCCCTTCATGTCGTACCAGGCGTCGCACGAACAAGGCGTGACCAACGCCGGCAAGCTCATGAAGGACGGAGGCTGCCACTCGGTGAAGCTCGAGGGCGGCGCGGTCCATGCGGAGCTCGTCCATCGCCTCGTCACCGCCGGCATCCCGGTCATGGGCCACATCGGCCTCACCCCCCAGAGCTATCACCAGCTCGGCGGCTTCAAGGTGCAAGGCCGTGACATCGGCGGTCGCGAGCGCCTGCTGTCCGACGCCCGGACACTCGAGGAGGCCGGCGCCTACTCGATCGTCCTCGAGGCCATCCCCGCCGACATCGCCCGCGAGATCACGGCCGCGGTCAGCATCCCGACGATCGGCATCGGTGCCGGTACCGGCTGCGATGGTCAGGTGCTCGTGTCCTACGACGCCCTCGGCATGGACGAGTCGTTCAAGCCGCGCTTCGTGCGGCGCTACGAGACGCTCGGCGCCAAGATCAAAGAGGCCATCTCGCACTACGTGAGCGACGTCCGCACCGGGGCGTTCCCCTCGGATGCCGAGTCGTTCTCCGTCGCCGAGAACAAGGCGACGCCGACCGCGATGGACCAGGTCTACTCGACCGTCGGCAAGAAGTAGCGGTCGCCGCTACCTGCGGCGCTTCAGCCAGGCCGCCGTCGCCGCGCGCACGTCGCCGGCCGCTTGGCCCACGTCGATCGGCACGGGGCCACCGGTGAGCTTCTCGAGGGCGCGGTGCGCGTAGTAGCGAACCAGCGGGTACTCGTGCGCGAGGTGCTCGGCGACGAGCGGGATGTCAGCGGGCGTGCCCGAGGTGCCGAGCGTGGCGAGTGCGACCGCTTGCTCGTGGGGCTTGCCGAGATCGAGCGTCGCGCGGATCGCGTTCGCGTCGAGTGAGCCATAGAGCCGCGCGAGCGCGCCGGTGTCGATCTGCGTCCGCGGCCACCACTGCTTCATGGTGTCGGCGAGGACCCGCACGGACTTGTCGGCGTGGCAGAGGGCGCACTCGAGCGGGCGGTCACCTTCGACGCGCTTCACGTCGGTGGGCGAGCCGATGCGGTGATAGCGAACGAGCTCGTAGTCGAGCCCCATGTTCTTCTTCGCCATGTGGCAGCCGATGCAGGAGCTGCCGGCACTACTGGTCTCGTGGTGCGTGTGCGCGGAGAGGTTGGCGCCGACCTCGGCGTGACACTCGGTGCAGAGGACGTTCGCCTTGACCGTGCCCATCGCGTCGAGGCGCGCGCGGGGATCGACGGTGTGAGGATCGTGGCAGGTGGTGCAGGTCATCGCTTTGGAACAGCCCCCGAGGAGGAAGTCGCGACCTTCGCCGGAGTTCGTCGTGCTGCCGCCCATGTGCTGCGTGCGCGTTCCGCCCTCCCAGGTCCACGGGTACTGGGAGAACAGGACGGTGTGGCACTTCGCGCAGGTGTGGTTGATCTCCTGCGCGCGGCCGCCGTCGTGGCGCGGCGGGGGCGTCACGGCGAGCTCGGGCGCGACGGCCCCGTACGCCGGCATCACGTCAGGGTTCATCGCGTGGACCCGCGCGCCGTTGTGGCAGGCCTCACAACCGACGCCGAGCTCGACGAGCTTGCCGCCATCGAGGTGGTCTTCACTCGCCCGGGAGGCTGCTGCGAGGACGGACTTGAGGTCGGTTGCCGTGGGACGCGATGCGCCGAGAAAGGCCATCTCGTCGGCGAGGCGCGAGACGAGGCCAGGCTCGCTGGTCGGAGTCACGTTCCACTTGAGACGCGACGGCAAGGTGCGGTCGGCGAGGTTCGCCTGGTAGGGCGGCGCGCCCGGGCCGTAGAGCTCGTCGTAGAGCGTGGTGCCGAGTGGCAACGTGTTGTGGCAGGCGATGCACTCCTGCGACCACACCGCGTTGGTCGACATCTCGGGTCGCTCCTTGACCATCACGGAGTAGCCCTTGTAGCGCCACGACTTCGTCGCGAAGACATACGTCGCGGGGAGCACGCGCTCCTCGGCGGTCGGAGCACTGCGACCGATGAAGTCCTCGCGGTAGTGGCCGCCGACGACCTTCGTCACGGTGAAGGTCTCGACGCCGATCGGCGACGCCACCTTCACGACCCGCGCGCCGGCCTCCATCGTCATGGTGGCGGTGTC
>JALHPV010000203.1 GCA_022842285.1 Kofleriaceae bacterium
GCTCCCGTTCGAGGCGCGCGGCCACGCCGGGCAGCGCCGCCACCTCGGGCGCGACGAGCTTCACGGCGACGGAGGCGCCGGTTCCGACATCGGTGGCCCGATGGACCGCGCCGGTGCGAGAACCTCCAATCGTGTCACCGAGCTTGTACTTGGCGGTCAGCGTGTCCGCGCCTACGCCTGCGGCCCCCGCCTCCAGCGGGATGAGCCGAGCAGCGTCGACCGGACAGAAGTTCGCGTCGTCGCTGAAATGCTTCTGGCACTTGGGGCAAAGCTTCATCGCGGTCCCGGACCTCAATGTATCCCGGTGCTTGACACCCCGCCACCCACGCCGCTACAAACCGCCCTCCCCCAAGGAAGGCCTCATCATGGCGTCGAACACGAAAGCCAGCAGCGTCAAGCGCAAGAACAAGCACGAGAAGGCGGGTCGCCGTCGGAAGAATGCGATGGCCCGGAAGTCGACCAAGTCGGCGACCGAGCTGTTCGCGGGCCTCGGCGCCCCCGGCCAGCCTGCTCCGAAGCAGTAACGAGAGTGCCCTAGGCGACGTCCGCGGACACGCGGTCGACCGAGAACACGCCTTTGATCCGTGACAGCGACCGGATCACGCTCTTCAGCTGATCGAGGTCGCGTACCGACGCGTGGAACGTGTTCACCGCACGGCCATCGTCGGTGGCGCGGCAGTGCGCCTGCGAGATGTTCACCCCCTGATCGGTGAACGACTGGGAGATGTGCGCGAGAAGGCCGGGCTTGTCGCTGCACATGACCTGGATCGCGACCTCGTGCTGGGTCTTGCCGTTGCCGTCCCACTCGACGTCAATGCGGCGATCCGGATCGAGGTCGAGGCCCTTGTCGCAATCGCGCCGGTGGACGGTGACGCCGCGGCCACGGGTGATGAAGCCGACGATGGGATCGCCGGGCAGCGGACTGCAACACTTGGCGAAGCGGACGAGGATGTCCTCCTCGCCGGCGACCTTGATGCCCGACGATGACGTGCGCCGCGTGACCTTGCGGAGCAGCGTCTTCAGCATGCTCTCGGTCTTCTTCTCGGGCTCCTCGCCCTTCTTCGCGAGCTCCGGCAGCGCCTTCTCGAGGACCTGCTGCGTCGTGATCTTGCCGTAGCCGAGCTGGATGATGAGCTCGTCGACGTTCATGCACTTCAGCTCGCGCGCCGCGGCGGCGAGCTGTTTCTCGGCGCGGGCGAGCGTCGTGTTGTGCTTGCGGAGGGCCTTGTCGATGAGGTCGGTGCCGAGCTGCACGGCCTTGTCGCGCTGCTCCTGCCGGAGCAACCAGCGAATCTTCGTCCGGGCGCGAGCGGTCTTGACGAGCTTCAGCCAGTCCTTGTTCGGCTTCTGGTTCGGGCTCGTGATGATCTCGATCGTGTCGCCGTTGCGAAGCTGATAGCGCAGCGGGACGATCATCCCGTTCACGCGGGCGCCGGAACAGTGATCGCCGATGGAGCTGTGCACGGCGTACGCGAAGTCGATGGGGCAGCTGCCCTTCGGGAGCGGCTTCACGTCCCCGCCGGGCGTGAACACGAAGACCTCGTCGCCGAAGAGGTCGATCTTGACGCTCTCGAGGAACTCCGTCGGATCGCGGAGCTCCTTCTGGCTCTCCATGAGCTGCCGTAGCCAGGCGAACTTCTTGTCGTCGTCGACGGCGACCGGCTTGCCCTCCTTGTACTTCCAGTGCGCGGCGATGCCGTGCTCCGCGACGAGGTTCATGTCGCGCGTGCGGATCTGGACCTCGATGCGCTCGCCGCGCGGCCCGATCACGGCCGTGTGCAACGACTGGTAGAGGTTCGGCTTGGGCAGCGCGATGTAGTCCTTGAAGCGGCCGGGGATCGGGGTCCACGTCTGGTGCGCGACCCCGAGGCCCTGGTAGCAGTGCATCTGCGAGTCGGTGATCACGCGGAAGCCGATCGCGTCGTGGATCTCCTCGAAGGGCCGCTGCGTGCGCTTCATCTTCTGGTAGAGCGACCACAGGTGCTTGGCGCGGCCCATGACCTCGCACGGCACGCCGTTGTCGGTCATCTCCTTCATGATGAGCCCCTCGACGGTACGGATGTACTCGAGGCGCTCGGCGCGCGTCTTCGCGACGTCGGCCGCGAGCTGCTCGTACTCGCCTGGGTAGAGGTACTTGAACGCGAGGTCCTCGAGCTCGACCTTCACCCACTGGATCCCGAGGCGGTTCGCGAGCGGAGCGTAGATCTGCATCGTCTCGGCGGCGATGCGCTCCTGCTTCTCGGGCGGGAGGTGGTTCAGCGACCGCATGTTGTCGAGGCGATCGCACAGCTTCACGAGGATGACGCGGATGTCGCGCGCCATTGCCAGCAGCATCTTGCGGAAGTTCTCGGCCTGCTGCTCCTCGCGGGTCGAGTACGGCAGCTTGCCGAGCTTGGTCACGCCGTCGACGAGGAACGCGACCTCCTTGCCGAAGAGCTCCCCGAGCTGCTCGACCGTGGCGCTCGTGTCCTCGACGCAGTCATGGAGGAGGCCCGCACAGATGGAGGCCACGTCGAGCCGGAGCTCGGCGATGACCTGCGCGACGGCGAGCGGATGAGTGACGTAGGGGTCGCCCGACTTGCGGGTCTGACCATCGTGCGCGGCAGCCGCGAACTGATACGCCCGGCGAATCAGCGGAAGGTCGGCGTTGGGGTAGTAACCGGCGACCGCGGACAAAACTTGGTCGAGCTGGTGCATCAGGGCTAAGGCGCCCAGTGTACCAGCCTCTGGCGGACCTTGAACGTGCGCCTAGTGGGTAGCGCCTAGTGGGTAGCTACCTGGTCGGCGAAGTTCCAGCGGAACTCGAAGGCTTCGCCGGAGCGCTTCATGCGGAGCCGTAGCCAGCGCACGTTGGGCGTGAACAGGTCGCGCTGGTAGAAGACGAAGTCGGCCTTGCCCCGGAAGACGGACAGCGAGCCGAGGGTCTGCCGGTTCCGGAACCCGTCCTCGTTCAGCGCCACGATATCCCCGTACCGGTTGCGGACGGCCGTGCGCTGCTCGCGATCCCACATGCTGGTGAGGATCGTGGTCCGCGCATGCTCGATGGTCTCGGGCTCCCACTTGTGGCCCTGGTCGTCCTCGAGCTCGACCTCCCACGTCTCGAGGTCCGCGTACTCCTCCCACTTGTGATCCATCTGCACGTGGAAGCGCAGGCGATCACGCGACACGACCACGAAGCTCGCCACGTTGTAGAGCGGCCAGCGGCTGTTGTTCACGACGGCGACCCGCTGTCCCGCTCGCGGCGGCGCGGGCTGGTTCAGCTCCATGTCCCCGCGCACGATCGTGAGGACCTCTGACTGCCGCAGCGTCTCGGTGGGATCCTTGAGTGGATTGGGCTGCACCGTATCTGCGGTGAAGGTGCGCCCGCACGCTCCGAGGGTCGCGGCTGCCACCACCAGCACCAGCCAACCGCGAAGCCCCGTCATGGAGCTGATCCTTTCCGATTCAGCCCGGATCGTCAATCATCAACCGCGGGCGACCAGGCGCCGCGCGTGCGACGGAGGATCTGTCGCAGTATTCGCGTCGACAACCTGCGCCAGCTCCTCGAGGGACATCGGCAGCGTCGGCAGCTCGGGCCGGGTCACGCGGCCATAGCGGCGGGTGAGATACAGCGCCCGGAGAGTGGCGTAGGCCCGCTCGAGGTCGTCGTTGACGATGAGGTGCTGGTACTCGGGAAAGTGCTCGAGCTCCTCGATGGCCTTGGCGAGCCGACGCTCGATGACGCCCGGGGCGTCGGTGGCCCGCATCCGGAGGCGCGAAGCCAGGATGTCGAGGTCGGGCGGCAGGATGAAGATCTTCAGCGAATCCGCGGGCCAGCGCGCCGAGAGCGCCGCCCCTCCCTGCCAGTCGACGTCGAAGATGACGTCCCGGCCCCGGGCGAGGGCCTCCTCCACCGGCGCCTGGGCGGTCCCGTAGCGGTTGCCGTGCACGAACGCGTGCTCGGCAAACTCTCCCCGCTGGACCATCCCCTCGAATACCTCGGGGGCCACGAAGTGGTAGTCGCGCCGGTCGACCTCGCCCGGACGGATGGGCCGCGTCGTGTACGACACGGAGAACTCGAGCTGGGGTGCGTGCTCGGCCAACAGGCGGCGCGTCAACGTTGTCTTCCCGGCCCCGGATGGCGAGGAGACGATGACGAGGACTCCGCGGTCAGTCACGAGGCGCACTATCGCACAACGGAGCGGCTGCACTGGAGATCGCGCTCACTCCACGTTCTGGACCTGCTCGCGCAGCTTCTCCAGGACGGCCTTCCCCTCGACCACGGCCGCGGTGAGATCGGCGCTCGCACTCTTGCTCCCGATCGTATTGAGCTCGCGACCGAGCTCCTGGCAGAGGAAGTCCAGGCGCCGCCCCGCCGGCGCCGAGCCGCTGACGAGGGCGAGACACTGGTCCAGGTGCGACGCCAGCCGCACCAGCTCCTCGGTCACGTCGCTGCGGTCCGCCAGCAGCGCGATCTCCTGCGCCAGCCGCGCCGGGTCGAGCCAGCCCCGCCGCCCTTCGGCGCCGCTGCCCTCGAGCGTCCGGCCGGCCTCCAGCTCGGTTCGATCCTCGAGCAGCTTCGTGACGCGATCGCTGATTCGCTTGGCCACCGCGCCGGGCACGCTCGCGGCCACCGTCGCGAGCTGCACCCGCAGGGCGGCCAGCTCCGCGAACCGCGCCGCGAGGTCAGCGCCGAGCGCCTGGCCCTGCGCCTCGCGCATCGCGACGAGCTGTGTGAGGGCGGCGTCGAGGGCGGCGAGCACCGCCGGATCGATCGGGACCTCGTCCGTCACGAGATCCGTGGCCGGGACGACAACGCCGGGCTGCGCGAGGACCAGCGCGAGATCGGGCCCATCGATGCCGAGCGAGTGCGCGAGGGTCGCCAGGGTCGCGTGCACGCGGGCGGCCGCATCCCCGTCGATGCGCACGTCGCTGGCGCTCGCCGGCCGCGTGACGTTGATCGAGACGACCACCGAGCCGCGCTCGATGGTGGCGCGGACCCGCGCGTTGATCGCCTCTTCCAGCGCGGGCGCGAGGACCGCCCCCCGCAGCTTGAGGTCCAGGAAGCGGTGGTTCACCGCGCGAACGTCGACCGTCGAGCGAATCCCATTGGCCTCGGCGGTACCGCGGCCGAAGCCCGTCATGCTGCGCACGCCGCGTACGTACCGCACGGACCGGTCGCGTGACACGGCCTGCGCAGGCGGAATCGCGAATCGTGCATGCGAACCGCGAAGGGTCGGCGGATTCGCGCGAGCTCGTCGGACGTTCGATATCGCCCGCGCCCGACCTCCGTTATCGTCCCTCCGTGCCGCGGTGCCCCACCCTCCTCGCGATGTGCTTGCTCGCGTGTGGTGGGGGCGATGATGCGAGCGCCCCGGCGGGGCCGCCCATTCGCTTCCTGCACACGTTCGGCGCCGAGGAGACCGAGCTGTTCAACGCGATCGTCGTCGAGCGGCGGCTGACGGTCGAGTCGTCGCTCGTCCCCTTCGCCCGCGGACAGCAGGTCATCAGCGCGATCCTCGCGGGCGGCACCGACTGCCCGGACCTCATGCGCATCGACGCGACCTGGCTGCCGGGGCTGCGGACGGCGGGCTACCTCGCCCCCGTACCGGCCGACCTCGCGGCGCGTGACTGGACGCCCGAAGCGAAAGGGTTGGTCGCGAGTGCCTGGCGCAGCAACGACCAGCTGTTCGCGGTGCCCCAGACCGTCGACGGCCTCGTGGTGGTGCGGGATTCGTCGCGGCCCGCCCCGGCGAGCCCGGCCATCACCGACGTGGTCGCCGCCGCCCGCGCGACCAAGACCCCGTCGAGCCCGTATCCGCTCGGGGTGCGCGTCGATGGCTACTGGTTCGTGCCGTGGCTGCGCGCGGAGGGCGGCGAGCTGCGACCAACTGGCATCGGAGATGTGGGGGCGGTGGTCGCGCTGGAGAAGTTCGCGGCCCTCTACGGCGATGTCGCCTCGCCACCGCCGCCGTCGGGCACCGAGGCGCCGGACGAGCTCCGCCGCTGGAACGCGCACGAGCTCGCGTACTGGATCACGGGGCCCTGGCAGCTCGGCGCCCTGCGCGACCGCGATCGCCTGGCCATCACGCCGCTCGCCCACGCACCACGCGGAGGTCAGGTGCTGGTCGTGCCGACGTGCGCCCGCGCGCCGGCCGAGGGGTGGCGCCTCGCGGCCGAGCTCACGGACACGCCCGCCCTCGCGCGCTTCGCCGCCGCCTTCGCGACCGTGCCCACCCGCGAGAGCGCCCTTGCATCATCGCCGCCGCTCGTACGCGCCCTGTACGAGGCCCTGAAGAGCGCCGAGCCGCTGCCCCGCGCGGTGAACACGCCCCTCCTGTTCGACGACCTGAACCCAGCCCTGGCCGCCGCCGTCGCCCGCGATGCCACCCCCACCGAGGCCATCGACGGGGTCCGCCACGGCTGGCACCGCCTCACCCGCGGCGAAGGACATCCGTGAGGGCCGCGGCATCGCTGCGATGGCGGGTGCTCTTGCTGCTCGCGCTGACGGCCGTGGTGCCGACGGTGATCGTCGGCGTGCTGGCGATCTCGCGGGCCCGGGCGGACGTGGAGAGCGAGGTCGAGCGCGGAGCCCTCGCGCATATTCGTGCCCTCGGTGCGGCCCTCGACGGCACGCTGCAGGATGCGCGACGCACTGTCGAGCTGGCGGCGGCGACGTGGGCGGATCAGCCCGACGGCGAGCGCGAGGCGCAGCTCCTGCTCAAGCGCCTGCGGCGCAACGTGCCCATCGTCTCCGCGCTATCGATCCTCGATGCCGATGGCACGCTGAAGTATGGCGACGCGGTGCCCGACGGCGTCGATGCGGGGTCGCATTCCTTCGGTGGATACATCGGCGATGTGAGGCGCACGAACGGGCGCACCATCGTGAACCTCGTCGTGCAGGCCCGCGGGCGGACCGGCGAGCTGATGGGCGTGTTCCTCGCGACACTCGACCTCGGCTTCGTCCGCGACGTGGTGGCGGCCGCCCGCCTGGGGCGCGGCGCGCGCGTGGTTGTCGTCGATGGTACGGGCGTGCCGGTGGCGACGAGCGACGGGCGGCCCCTCACGGAGACGTCGCTGGCGGGCAAGGATCCGGCGGTCGACCGGGCGCTGGCGTCCTCGATCGAGGGCACGCTCGCGACCGGCGGGTGGGTCAGCGCGTACAGAAATCTCTCCAGCTATCAGTCGTCGCGTGGCGTGCGCTGGGCGATCCTCCATCAGCAACCCGAGGCCGACGCGTACGCCCTGGCCCGGCGCACCACGCGGGACACCTTGCTCGTCGGTGGCATCGCCCTCGCCCTCGCCCTCGCCCTGGGCGCGCTCGTGGCGACCTTGCTCACCCGACCACTCGAGGCCCTCGCCCGGCGCGCGGACGCGATCGCCGCTGGCGGCGCCGACGATGGCCCGCCGATCCGGGGCCCCGGCGAGATCGGCGTGCTCGGGCAACGCATCGACGAGATGGCGAAGCGCGTCGCCGAGCGCACCGAGCTCCAGCAGGCGCTCGCCCGGGGCGATCGACTCGCGTCGGTGGGCGTGATGTCGGCGCAGGTGGCGCACGAGATCAACAACCCCCTCACGACGGTGCTCGGCTACGCGAAGCTCCTGCAGGAGGACAAGCCCGAGGGCCATCCGGACCGTGCGGGACTCGAGCTCATCGCCAGCGAAGCCGAGCGCATGAAGAGCATCGTGGGCAGCCTGCTCGAGTACGCGCGCGCCCCGCGCCAGAGCGAGCAGCAAATGAAGCCTGTCGAGCTCGCGTCCCCCGAGACCTGCCAGCCGGCAGCGGTCGTACGCCACGTGGCGACGCTCCTCGGTCCCCAGCTCAAGAAGGGCCGCACCACCCTCGTCACCGACATGGCCAGCGACGCGGCGGTCACGATCGACGCGCACGCACTGCAGCAGGTCCTCGTCAACCTCGTCCAGAACGCGCTGCAGGCGATGTCCGACGGCGGCACCATCACCATCGCATCCAGCCCCGCGCCCGGCGCCGTCGCCACCACCATCACCGTCGCTGACACCGGGCCCGGCATCCCCGCGCAACACCGCACCAAGGTCTTCGATCCCTTCTTCACGACCAAAGACGCCGGGGTCGGAACGGGCCTCGGCCTCGCCGTCAGCAAGCACCTCGTCGCCACCGCGGGCGGCTCGATCGAGGTCGGCGACGGGCCCAACGGCACCGGCGCCGAGTTCCGGCTCGTCATCCCCAACGCGGGGACGGTGTAAACGTTGTCAACCTTTGCGAAGGTTGACAAAGTTGACACCGTCCCCGCGAGTGCGTGATACGCAAGCCGCGTGAGCAGCATCCTCGTCGTCGACGACGAACGCGGTATCCGGTTGCTGTGCAGCGAGGTCCTCGGGCGTGCCGGCTACGAGGTCGAGACGGTCGACTCCGCCGCCGGCGCCCTCGCCGCGGTGCAGCGCAAGCGGTTCGACCTCATCCTCTGCGACATCAACCTGCCCGACCAGGACGGGGTGTCACTCCTGCCGCGCCTGCTGACCGGCGAGCAGCCGCCCGCGGTGCTGCTCATCACGGCGTATCCATCGCTGGACACGGCCGTGCGCGGGATGAAGCTCGGCGCGCGCGACTACATCGGCAAGCCGTTCTCGCCCGACGAGCTGCGGCTCGTGGTGCGCCGCGCCCTCGACGAGGACGAGCTCCGTCGCGCCCACGACCAGCTCACCAAGAAGCTCGCCTACGGCTCGATGATCGGTGACTCGGCGCCGATGCAGCAGCTCCGCGCGACGATCGACAAGGTCGCGCCCTCCGATGCGACCGTCCTCATCACCGGCGAGTCGGGGACGGGCAAGGAGCTGGTCGCCCGCGCCCTCCACTTCGCGGGCAAGCGGGCCTCGCGCGCCTTCATGCCGGTGAACTGCGGCGCGCTCGTCGGCACGCTCCTCGATAGCGAGCTGTTCGGACACACGCGCGGAGCCTTTACCGGCGCCGACACCGCCAAGCGCGGCCTGTTCCTCGCCGCTGACGGCGGGACCCTCTTCCTCGACGAGATCGGCGAGCTGCCTCTCGAGCTCCAGCCGAAGCTCCTGCGCGCCCTGCAGGACGGCGAGGTGAAGCCCGTCGGTGGCACGACGTCACTCCGCGTCGATGCCCGGGTCATCGCCGCCACCAACCGTGCCCTCGACGAGGGCGTCAAGCACGGCAGCTTTCGCGAGGACCTCTTCTACCGCCTCGCGGTCATCACGCTCGAGGTGCCGGCCCTCCGCAACCGCGCCGGCGACATCCCGCTGCTCGCCCGCCACTTCGCCGACCAGGCCGCCCTCCGCGCCGAGCGCTCGCGTGTCGAGCTCACCGATGCCGCCATCGCCCACCTCGTCGGTCGCCCCTGGCCCGGCAACGTGCGCGAGCTCGAGAACACGATCGAGCGCGCCGTCATCCTCGCCTCCGGTAGTGTCCTCGATGTCGCCGATGTGGCATCGCCCTTCGGCCAACCCGCCACGCCGACGACGGGCCTCAACACGATCACCGGCGACCACGTTCCCACGCTGGACGAGCTCGAGCGCACGCACATCCTCCGCGTCCTCGAGCTCTGCGACAACCAGAAGACGAAGGCGGCCGCGATGCTCGGCATCAACCGCACGACCCTCTGGAAGAAGCTCCGCCAGTACGGCATCGAGTCCGAATGAGCGACACCCCGATCGTTGCCGAGGACGCCGAGGCGGCCCTGCACCACGTCGTGGTGGCCACCGCCGAACATGACGAGCGCATCGATGCCCTGCTCGCGGCCCGCATCGCGGGCGCGTCGCGCGGTCTCGTGCAACGGTGGATCGAGGATGGGGCCGTGACCGTCGGAGGCGTCGCCGTCACGAAGGCGGGGCGCCGGATGAAGCTCGGCGAGGAGATCCTCGTCATCGTCCCGGAGCCGGAGCCCATCGAGGTGGTGCCCGAGGACCTACCGATCCGCGTGCTGTTCGACGACGCGGAGATCATCGTCGTCGACAAGGCGGCGGGCATGGTCGTTCATCCGGCCGCCGGACATCCCCGCGGCACGCTCGTCAACGCCCTGCTGTTTCACTGCCGGGACCTGTCGGGCATCGGCGGGGCCTTGCGCCCCGGCATCGTGCATCGCCTGGACAAGGACACGAGCGGGGTGATGGTGGTGACGAAGAACGACCACGCGCACGCCCACATCGGGGCGCAGTTCGCGGCGAAGAGTCGCGGCGAGCCCGGCGGTATCGTGCGCGAGTACGTCGGTATCGCGGCCCCGCCGCCGCCCCGGCCATCCGGCACGCTGCGTACGCTCCACGCGCGCCATCCGTCGGACCGCAAGCGCTTCACGACGAAGGGCGACCACGGCAAGGTGGCCGTGACCCACTACGAGATCATCCAGTCTCTCGTCGGTGCGGCGCTCGTGAAGTTCAAGCTCGAGACTGGCCGCACGCATCAGATCCGCGTCCACGCCGCCGATGCCGGCTGGCCGCTCATCGGTGACCAGCTCTACGGCAAGCCCCCCAAGGCCCTCGTCGACGTGGCCGCCACCCTCGGTCGGCAGGCGCTGCACGCCCGCCTCCTCGAGCTCGAGCACCCGGTGACCGGCGAGCGCATGCGCTTCGAGTCGCCGCTGCCTGCCGACTTCGCGGCCACCCTCGCCGCCCTCTCCCCGGCGGGGCGGCCGTGATCACGAGGCTGGTCAGCATCCTGGCGCTCGCGGCGTGCTCGGGGTCCGGCACCGCCGTGCGCGACGCGACCCCACTCGCCGATGCGACGAACGAGAGCCCGGCGGACGCAGCCATCGGCTGCCAGGCCGCCATCACCGCGCCCCCGGCGGAGCTGGGCCTCGATCCGTTCTACGCGCAGTACCTGGATGCAGGCCTGCCGATCGTCGCCTCGGCGCGGGTGCAGCCCGCGGCGCTACCGATCGTGTGCCGGACCGTCGCGTTCATGCTCGCGCATCGTCCCGAGGTCGCGGCGAAGCTGCGAGAGATCCGGGTGCGCGTGGGCATCATGGCGGTGTCGGAGGTCACGACCGACATGCCCGAGCACAGCGATCTGAACACCGCCTTCCCGGAGACGAACTGGGATGAGCGCGCCCGCGGCCTCGGCGCGACCGTCGCACGACCGCTCTCGAGCTGCGCGGAGGAGAACGTACTCCGCCTGTCGCGCGACCCTTACGCGGGCGAGAACATCCTCGTTCACGAGTTCGGCCACACGGTGTGGCTCGGCGTCGAGCTCTTGCCCGATGCGGCGGCCCTCAGCGCGCTGCAGGCAAGCTTCGATGCCGCCGTGGCAGCGGGAACCTTCGCGAACACCTACGCGGCCAGCAGCGTTCCCGAGTACTTCGCCGAGGGCGTGCAGAGCTACTTCGACGTCAATCTCGAAGCCATCCCGGCCAACGGGATCCACAACGCCATCAACACGCGCGTCGAGCTCACCGCGGCCGACCCCACCTTGGCCGGGCTCATTGCCGATCTGTTCGGCGACGCGGCGCTACCAGATCTTTGATTTGACGTGCCCCTTGGACTTCACGAGCACGTCGACGATGGCGCGCTCGTAGATGTGCTGGCCGAAGATGTCCTCGGTGACGCGCGACTTGAAGAGCTCGCGGCCTTCGTTGATCTCGTCCGACATGACCTCGAAGAGGTTGTCGTTGGCGATGCCCTCGAGGATCTTCGGCTCGTGATAGAGGGTGAGGTCCGACGCGATAGCGCGCGCCAGCTGACGGGCACGCTTCGGGTTGTCGATCAGGGTCGCCATATGTTCACGGTACGAGCCGGGGCTCGGGCCGGTCAAGGCTTGGCGGGACGCGAAAGGGCGTCACTCGACTTGCGATCGCGCGGCTCTTCCTCGTCGTCGGGGGAGGGTCGAGCGGCGCGGAAGCGGGCCAGGTAGGTCATCTTCACGCGCTCGGGGTCGACCCCGAGCGCACGGGCGTACTCGACGAGGAAGCCGCGCACGTAGACGGCGGCCGGGAGCTTCGTCCAGACCTCGCCCTCGAGGGCCTGGAGGTACCCCATGCCGATCTTGGAGCGTTCGGCGATCTCGCGGAGCTCGATGCCGATGGCCTCGCGGATCTGCCGGAGGAGCGGGCCGGTGAAGACGGTGTCGGGCGCGATCGGGGGCATGGGCGGCCGCGATGCGAGGGTGGCCGGATCGTCGACCTTCGCGGGCGGGCGCGGCGGCGGGGCTTCGCCCAGAGCCGGGATCGCGAGAGGCGTGATGGGCGTGGGGACGCCATCGGGGAACAGCTCGAGGTCGTACTCCTTGCGCTTCGCCGCATCCATGAGCGTCGTGTACGAGAGGTCGAGGCGGCGGTGCACGGCTTCGAGGGACGCCGGATCGTAGAGCCCGCTGATGGCGATCGACTCGGCGCCGTAGATGTCGCGGATGCGGCGGTTGGCGCGGCGGATGTCCTCGAAGGACGCGGTCGGCGGGACCTCGAGCAGCTCGTAGTGCGAGTCGCTCGGCAGGACATCCCCATCGAGACTCGGAGCGCGCACGGCGAGGAGGCCACGGGCGATACGCTCGAAGCACTTCGCGATCCGCGTTTCGGGGTGCTCGATCAGCAGCGGGCGGCGGCGGCGCGTGGAGGCCCAGACCGCCTCGTCGTATTCGAGGTGGCCGAGGTAGCGAATCGGCGCGCCCAGGCGCCGGCGGGCGGCGGATGCGACGGCGCGACCGAGCTCCATGTCGCTCTTGCTGCGCGCGGAGTTGATGACGAGATGCGGCGCGAACTTGAGGATGGTGGTGCGCAGGGCGTCGATCGCCCCGCGTCGCGCTTCGGCGCTGCTGCCCGGATCGCCGCCGGCCACGGCCGAGAGGTAGATCTCGAGTGGGCTCGGCGCGCCGCCCTCGTTATGCTTGGTGTCGATGGGAATCAGGCGCTCGAGGCCGGCCCGCACCAGCGAGTGGACGAAGGCCGCGCGCACGAACCGATGCATCAGCTCGATCGACGTGGGGTCCGGCACGGCCACG
>JALHPV010000204.1 GCA_022842285.1 Kofleriaceae bacterium
CGCCCAGGCGAGCGAGGCGGGCAACGCCGCGCTGATCGCCCGGGCCCGCGCCGCGCTCGGTCGGGGTCCGGGGACGCTCCTCGAGCTCCACGCCGGCAGCGGCAACTTCACGCGCGGGCTCGTCGAGGATGGCTGGGGCGTCACCGCCAGCGATGTCGCCGAGCCGGCGGGGCGCGTGGCCGGCGCGAAGTTCGAGCTCGGAGCCGCGGATGCGGTGCTGGCCCGCGTCGCCGGCCCCTTCGACGCCATCGTCCTCGATCCGCCGCGCGTCGGTGCCCCCGAGGCCGTCGCCGGCATCCTGCGGCATGCGCCGAAGACGATCGTCTACATCTCGTGCGACGCGGCCACGCTCGCGCGCGACGCCGCGCGCCTGGCGCAGGCCGGCTACCTCCCGACGGATGCGTGGCCGCTGGATCTCATGCCGCAGACCTCGCACGTCGAGATCGTGATGCGCCTGGTCGCGAACCGCGGCTAGCAGGACTCAGAGGCGGGGCAGGTCGCGGGCGTTGGGCTCGCGCTTCGGCGCCGTCTGCGCCCCGAAGCCGACGGCCACGAGCGCATGCACGATGTGACGCTGATCGGCTTCCGACGCGAACCAGTCGCGCGGGTAGGCGATGGCGCGGTCGCCCAGCTCGACGACGAGCACGGGCGAGCTGTTGTTCCACGGCACCGAGCGGCGCAGGAAGTACACGGCCGTCACCTCGCTCGGCTTCACCGTGTGCGGGCGTGACGTGGAAAGCCCACGCGGGAGCACGACCTCCGAGTCGGTGATCTTGATGGTGCCGGGCGGGTTCAGATAGGTCTCGACGACCTTCCACGCCCGGTACACGCCGAAGATCACGAGGCCGATTCCGATCCAGACGCCGACCGTGCCCAGCTTCAAGATCAGGAGGGTGCCGAACAGGATGCCGAAGGCGCTCCAGCCGACCGTGGTCTTGCGCGAAACCTCGAGCTCGATCGCGACCGAGCTCCTCTTGGCGAGCTTCTCGGGCTTGTCGCCCTTGGACGTCTCGCCCGTGTCAGACGCCGCGTCGCCAGTCTCGAGTGAGCTCGCTGACTCGGACTTGGATTTCGGCGAGCTGGACATGGACGAGCTGTCGCGCGACGACGACCTCCTGCCCATCTACCACGACGTCGGTGATCGCGCGAGACGAGAGCGCGTAGACCACGTTCTTTTCGAGGGCTTGCTCGGGCCAGAGCGACGGATCGTCGAGGTCCAGCGCGACGAGGTCGCAGCGGTAGCCGGGCGCGATCCGGCCCACGGGGAGCTGCAGGACCTCGCCCGCGGTGTGCGTCCCGAGCGCGAAGCAGGTCTCGGCATCGATGGCCTGGCCGTCCGTGCGATGGACCTTCTGGAGGAGCGCCGCCGCGCGCATCTCGTCCAGCACGCTGACCCGGTTGTTCGAGCAGCCGCCGTCCGTGCCGAGGCCAACGCGGACCTGCTTCGCCACGAGGTCGACCAGGTCCGTCACCCCGTCGCCGAGGAACATGTTCGAGCCCGGGCAGTAGGCAAGCGAGCCCCCGCGCTCCGCGAGCAGGGCGCGCTCGGTCGCATCGAACCAGCAGCCGTGCACCGCGATCATCTGGCTCATATCGACCGCGAGCTTCGACACGGCATGTAGCGGCCGCGCCCCGAAGCGCTCTAGCGACTGCTCGACCTGGTATTGCTCCTCCGCGAGGTGGATGTGCCACGGCACGCCGGCATCACGCGCGCAGCCGGCGCCGGCCTCGATCATCGCTGGCGTCGCGCCGTGCTGACTGTGCGGGGCAGGCTGCACGCTCGTCAGGTATCGCTCGCGGTCCTGGTACCGCCGCGCGAGCGATTCGAAGTTCGCGACGGCCTGCGGAATCGTCTCGCGGTAGCTCGCCGGCGCGCCGTCCCAATCGTAGAAGCAACGGGCCATCACGATCCGCATGCCGAGCCGCTTCGCGGCCTCGATCGTGGCCGTGGCGTGATCGTTGCCCTGCGCATTGATGTAGTAGAAGTCGCAGACGGTCGTGACGCCGTGCAGGAGCATCTCGCCGAACGCGAACAGCGCGGCGGTGCCCATGTCCTCGGCGCGTAGCTTCGGCGAGTAGCGATACAGGGCCTTCTCGCGCCACTCGAGGAAGGGCAGGTCGTCGCCGATGCCCCGCAAGAGCGACTGGAAGCTGTGGTTGTGGGTGTTGACGGTGCCGGGGATCATCGCGCGGCGCCCCCAGTCGATCCGGCGCGCCCCGGTGGCCCGCGGGTCCGCGAGGATCGCCTCTGGATCGCCGACCGCGACGATGGCCCCATCGACGGCGAGGACGCTCGTGGCGTCGCGGGCGGCGCCCGCGTGCGTGATGGCGCGATCCGCGGTGACTACGACGCTGCTCATCGAGGCGCAGCGTACCTCCGGTACCTGCCAGGTGGTAGGTTCGGCGCGTGGCGAGCCGGCCAACCTCTGGATCGATGGATGCTCTGGACGAGCTGCTCGGCAGCCTCGACGGCAAGCTCGAACCGATCTACGTGCTCCACTCCGAGCACCCGATCCTGATCGAGCGCGCGCTCGCGGGGCTGCGGGATGCGGTCGTGCCGCCGGCGATGCGCGGCTTCAATTACGACGTGGTCGAGGGGAAGCCGTCGGCGACCAAGATCGTGGCGCTGTCCCAGACCCTGCCGATGATGGCGAAGATGCGGCTCGTGTACGTGCGCGATCTGTCGCTCATGCCGGCCGACGACGCCGAGACGATGCTGGCGTACCTGGCCAAGCCGAATCCAACGACGGTGATCGTCGCGGTCGCGCAGAAGCTCGACAAGCGCCTCAAGCTGTTCGCACAGCTCTCGAAGAAGGGCCACGTCTACGTGCTCGAGGCCCCCCGCCAGCTCGCGCCGTGGGTGCGGGCCGAGGCGCAGGAGCGTGGCGTGAAGCTCGACAGCTCGGCCATCACGCGCCTCGTGGACGCGGTCGGCAGCGACCTGTCGCGGCTCTCGCTCGCCGTCGAGCAACTCGGCCTGTATGTCGGCAGCGACCGGCCCGTCACCGGCGATGACGTCGACGATCTGATCGCCGACACGCGCGAGCGCTCCGTGTTCGAGCTCACGGATGCCATCGGCGCGGCGGATCGCGGGCGGGCGCTCGCGGCCGTCGGCTCGCTGTGCGATCAGCGCGAGAGCGCGGTCGGTGTGGTCGTGATGCTCGCCCGGAACGTCCGGCAGCTCGCCCTCGTGCACGAGCTGCGGGCGCGCAATGCCCCCCGCAACGAGTGGGCGAGCAAGCTGGGCGTGCCGCCGTTCGTCGTCGACAAGCTGACCGCCCAGGCGCGGAACTATTCGCCGGCGTCGCTCGCCACTGCGATCCAGGAGCTGGCGACGGCGGACCGCGCCCTGAAGGGCGACATCACGCTCTCCACCCGCGCGGGTGACTCGTACTCGGGCCCGCAGCTGAAGGCGCTGGGGCGTGACCTCGCCGAGCGCGTCATCCTCGAGCGCGTCGTCGACGAGATCGTGCAATCCGCAGCGCGGTAAGCCCCGCGCGGCGGGCTCAGTTCTGGATCATCACGCCGGGGCAGTTGTTCTGGAGCACGTACCAGTCGCCGGTGATCGCGTCGACGATGATGCCGATGAAGCCCGTGAGGAAGACGTCGAGGAGGAGGTAGGGGATCGAGATGCTGCTCTGCACCATGCAGCCGCCGCCCTGGTCGTACTCGACCGTGAGCGGGAGCTGCTTGTCCGCGAGCTGCGTCGCGGGCGAGCCGTTCACGCGCACGCCGGGCGCGGGGCTGACCGTGGCCGGACCGCCGTTGAAGATCGTTCCGCATCCCGGAGCCGCCGTGGCCGTCGCCAGGACCATCATGGTTGCAATCGCTGCCTTCATATGCCGAGGACCCTAACACACGGCTCCCCGTGTCTGAACGGCCACCGATCCGGCAAGTGCTCGGGGTTCCCCACGATCTCCGTGGCACCGCCGATGCACTTCCGCCGGGCGATGCAGAACCAGATCCTGGTGGGAGCCCTCGTCGCGGTGGGGGCCGGTGTGCTCCACGCCGCCCCCACCGGCGGTCCCCGACTCACGCTGACTCCGCTCGAGATGGAGCCCGCCGGAGCGCGCGAGGCCGTCGACGCCGACGATCTGGCCGGGCTCGAGGTGGCTGTCACGAAGGAGCCCGAGAACCGCACCGCTCGCTTCGCCCTCGTGCGAGGACTCCAGCGCGCGGGCAAGGTCGAGGAGGCGATCATCGCTGCGAAGGCGTGGCGCGCCACCGATGCGTACAACCTCGTGGTGGTCCGCCTGCTGGGCGACCTCTACTCGGAGCAGGGCGACCTGATCGCGGCGAAGCGCGCGTACTCGGCGGTGGTCGAGCTCCTCCCCATGGATGCCTCGGCGCAACGCGCGCTCGCGAGCGTGCTGAAGCAGTCGGGCGATCTGGCGGGCGCGTACGACCGCCTGATCTTCGCGGCGACGCAGGACACGAAGGACCGCCGGCTCGCCTTCGAGATCGCGGATGTCGCCGCGCGGCGCGGGATGACGGAGGAGGCGCGCAACCGATTCGAGGCCATCATCGCGGACAAGGAGACGGCCGACGCGGTCCGGTATCCGGCGAAGCAACGCCTCGCGCAGATCTATCAGCAGCTCGCGCGCGCCGGAGACGCCAGCATGGCGGCGAAGACCGAGACGCTTGGCCTCGTCGGCGGCACGCAGAACGACATCAAGGTCTATCTGACATGGGATACCGACGCGTCCGACGTCGACCTCTGGGTCATCACCCCGGGCAAGGAGAAGATCTTCTACTCCAACCGCAAGGGGAAGCACGGCGAGGCGCTCTACGACGACGTGACCACGGGCTACGGCCCGGAGAGCTTCACCGCCGCGTCCGCCGCGGCCGGTGACTACATCGTGCAGGTCGACTACTTCCGGCGTGGGCGCGGCAACTTCAGCGAGGCCCGCGGCGAGGTCACCGTGATCCTCGACGAGGGCAAACCGACGGAGCAGAAGCGCGTCCTGCCGTATCGCCTCTTCGAGGAGAAGCAGGTCGTCACCGTCGCCAAGATTCATGTGGAGGGCACGTAGATGCGCACCGAGGTCCTGGTCCTGACGTCACTCCTCACCGCGGCCTGCGGGGCCCCCGGCCCCCGCCCGGGACCCAGCGATCAGACCACCGCGCCCGTGGCACCCGCCATGGCGAACCTCTCGGCGGCGACAACGCCGCTGCGCGCGGTGACGATCCGGGGCACGCTCGGCGTGCGTCGGGAGGGAGCGCAGACGCTCGAGCCGATGCCGCTCGACGCATCGCTTGTGGGAGTGCGCGAGCTGAAGGCCGACCGCCGCGGGGCGGTGATCGCCGTCGGGGCGGACGCGCGGATCTACCTGCGCGGCGGGAGTCACGTCGTGATCGCCGAGGGGCGGGATGGCCTGCGCGTGGCGGTGAAGACGGGGCGGGCGCGGCTCGTGAGCGGGCAGGTGGCGCTCGTCGCGGTCACGCCCGGGGGCGAGCAGACGGGCGCGGACCTGCTCGTCGACCTCGACACGGCCACGCCAACGAGCGCGCGCCCCGAGCTGGCGGCGTTCAGCCTCGCTCTCGAGACGCCGGAGACGGCACGGAGTGTGGGCACGCTGGAGGCGGGCGAGCGGAAGGACGCCGTCACGCTGAAGCGCCTCGAGGTCGACGTGACGACCGCGGGCGACCTCGCCGTCACCGAGGTCGCGCACATCTTCCACAGCTCGGCCAGCGAGCAGCGCGAGGGCACGTTCCGCTTTCCTGTCCCCGACGGCGCGATGTTGATCGGACTCGCCCTCGAAGTGAACGGCAAGCTGATGGAGGGCGAGATCGTCGAGAAGGAGAAGGCGCGGCAGGTCTACGAGAAGATCGTCGACGAGATGCTCGATCCGGCTCTCCTCGAGTGGGAGGAGGGCAACTGGTTCAAGCTGCGCGTGTTCCCGCTCGAGCCCAACCGGGACAAGCGCGTGGTGATCCGCTACCTGATGCCGCTCGAGCGTATGGGGACCGACTGGCAGTACGCGGCTACAATCGCGGGCTCCGAACCGATCGCCGAGCTGACGGTCCGCGTGGATGGCCAGGTGGCACTGTCGGAGCAGCAGGTGGGAGGCATCGACGTCGCGGTTCCCGTGCCGTCCGCGCGCGTGCCCGCGGTGATGCGCGAGATCCGCCCCGACGGCGTGTACACGGCGGTGCGCATCACCCCGACGTTCGAGGGGGCCGCGCCGGTGAAGGCGGGGCCGCGCAAGGTGGCGATCGTCGTCGATACGTCGCGAAGCTCACTCGAATCGCGCCCGCAGGAGCTCGAGGTGCTCGGCGCGGCGCTCGGCACGCTCGGCGACCAGGACACGTTCGTCGTGCTGGCGAGCGACGTGGCCACGCAGGCCCAGACGAAGTCGTTCGTCGCGCCGACGCCGGAGGCGGTGCAGGCGGCCGGTGAGTTCATCCGCGCGATCGAGCCCGACGGCGCGACGGATATCGCAGCCGCGCTCGTGGCTGTCGACGCGCTGGATCCCACGGACGTGGTCTTCATCGGCGATGGCATCGCGACATGGGGCGAGCGCCAGCCGAAGGCCCTCGCGGAGCAGGCGCTTCACATCGGCGCGCCCATCTCGGCGGCGCTCGTGGGCAAGGGCGCGAGCCGCGAGCTGTGGTCCGAGATCGCGGGCGTCACCGGTGGGCGCGCGCTCATCGTGAAGAGCCATCAGGACGTCGCCCAGTTCGCGCTCGGGGCCCTCGCGCCCGCGCTGCCGCGCATCACCGGGGCGCGCGTCCTCGGCCCCGATGGGGCCGTGATCTATCCGGCGACCGCCATGACGCTCGCCCCTGGCGATGAGGTGGTGGCGGTGATGAAGACGGCCGCGGGCGCACCGGCCCCGGCGGCGGTGCGGCTCGTCGGGATGCGTGGCGGCAAGCCGTACCTGCAGGAGGTCGCGCTGACGGTCGCGACGTCCACGCAGCGGGTGGCGCAGCGCTGGGCGCGCCAGGAGCTCGCGCGCATGGAGCTGACCGAGGCGCCGCGCGAGGAGATCGTGGCGCTGTCGACGAACCTCGGCGTCCTCTCTCCGTACACGTCGCTCCTCGTGCTCGAGAGCGACGAGATGTACAAGCAGTTCCAGATCGAGCGGAAGCAGCAGCAGGCCCAGCAGCTCGCGCAGGCGGGCCCGACGGTGACGGGCGGTGACCTCGACTCGCTCGGTGCGCGCCAGGCGAGCCTCTCGCCCGACGAGATCCAGCCGGGCGATCCGGAGATCAAGATCCCCGCCCCGGCCGATGCGCAGAGCGTCGTCGTCACGTTCCCCTTCGGCGAGACCAAGCTCGCCGTCTGGGACGACGAGATCCAGGCGTGGATGGTGCGCTTCCTGATCGATCTGTCGACCCCGGACGGCGTCTACACCGTACGGGTCACGGTCACGCAGGCGGATGGCCGCATCGACGTGCTGCAGCTGCCATACACCGTCGACACCAAGGCCCCGCTCGCGACCGTCACGGCCGTGAAGGTGGCCGGCGGCTACAAGCTCCGCGTGAAGCAGCTCGCGCCCGGAAAGCGCAAGGACCTCGACCGCGTCGAGGTCACGTTGCCCGACGGCACGATCCTGCTGCTCGCGCAGACCGAGTGGGGCTTGTTCGAGGGCGTGTGGGCGACCACGCTCGATGCCCCCGTCACGCTGAAGGTCGTCGTGCGCGACAATGCCCTGAACCAGGCGATCCAGTCCGTCACCATCGAGCCCTCGTGATGCTCGCGCTCCTCGTCGCCACAGCGCTCGTCCACACGGATCTCTCGGAGGTGCGCGCCTGCTTGCCGCAGAGCGACGGCGCGATCCTCGTCGGCACCGGGGGCGGGCTCGTGCGGGTCGATGCGACCGGTGCGGTGACGCAGACGTGGACGGCGATGGATGGGCTGCCGGGCACGCGCATCGATGGCCTCGCACTGATCGAGGGCGAGCTGTGGGTGGGCACCGATGCCGGAGCGGCGGCGGTCACGCTCGAGCCCACGCTGACGGTGACGCGCACCGCGGCGACCACGAGCGTGCACGGCGGCGCGTGGTTCGAGGGCGCGCGCTACCTTGCCACCGACGAGGGGGTACTTAAGGTCGGCACCGCGAAGCCCCTGCCGTACGCCGAGAAGGCGGCGAATGCCGCGAAGCGCAACCGCGCCCGCACCAGCTCGCTCGCGGTCGTCGACGGAGTGCTCTACGCAGGCACCGCCCACGGCTTGCACAAGCTGACGAAGGGCAAGCTCGCTCTCGTCACCATCGAGTCCGGCGCGAACGAGGTCACCGGCCTTCTCGCCGATGGCAACACCCTCTACGTCGCGACCACCGCTGGCCTGTTCGCGCGCACCGCCGATGTCGTGCAGGCCTACGGCGGCGGCGAGCTCCGCGCCCTTGCCCGCATCGACGGCGTGATCACCGTCGTCGGCGTCGGCGGCACCCAGCAGCTCGATCGCGGCCGGCTCGTCGCGGCCGGCCCGAAGGCCACCGTGCTCGCGACGATCGCGGAGCAGGGCGGGGTGGCCTGCACGGGGGGCATCGACGGGCTGTGGCTGCGCGCCGCGCAGACGTGGACGGCCGTCGCCCGGCCCCCGGGGCCGCCGGCCAACGACCTCTCCGCCCTTGCCGTCGATGGCACCAAGCTCTACGTCGGGACGTTCGATCACGGCCTCGCCGTCCTCGAGGCGGGCACGTGGCGCGCCATCACCAGTCCGCGTCTCGATCGCCGCATCAACGCGATCCACGTTGCGTCGGATCACCGCGTCTTCGTCGGTACCGCCGCCGGCCTCTCCATCGTCGGGACCGATGGTGTCGTCTCCACTCTCGGCAAGCGCGACGGGCTCCCCGCGCGTGGCGTCCTCTCCCTCGCGCCCCTCGCCGACGGCCGGATGCTCGTCGGCACACTCCACGGTGCTGCCATCGTCGGCACCGGCCGTCCCATCCACCTCGCCGCCAAGACGAACCTCGACCTCGGCAACGTGTGGGCCGTCGCGCAGGACGCGACGGGCGCCCTCTGGCTCGGCACGACGACAGGCCTCTACCGGGGCACCGTCGACGATCAGAACTGGACCCGCTACGCCGTCGCCACCGGCCACCTCCGCGACGACTGGGTCATGGCCATCGTCACCCGCGGTGACACCCTCTGGGCCGGCACGTACAAGGGCGGCGTGACTCGGCTCGACACGCTCGCGGCTCCGACCGCCACGCACCTCGGCGACGGCTGGATCAATCCGGGCGGTCTCGCCTTCGACGGCGACTCGCTCGTCGCCGCGACGATGGAGGGCCTGCGGACGTCGGCCCTCGACGGTGCGACCTGGAAGCCGGCCGGCACGCTGCCGAGCAAGGACGTCACCGCGACGGCACGCATCGGCGCAGTGCAATTCGTCGCGACCCGCCGGGGGCTGGTGGCCCGGAGCTTCACCGCTACGACGCCATAGGCGCCAGGGGTGGTTCTCGCGCTGCGTGCGTTCGGGATGGTTCCGCACGTTTGCCAGAGAGCCGACCGCCAAGGCGCGGAGGACGCCAAGGGACCAGGAGCGCTTCGCGGGAATGGGTCGATCGGTCCGCGGCGATCACGCACCAGCCGTGCGCGCGAGGTCGCGCGCTCGCGGCGCGAAGCGCCCAGCAACCTCTCTGACCTTGGCGTCCTCCGCGCCGTGGCGGTAACGATCCGGGTACGTGCGGAAGCGACGCGACGCGCGGCCCTAGTCGAGATCGGGGTCGAGCTCGATGGCCGAATCGCTGCGGGGCGGGGCACGCATGGTGATCGCCGGCGACGTCTCTTCGCCGGTGATGCCCATGTCCTCGAACGGCCGGCGATAGTCGGCGGGGAGGCGCGCGTACTGCTGGGCGAGGGTGGCGCGGGGCACGAACAGCTCCTCGCGGCGGCCATCGCCGATGTCGCGCTTCAGCACGAGCTCGCCCGAGGCGCGGCTGCGCTCGCGGATGGTGCGCGCGAGGGGCGTGAGCTGCTGCAGCAGCTCCAGCGGCACGATGCGCGGCTCGGAGAGGTCCTCGATCGCGTTGCCGGCGAAGGTCAGATCGACGAGCGTGCGGCGATTCGTGAGGTCCTTGAAGGCCGCGGTCGCGCGATCGGCGAGCTGGCGAACCGGCGCGACGTCCTCGGGATCGAGCGGGTTCGCATCGCCCTCGGAGTCGCCCTGGGCGCTGATCGAGACCCAGGTCGCGCTGCCATCGTCGGAGACCGAGAAGCGGAGGCCGGGCGCCGTCTTGTTCGTGCTCTCGCGCAGGGTAAGGGTGCGCTCGGTGAGGCCGCGCTCGAAGGCGACGAGGACGTACTTGCCGAGATCGATCGGCGCGGGCTTCGCCTTGCCGAACACGCCCTTCTTCATCATATGCACGACGACGCCCTCCGCGAGCGTGTCGACGCGGATCGGCGTGCGGTACGGCTCGGGGGAGAGGGTGAACGAGGCCTGGAGGCGGCCGGCGGTGCAGACGGCATCGGCGGAGGGTTCGTTGCCGCGCACGTCCCACGACATGATCCACGCGCTCGTGGGGAGCTGATGCTCGTCGAAGAACGGGCGCAGGGCCTTCACGATCGGCTCGGCGGCGGAGCTCGGCAGGGCCGCCGCCTCGAGCTGCCGGACCCGGGCCTCGAGCTGGTTGCGCGCATCGGCGATGGCCTGCTTCGTGGCCGTGCCGGCGCGCTGCGCGACCTGCTGCGCCGCCGACGGCCTCTTCTCGGCGCTCGGCACCAGATAGGGGGCGAGGGCGCTCGTGACGGTCCGCTCCAGATCGTCGAGACGCGCGATCTCGCGGTCCGCATCGCGACGACCCTCCTCGGCGAGCTCGCGCCGATCGTCCAGCTCCGTCAGCGGGTCGAACGCGTTCGTGCAGGTCGCGACCGCGGCGGTCAGCGTCTCGATGAAGTTCTCATCGAGAGGAAACGGCGTCCCATCCCCGTAGCGGTACATGGCGAGATCATACACCCCACCATCGGCGGGGCCCATTTGCCGTCATTCCTGGAGGCAGATGAGCTTCCGCGCCGTCGACGTACACGCCGCACTCGCGTCCCGGCCGAACCACGTGGAAATGGCCGTATCGCCCGCCCGGCCGCCGGTCCCGGTGCTCGTGGTGGCCGTCCAGTTGCCGCACGTCGTCGCCGTGGTGCCGGCCGTCGTGAGGGTCGCGGCACCGGTCCACGTCGTCGTGCTGCCGAAGCGAGTGTTGCCTTTCGCATTGGTGTTCGGGGCGGTCTCGAGGGCCTCGAGCGTCGTGCCCATCGAGCGCGCGAGCGTCGTCAGCGCGATGCCATCGGACGAGCGCACCCACGCGGCGCCCGACGTCGTGTTGAAGCGCGAGATGGCCGAGGCACCGTTCGTCGCGAGCAGGGCCTTGTACGTGCCGGTCAGGCCGCCCGCGCTCGCTTCGGACGCGCACAGGGCATCGGCGGCCGTGATGCCGCCCCCGACGGTGAACGAGCCGTCCGTCGTGAACGCGTTGCGACCCGCGATCGACGTTGGCACCACGCGGGCCGTGCGACCCACGCCGAGGCAGAGCAGGCGGCGCGCGGTGGTGCAGGGATTGCTGTTGTTGCTGGTGAGCATGCTGCTCACCGCCGTGGCCGGGCCGCCGAGGACGTTCGTGCCGACGGAGCCCACGTATTCGCCGCCCGCCGACGCGGAGGTGCAGGCCGGGGCCGTGCCCGAGAACGTTCCATCGGTGCGGGTGTTCGTCGCGATGTTCGCGCTGACGTCCTGCACCGTGCCCGACGCACTGAGCCGCGGCGGGTAATACACGCGGTTGTTCGCGAGGTCGGACATCGTGTCGATGAACGGCCGGCCATCGGGGCGGACCCAGCCCCGGGCGGTGCCGATGCGATCGGCGGCGTCGCTCGTCGACGACGAGAGCCACGCGACGAACTGCGTGTTCTGCCCACTGCCGGTCCCGACGAGGCCCGCGCGCGAGGCCTCGGTCTGGCAGATGGAGTCGGCGCCGGCGAGCCCGCCAAGCGACGACGGGGCGTGCGAGGTGCTCGTCACGAACGCGATGTTCGGCGCGACCGCGGTGAAGCGCGCCGTCACGGAGCGAGCCTGCGTCATCGCGACCGCACACGTGCCCGACCCCGTGCAGGCGCCAGTCCACCCCGTGAACGTGGAGCCCACGGCGGGGGCTGGCGTCAGCGTGACGCTCGTCCCGTGGTCGTAGGTCTCGTCGCAATCGGCGCCGCAGTTGATGCCCGTCGGCGTCGACGTCACGCGTCCCGCGCCCGTGCCGGTGGTGGAGACGGTGAGCGGGTACTGCTGCAGCGCGAAGTTCGCCGTGACCACGTTCGTCGGGCCGATCGTGACGACGCAGGGACCGGTGCCACTACAGCCGCTCCCGCTGAAGCCCGTGAACACGGACGACGCATCCGCGACGGCCGTCAGCGTGACCAGCTGGCCGCTCGTGTATTCCTCGTCGCAGTCAGGGCCGCAGTTGATGCCGGGGACGCTGCTTGTCACCGTGCCGCTGCCGAGACCCGCGCGCGCGACGACGAGGGTGAAGTTCTGCTGGATGAACGCGGCGTTGACGGCGACGTCTCCGGTCACGGTGAGCATGCACGGGGCGGTGCCGCTACAGTCGCCGCCCCAGCCGGCAAACGCGCCCGTGCCCGTCGGCGTCGCAGTCAGCGCGACGGTGGTGCCGTGAGGAACGGTGACCTCGCAGGTGCCGCCGCAATCGATGCCACTGCCCGTCACGGTCCCGGATCCGCCACCACTCTTCGTGACGCTCACGGAGTGGGTCTCGATATCGAACGCCGCGCTGACCGTCACATCGGCGTCGGCGACCAGCTGACAGGCCACATCGGTCCCGCTGCACCCGCCGGTCCAGCCCTCGAAGGTGGCGCCATTGCCCGGTTGTACCGACAGCGTGACCACGGTCCCGGGCTCGACGTTCAGCTCGCACGTGCCCGGGCAGTTGATCCCCGCCGGTT
>JALHPV010000205.1 GCA_022842285.1 Kofleriaceae bacterium
ACCGATGCCGCGACCGCCGCAGCAGCCGCAACGGCCGCGGCCGCGGCCGAGCTCGCGTCGACCACGTCCGAGGCCGCGGCGAGCCCACGCGCTCGGCACTCGTGTCGCCTCGTCGACGCTCGGCGCGTCGCTAGCTGCGTAGCTTGGCGATGAAGTCGCGGGTGCGCGAGACCACGCCGTCGCCGAAGAGCTGCGTGATCATGCCCTTCAGGCGCTTGGCGGCATCGGGGGGCTGCCGGAAGGACATCATCTCCACGGGGAGGTTGAACATCTTCTCCGTCGTGGACTTGATGCGCGTGAACTCGCGGATGCCCTCGTCGCCGTGAATGCGACCGAAGCCCGAGTCACCCACGCCCCCGAACGGGAGGTTCGGGATGCCAGAGAAGGCCATCACCGAGTTCACCGCCGTCATGCCGGCCCGGAGCTTCTCGGCGATGCCGCGCGCGTTCTTGCCGAAGACGGCCGAGCCGAGGCCGAACGTGGTGTCGTTCGCGAGCTTCACGGCCTCGTCGACCGACGCGACGCGCTTGATCGGAATCACGGGACCGAAGGTCTCGTCCTTCATGATCTTCATCGTGTGATCGACGTTGGTGAGGACCGTCGGCTGGATGTAGTTGCCGCTGATCGCGGACGGGCCGCCGGTCTTCACCTGCGCCCCCTTCGCGATGGCCTCCTCGAGGTGATCCTTCACGATCGCGACCTGCGCCGCGGACGTCATCGCGCCGAGGTCACCGTCGTCGCCGCCGGTCTTCAACTCGCGCACCTGCTTCACGACCTCGTCGACGAACTTGTCATGCACGGCGTCGGCGACATAGACGCGCTCGATCGACACGCACGCCTGGCCGGCGTTGGTCAGCGCTCCGAACACGCATGCTTCGGCCGCCTTCTCGAGGTCTGCGTCCTCGGCGACGATCATCGGATCCTTGCCGCCGAGCTCGAGGAGCACGGGGGTGAGGCGCTCGGCCGCGGCCATCATCACGCGCTTGCCGGTGCCGGCCGAGCCCGTGAAGGCGATCTTATCGACGGCACTGCGCGCGAGGGCGCCTCCCGTCGAACCCGCGCCGGTGACGACCTGGAGCAGATCGGGCAACGCGAACGTACGCGCCGCGATCTCGGCCACACGCACCGCGATGAGCGGCGTGAGCTCGGACGGCTTCCACACGACGGCATTGCCGGCGGCGAGCGCGTAGGAGATCGAGCCCATCGGCGTGAACAGTGGATAGTTCCACGGGCCGATGACGCCGATGACGCCCAGCGGGTGGTAGCTGATCGTCGAGCGGAAGTTGGCGAGGATGCCCGACGAGACCCGCTTCGGCGCCATCGCCTCCTCGGCGCGCGCGGTGGCGTGCGTGAGGTGCGAGAGCGCGTTCAGCACCTCGCTGTAGCCCTCGGCGATCGGCTTGCCGTTCTCGCGGTGGAGGATGTCGGCGAGCGTATCGACATCGGCGGCAAGCGCCTTGCGGAAGGCGACGAGCTCCTCGCGGCGCGCTTCATGCGAGCGCGACGACCACGTCTGCGAGGCCACGCGTGCGCGGGCCACCGCCGCATCGACGTCGGCCGGCGTATGAATGGGCACCGTACCGAGCACCTCCCCTGTCGTCGGGCTGTAGCTCGTGAGTCGCTCGCTGCCTGCTGCCGTGCTCGTCGTTGCTGTCGCCATAGGTCGGCGACCTTAGCTCAGTAGAACGCGATGGTCGCGATGATCCCGACGGTGACCAGGACGAGGACGACGAGGCCGATGATCCAGCCCGATCGTGAGCGAATGTTGTAGTCGACGAGGTCGCTCTGAAGCCGCGTCGCGCCTCCGGCGTCGGAGCCCTTCGCGCGTTGAAACTGCGGATTCCACCCGAGATTCGGGTCGTTCACGAGGGGGGCGGCGCCATGGTTCGACAGCTCGTCGCCGGGAATCGTGAAGCCGCGTGGGGGCGTGTTGGGATAGGGGTAGGGACCAGAGCCCGGCGCGCTCGGCGGTGGTGGTGGCGCGTACTGCGGCGACGGTGGCGCATATGGCGCGGGCATCGGTGGCTGGGCGTACGCAGCCGGCGGCACCTGGTAGTCCACACCGAGTGGTGCGGTCTGCATGCGATTGCTCACGCGGTGCTGCTCGGCGTGCGCGCGCTCCGCTTCGATCACTTCGAGCGATGGCTCGGCGAGCGTTGTCTTCTCGTTGTCCTGCTCGGTGTTGTCGACCTCGACACTGATCTCCGTGTGGCCGTCGCTCTGCTGCTCGACCCACGGCTCCCTCTTCTGACCGAAGAGCTGCGTCATGAACCGGCCCATGGCTGTGTTCGATCCGGACTGCTTCGCACGCACGGTGAAGGTGTCGAGTGCCTCGACGAGCTCCTGCGCGGTCTGGAAGCGCGCGCTCGGGTCTGTGGCCATCGCCGTCAAGACAATGGCCTCGAGCTCGGGCGGATAGCCCGGCACCGCGACCGTCGGCCGCACGACATCACCCGCGACGATGCGCTTCATCGTCTCGAAGTCATCGTTGCCCTTGAACGCCCGCCGGAGCGTCGTGAGCTCGTACAAGACGATGCCGAGCGCGAAGATGTCGCTGCGGCGATCGATCGGCTTGCCCTTGCACTGCTCGGGCGACATGTAGCCGTACTTGCCCTTGATGGTGCCGCCGACCGTCTTCGTCGCGCGCTCCTCGGCCTTCGCGATGCCGAAGTCGAGGACCTTCACGCTGCCGTCGAAGCCGACCATGATGTTGGCCGGCGAGACATCGCGGTGAACGATGTTGAGGGGCGCGCCGTTCTTGCCCTTCCGCTCGTGGGCGTGGTGCAGGCCAGCGGCCGCGCCCGACACGATCATCACCGCGAGCTCGAGCGGAATCGTCCAGCCGCGACGCAGCGTCGTCTCGAGGATCGCGCGGGCGTTCTCCCCGTGGACGTACTCCATCGCCATGAAGTAGGCGCCGTCGGCCTGATCGACCTCGTAGACCTGAGCGATGTTGTGGTGGTTCAGCGTCGCGGCCAGCTTGGCCTCGTCGAGGAACATGGTGATGAAGCGCTGGTCGGTAGCGCGCTCGGCCAGGATCGTCTTCAGCACCACGTGGCGCTCGAACGAGCCGAGCCCGCTCTGCCGCGCGAGGTAGATCTGCGCCATACCGCCGGTCGCGAGGTGACCCACCACCTCATAACGACCGATGCGCGCTGGGGCGCCCATCGTGGCCGGGCCGTTATCCTGCGGCGCCACGTTGCCCACAGGATCGAGGCTTATGTGCGGTGTGTCAAGGAGCGCCCCGGTTAGCCATATACTTGGGTCCCGTGCAGGACAGCTCGTGGCAGGTGGCGCTCTCGGGCGTGGTCCCGGCGCTCGCCGCCATGTGGGTTGTCGACAGGCTCGACGCCAAGCGCCCCGAACCGCCCAAGCTCCGGCGCCTCGTCGCGTTCGCGGGGATGCTGTCCGTCATCCCGGCGATCATCCTGGAGCTCGCGGTGATGGCCTTCGCACGCGGCCACGTCGCCCCCGAGGTGACCTACCAGGGAGCGTCGTTCCATGCCTTCCTCGTCGCGGCCATCCCCGAGGAGCTCTGCAAGATCCTCGTCGTGTACTGGATCGTGTGGCGCCGCCCCGAGTTCGACGAGCGCATGGACGGCATCGTGTACGCGGCCCGGGCCGGCCTTGGCTTCGCGCTGGTCGAGAACGTCCTCTACCTGGCGGGCACGACGACCCTGGATGACCAGCTCCGCGTGTGGGTGTTGCGCGCAGTCCTCGCCGTCCCGGGACACGCGATGTGGACGGGCATGATCGGCGCGATGGCCGCACGGAAGCGCTTCGATAAGCGCGGCCTCGGCCTCCTGGGAGGCTTCTTCTTGGGTGTCGCCTTTCACGGCGCCTACGACCTGTCGTTGTTCGTCCAGCAACCCATGGCCCTCGAAGGTAAGGACGGCCTGAGCGGCTTGCTTCTCGTCGTGCCGGTCGCGCTGACGATCCTCTCCTTCATCGTGCTCCGCGACATGGCGAAGACCGCGCTCCGACTCGACGACGCCGACGCGGCGACGGCCGCCGCGCGCGCCGCCGCAGATCCACCGCCGCCGGTCCCGGTCTATTTTCCGTCGTCGTCCTGAGGGAGCGGCGCCCTGAGCACCGCCACCGTCACGACCATCGCGAGCGCGAGCGCGCCGACGTAGAGAACGATGCCACGCGACACTGCGGCGTGCTGCACTGTGGGGAACAGCGCGATGAAGGCGCCGCCCGACAAGGTCGCGGCGAGCAGCGATCCGACGGAGAACTTCGCGCCGTACTTCGGCACACGCTTCGCGGCCACGCCGCCCGCAAGGGCGAGCATCACGAACATCGACAGGAGGCCGGCGGCCCAGGTCGCGATGCCGATGCGGAGCCAGCGTTCGTTCGCACCGATCCAGCCGAGTCCCGCCTGGGCACATTTGCCTTCGAAGCAGCGCTGTGAGCCGTAGGGACCGATCTGAACCGAGGCGCCCTGGACATCGATCGACCACCACGCGCCGCCATGAACGCTGAGCGCGAACCCGGAGGCAGCGAGGATTGCTGCAGCAACGATGAGCCAGCGGCCTCTCACAAGCGCCGGCAATATGCGAAGGTCTCCAACCGATCGCAACGCGATTCTGGCACGAGCTGACAATCGAGCCGAAATGCCACATGCCTACATTGACCCGGCGAGGTCTCGAGGCAAACCTGGGGGCCTCGATTGTTCCGTCAGGACCCCCCAGGATGACCTTTCGCCTCATCGCCTCCGCCCTCGCCGTCACGGCCGTCCTGGCTGTGGCGCCGTCGAGTGAGGCGACCGCGGCCCCGGTGCTCCTCGGTCCGATCATGATGGCGCCCTCGGTGGCGGCGCCGGCGGTCGCGCAGAGCCGTTCGCTCTTCGAGCTGCCCGTCATCGCCGACATGATCGAGATCGCTCAGGGCGTTGGCGAGCTGCTCCCCGACTTCCTCACGCCAGGCATGGCGGGCTGGAACGATCGCGTCGAGACGTTCTTCACCGGCTTCGCCGGGCACCTGACGGCGCTCGTGGCCTTCCAGCCGCCGGACCTGACCTGCCTCACGGCCGAGCCGATCGCGTCTGGCAACTTCTACGAGGAGTCGTCGGGCTACGGCTGGCGCAACGACCCGATCGGTCACTTTCCGAAGTTCCACTCGGGGACTGACTTCCGCGGCAAGCGCGGGACGCCCGTGCTCGCGGCGGGCGACGGCACGGTGATCTTCGCCGGCAGCAAGAATGGCTACGGCAACATCGTGATCGTCGATCATGGCGATGGCATCACGACGCGCTACGCGCACCTGAAGAAGATCATCTCGAAGAAGGACAGCGTCGTGACCGCCGGCATGCAGGTCGGCGAGCTCGGGGCCACCGGTCGCGCGACGGGACCACACCTCCACTTCGAGGTGCGCCTCGAGGGACGCCCTGTCGATCCCGTCTCCGCCTTGCAGATTGCCACCCTGCAGCGCGAATCGCCGACCCTCGGGAACCTCGCGGCCCATGCTCTCTCCCCCGAGCTGCAGAAGCAGGCAGCCTCGCGGATCGATCCGCCCCGGCGCGGGAAGCACGCGAAGAAGAAAGAGTCGCGTCCTGACCGGGCGGGCCGCGTGCGTACTCCCAAGCCGCTCTCCTGAGGCGTCCGCTTCGTAGGCATCGCGCTTCGCGCTTCGCCTCCGAGCTGCTAGCTTCCGCGGCGGATGTCGCGCGCGGAGAAGACGATCGCCCGCTACGTTGCGTGGATCGATCGGCGCGCACTCGCGATCATCGCGGCGCACCTGCTGCTGCTCGCGGGGGCGGTGGTCCTGATCCTGACCCGGCTGCCACTGTACGCCGACTTCTCCTATCTCTTGCCTCAGGAGGCGCAGTCGGTCCGTGACATGCGCCGGCTCGAGTCCCGCGTCGCCGGTGGCGATGTCGTGCTCGTCGTCGTCCAGGCCCCCACGCCCGACGTCAGGGCGGCGGCCGTCGCCGACTTCGCCGCCGCCGCGCGCCAGCTGCCGCCCGCGTTCGTCGAGTCGGTGGAGGATGACGATGCCGAGCTCCGGGACTTCCTGCGCCCGCGAAAACATCTGTTCGTCCCGTACGACGATCTGGTGAAGGCGCGCGATGCCCTCGCCACGCATGTCCGTGAAGCGAAGCTCAAGGCGAACCCGCTCTTCATCGACATCGACGACGAGCCGGATCCGGCGGTGAGCGCGAAGGAACAGCAGCAGCTCGACGAGCTCCGTGCCAAGCGCAAGGAAGCCGAGTCACGGCTCGACAAGAACGGCAACGTCAGCGCCGATGGGCGGACCGCGCTCGTCATCGTACGCGCGCCCTTCCGCTCGACGGCCGCCGGCCAGGGCGAGCAGCTTCTCCGCCGGCTCGACACGCTGCGATCGCAGGTCACCGCGAAGCACGGCGGCGTGGAGATCGGCTTCACCGGCGGCATCGTCACTGCGGTCGCCGAGCACGAAGCGATCTTCAACGGCATGGTGGTGTCGAGCCTCATCACGACACTCCTGGTGTCACTGGTGCTCGTCCTCTACTTCCGTAGCGCCACGCTCCTCGTGCTCCTCGTCAGCACGCTCGGCATCGCCACTGCGCTCTCCTTCGGCGCAGCCGCGCTGACCGTCGGGCACCTGAACGCGGCGACGGCCTTCCTCGGCGCCATCATCGCGGGCAACGGCATCAACTACGGCATCCTGCTCATCGCGCGTTACCTCGACGAGCGCCGCACCCACGACATGCATCCCGCCCTGGTGCGCGCCATCGAGGCCACGCTGCGCCCCACGGCGGTGGCGTCACTCGGAGCCGCCATCGCGTACGGCTCGCTCGCGGCAACGAGCTTCAAGGGCTTCGCCGACTTCGCCGTCATCGGGGCGATGGGCATGCTCCTGTGCTGGCTCGCGACGTATCTCTTGTTTCCCGCGCTCCTGCTGCGCTTCGGCAAGCGCGTCCGCACGGACCGCAAGGATCCGGCACTCGCGCGGATGCTCGTACGTTGGCTCGGGTTCAAGCACTCGGCGCGCGTCGTCATCGCGGCCGTGGTGATCGCCGCCTTCTCGACGGTGATCACGATCCGATACATCTCCGCAGATCCGTTCGAGTACGACATCAAGAACCTCCGCTCCGAAGGCGAGTCCGCGGTCACGTCGCGTAAATGGCTCGCCATCTCGGATCAGAACTTCGGTCGCGGCATCTCCGGCCGCACGTACATCGCCGCCGATCGTCCCGAGCAGGTGCCGATGATCGTCGAGGCGCTGCGCGCTCACGACGGCAATGTTCCCGTCGAGCAACGCACGCTCGGCAAGATCAGCTCGGTCCTGGACGCCGTGCCGGAGCGGCAGCCGGAGAAGCTGGCAGTCCTCGCGGAGATCCGCACGATCCTCGACGAGAACATGGAGGGTCTCGACGACGCGGAGCGCGCCGAGCTTCTCGAGCTACGGCCTCCAGACGACCTGAAGGCGTTCACCGCCGAGGACCTGCCGCCCCGCACGCGCGCGAGCCTCACCGAGAAGAATGGCCGCATCGGGCTCATGGTCGCGGTGCGCCCTGCCGAGCAGCTCGACGAGTGGGATGGCCGCGATCTCATCCGCTTCGCCAACGCCGTGCGCCGCGTCGAGCTCCCCGACAAGGAGGTGGTCACCACCTCGGGCTCGAGCGTGATCTTCGCCGACATCGTCGATTCGATCGAACGAGATGGGCCGCTCGTGACCGGCATCGCCGCCGGCGGCCTCATCTTGATGGTCCTGATCCTCGTCGGCCCGAATCGGCGCGGCATCGCCGTCCTCGCGGCCACGTTTGGAGGTTCGCTACTCATGGTGGCGGTGTGCGCGATGCTCGGGCTTCGCGTGAACTTCCTCGACTTCGTCGCGTTGCCGATCACCCTCGGCCTCGGCATCGACTATGCGATCAACGTCGGCCACCGCAACGTCGATGACGATCCGATCGCCGATCCGCTCGTCACGCTGCGCACCAGCGGGGCGGCCGTGCTCGTCTGCTCGGTGACGACGATCATCGGCTATGGCTCGCTGCTCGGCAGCCAGAACCTCGCCATCCGCGGCTTCGGCACCGCGTCCCTCATCGGCGAGATCGCCTGCGTGTTCTCGGCCCTCGTGCTCGTGCCCGCGATCCTCGGGCTCGGCTACAAGCGCTTGCCGTCGGCCGACCACTGATAGAAGCCCTCGCCGGACTTCTTGCCGAGCTTCCCCGCCGCGACCTTGTCGCGCAGGATCTGCGGCGGCGTGAATCCGGCGCCGATCGCCCCCGTCAGGTATTCCGCGATCCCGAGCCGCACGTCGAGCCCGACCAGATCGGTGAGCTCGAGCGGCCCCATCGGATGCCCGTAGCCCAGCTTCATCGCGGTGTCGATATCCGCCGCTGAAGCAACGCCCTGCTCGACCATGCGCATCGCCTCGAGCCCGATGACGAGGCCGAGGCGGCTCGACGCGAAGCCTGGGCTATCGGCGACAACGATCGGGGTCTTCCCGAACCGCTCCGACAACGCGACCGCGAGCGCGACCTGCGCCGGATCGGAGCCCGCGTGGCGCACGACCTCGACGAGCTTCATCACGTGGACGGGATTGAAGAAGTGCATCCCGACCATGCGCGCCGGGTTCGCCACGCTCGCCGCGATCTGCGCGACGGGCAGCGAGGACGTGTTGGTCGCGAGCAGCGCGTGCGCCGGCGCGGCCTTGTCGACGGCCGCGAAGATCTCGCGCTTCAGCTCGAGCTTCTCGGGGACGGCTTCGATCACACAGTCAGTTCCGTCACACGCCGCCGTGAGGTCGTCGTGAGCCACGATGCGAGCGAGCGCGGCGTCACGGTCCGCCGCCGACACCTTGCCCAGCTCGACGCCCTTTGCGAGGTTTTTCCCGACCTTGGCCACGCCCGCGGCGGCAGCCCCGGCGAGGGCGTCGTATAGATGAACTCGCGCGCCGGTCACGGCGGCGACGTGGGCGATGCCGTGACCCATGGTCCCGGCCCCGATGACGGTGATGGTGCGGATCGCGTCGGCAGTCACCCGCGGAACGTAATCGATCCCGCGGGCAGACGCAGGTAGTCTCGGCCCGTGAAGCGCGCTGTCGTCTCCGCCTGTTTGCTGGTCGGTTGCGGGTTCTCCGGCAGCTCCGCGACGAGCGATACCTCCGACACGCCCGCGGATGACGACGCGCCGCCGGATGACGACACACCGGATGACGCGACGCCCGACGACGGTGACAGCGGGCCCCTCATCGATGCGGCCGTCGACGCCCCGATCGACGCCGCGATCGATGCGCCGATCGACGCGCCGCCTCTACCGTTCTGCATCGGCACCGGCATCGTGCAGGTCTGCCCGGCGGTCGCTCCGACCGGGGAACGGACGCTCTCCGGCACGATCGATACGAGTCTCAACGCCAGCTGCGACCAGGTCGCCGTGTTCTCTGGCCGTGAGGCATGTGTGCTCCTCGGCGGCAGCTTCACGATCGGTACCTTTCGTGCGATCGGTTCACGCCCCCTCGTGATCGCGGCCGCGACAACGATCACCGTCGCGGGCGGACTCGCCGTTTCGAGTCGACGCAGCGGGAACATCGTGGGCGCCGGCGCGACCGCTGCTCCCTGCGGGACGGCCGGGGCCGGCGGCGGCGACGATGACGGCGGTGGAGGTGGAGCGGGGGGCACGTTCGCGTCCCGAGGCGGACCGGGTGGGTTCGGAGACACGAGCGGCATCACGTCGGGCGCAGGTGGAGTCCCCGGGGGCGCGCTCGCGCTCGAGTTCCGCGCGGGTTGCCCGGGTGGCGATGGGGGCGATGGCGGCGACACCAGTGGCTGGGGCGGCGGAGCGATCTACCTCGCCAGCAGAGTCGCCATCACGGTGGCAGCCAGTGCGTCGATCGGAGCGGGCGGCGAAGGCGGCGGCGGCGGCGACAGCATCGGAGCCGGCGGGGGCGGCGGCGGCTCGGGCGGCTTCGTCGGGCTCGACACGGAGGTGCTGACGGTGGACGGACCGCTCGGGGCGCCCGGCGGGGCCGGCGGCGAGGGCGGCGACTTCGACGACGCGGGCGCCAACGGTGCTGACGGCACGAGTCTTGGGGCGGCCCTCGGCGGCAGTGGGGTGACCTTCGGTGGCAACGGCGGCGACGGCAGCGCGCCCGCGAGCGGTCCCGGTCCCGGCGGGGACAGTCAGTTCTACGGGGGCGGTGGGGGTGGCGGAGGCGCGGGCTTCATCTACGTGCACGCGACCGTGTTTAATTTGAACGCCCAGACGAATCCGGCCCCGACCCGGATGTAACGTCGCCTCGTGGCTGTCGACCCCGACCGGTTGCAGCGAGCGCTCGAGGCGATCGTCGGTCCGCGCCGCGTGTCCGTGCGGCCGATCGATCTCGCGACCTATGCGCGCGACATGTGGCCGCGCATGCTGCTCGCACATCGCGAAGGTCAGGCTCCGACCCACCGTCCGCACGCGGTGGTGTGGCCGGAGCACGTACGGGAGGTCATTGCGGTCGTGAAGCTGGCGCGCGAGCTGCGCGTCCCGATCATCCCCTATGGGGGCGGCTCGGGCGTTTGTGGCGGCGCCGTGCCCCTGTATGGCGGCATCACGATCGACACCAAGCGGATGCAGGCGATCCGCGCCGTGCACGGCGACGAGCTCGTGTGCGATGTCGAGGCCGGGTTGAACGGCGAGCGCTTCGAGCGCGAGCTCGCGCGCCGCGGATACACCTTCGGTCACTTCCCGTCCTCGATCTACTGCTCGACCGTCGGCGGCTGGCTCGCGACCCGGGCGGCGGGACAGCTCTCGACCAAGTACGGCAAGGTCGAGGACCGCGTGGCCGGCCTCTCGGTCGTCACGGGGCGCGGCGAGCTCATCGAGACCGACGGCCCGAACCGCGCGTTGCGAGGCCCGAGCTGGACGCAGCTCCTCCTCGGCAGCGAGGGCACGCTCGGCATCATCACGTCGGCACGCCTCCGCGTGTCGCCCGCACCACAGATACGCGTGTTCCGCGGCTTCGAGGTCGACGACGTCGCGACGGGCCTCGCCGCGATCCGACGCGTGCTGCAGCGCGGTCTCCGACCGGCGGTGGTGCGCCTGTACGACGAGCTCGACACCCTCATGAACTCGTTCACGAGCGCACGCTCGGGAACAGCGCTGCCGCATGGCAGCGCGGGTGGATCGATGAGCTCCCACAACGAGGAGCAGGTCGCGGAGGTCGTGCCGGGCTTGCACGCCGTACCGCACCCGCCGATCGCGACGGGCGCCCTCCCCGCGTGGCCCGGCCCCGCGCCGAAAGAGGATGACAGCTTCCTCGATCGCCTGATGAACCTGGCGAAGGGGAAGCATCTCAAGCGCGATGCGATGCACGCCGCCCTCGGTCGCTCGAACCTCGTCAACAAGCTCGTCGGCACCGTGGCCACGCAGGTCGCGCGCAAGGGCTGCCGCTTGATCGTGGGGCTCGAGGGCGCGCGCATTCGCACCGAGGTCGAGGCCGCGGCCACGTTCCACGAGCTCGAGACGGCGGGCGCGCGCGACAAGGGTGAGGATCCGGGCTGGGCCTGGGTCCGCCATCGCTACGCGGTCTCCTACCGGATGTCGCCGGTGTTCCGGGATGGTGCCTTCGTCGACACGATGGAGGTCGCATCGAGCTGGGAGCGGCTCGCCGATATGTACGCATCGGTCCGCGCCGCGATCGGGAGACACGCCGTCGTGATGGCGCACTTCTCCCATGCCTACCCCGATGGCTGCTCGATCTACTTCACGTTCGCCGGCACCGCGCCGACGGCCGCGGCCGCGGAGAAGGTCTACGACGCCATCTGGCGCGACGGGCTCGAGGCGACCACGCGGGTCGGCGGCACCATCAGCCATCACCACGGCGTCGGTTTGCTCAAGGCGCCTTACATGGCCGGCGAGCACCGCGAGGCGATGGCGATCTACGAGGCGGCGAAGGCGTCGCTCGATCCCGACGGCATCCTGAACCCCGGCAAGATGGGCCTGCGGGTGCCCGCGGGCCTCGGGGTGGAGGGAACGCGATGAGCTTGCGCGCGGCTCTGGTCGCCGCCGTGGGCGATGGCCACGTCATCGACGTCGACGCGCACACGTGGCGCGTCACGCCCGGGTCCGCGGCCGAGGTCGCCGATGTCATCCGCGCGGCCAATGCCGTTCGCGCCGCCGTGCATCCCGAGGGCGGCGGCGGCCGCTCGGTCCAGGCGCCTGGCGGCGAGCGTCCGCGCGTCCTCATCTCCACCGCACGGCTCGACCAGGTGCTCCAGCTCGACGAGATGTCGCTCCTCGTCCACGCGCAGGTCGGCCTGACCGGGACCGTGCTCGAGCAGATCCTGAATCAACGCGAGCTGTCGCTCGGTGACTACCCGCCCCCGGTCCTCGCCTCCACGCTCGGCGGCCTCGTCGCCGTGCGCACCCCGGGCAAGTCGAGCGCCCGTCATGGCTTCCTCGAGGATGCCGTCGTGGGCGTGTCCGCCGTGCTCGCCGACGGTCGCAGCGTGCACACCCGGGTCGCGCCGCGGCGCTCCACCGGGCCCGACCTCTCGCGCGCCCTCTGCGGCAGCGAAGGGACGATCGGCTTCCTCACCTCGGTGGTCCTGCGCATCCACCATCGGCCCGAGTCGCGCCTCGTCGCCGCCTACGTCCTGCCGTCGATCGATGCGGCCGTGAACGCGGTGTACCTCGCGCTGCGCGAGGAGGCCGCGCCGTCGGGCATCCGGATCCACGATGCGGCCCAGGCGGCCAAGCACTTCGACGGTCTCCAGCTGCCCGCCGGTCACGTCCTCATGTGCGCCGGCACGGCGGGGCTCTCGGATCTCGCGGCGTGCGATCGCGATCTCATCACCAGCGCCGTCCTCGCCGAGGGCGGTAGCACGACCGACGGCAAGCTCGCCGAGCTCTGGTGGCGCCGGCTGCATTTCGGCGAGTCCACGCCCGGCGGCTTGCCGGAG
>JALHPV010000206.1 GCA_022842285.1 Kofleriaceae bacterium
TCCGGCGATGCGCATCGCGTTGACTCTGCTGCTCACGAGGTCGCCTGGCGCGCTCACCTTTCGCGGGTATCAACGGCCACCCTCGGAGCGGTCCGGTTCGCGCTCCGATCCAGGAGTGACTCGACGATCCAGGCGATGACTCCCAGCGTCAGCGCCGTCGCCGCCCCGACGTAGACGTGGGCCGCCCAGGGAACGCGCTCTTGCGCGACCAGACCGAGGCCGAACAGCACGCTGCCGGCACCGATCCACATCGCATTCACCGCGACGGCCATCTCGCTCGGCCGCCTCCAGCTCGCGACGATCATCGCGACGCCCACGATCACACCGAGGACGGAGGGCCAGGCGAGGCCTGCGTCCCAGACCACGCTGAGTGCCATCGCCACGATCCCGGCGCCCCCGAGCCGTACGAACCACAAGAGCCTCCGTCCACGCGAGAGCGCCACGTCGCGGCGAGCGGACGCGGCGAGGGCGACGATGGCGCCCCCGACGAAGAAGGGCCACAGCGGCGGCAACACGACCGCCGGAACCGCCGCCCCGCGATCGCAGAAGCGGAACGTGGGCAAGACGAGGCACACGAAGACGAGCCACCCCGACGGCACCACCAACCATCGGCTTCGACGTCGCCCGGGCGGTGCTGGCTCACCTGCGACCTCCACCATCACGGTCCTGAGACATTGCAACGTACGTGCACGAGCTCGAGCCGCTCCGCTCGACCGCACGCGGGCTCGTCGCCGCACGACGAGCTCCCGAGCGAGGTGATCGCGCCACGACCCTGTTGCAAGGTCACGACGGCAAATGGAGGCAGAGCCCGAGCGTGGCGCGAGGTGCTCGCTCGCTGGCACGATCTGCCGTTCGTCCGGGTTTCGGACACGGAGCCCGACCCGCTTCGAGAGTCACTGCGAGATGAGGGTCAGCGAGCCGGCGCCGCGTGCCCAGACGCGATCGTACTGGTCGGTCGCGACTTCGAGGATCGTGTTCTCGGAGAGGCCGCGGCGCGTGTCGACGCGGCGCACCTTCTTGCCGTCCCAGGCGGCGATGCCGCGGTCGGTGGCCATCCAGACCTGACCGTTGCGCGTGGCCGTGATGTCGTTGATGCCGAAGCGGAGGGCGGCGGGAAAGTCCCAGGCGGTGCCGTTCCAGCGCGCCGCACCCGCGCCGGTGGCGACGAGCACCGAGCCGGTATTCGTGATGGTGACGCCGCGCGCGATGTCGGAGCGGAGGCCATCCGCTTCGGTCCAGACGGTGAGCTGCGCGTTGGCGAGGCGGGCGACGCCCGCGGTGGAGGCGAACCATGCCGTCGAACCGCGTAGCTCGACGTCGACGATCGACGGCGGAGCGGGGGTGAGCATCGAGGAGGTCGAGGCTTCGAGGTCGACGACTGCGACGCCGGCGGAGCGCATCTCGATGCCGTCGCGGTAGCGGAGGCCGAGCCAGAGGGTCGTCGCATTCGCGAAGCGGGCGAAGGCGATGTCGGGGGCCTCGCCCGGCGCCTCGATGGTGAGGTTGGGGAGCTCGGTCCACTTGTCGCCGGTGATGCGCGAGATGTGGAGCGCCGCCGTGGTGCCGGTGCGATGAATGCCGAAGAGGTTGCCGTCGGGGTCGCGGGCAACGCCGACGACGATCTGGTCGTCGGGCCCGCCGGCCTCGAAGGACTCGCCGTTCCAGCGCCACGCCGATTCGCCTCCGGTCGCGATCCAGCAGTCGCGCGGCGAGGCGCAGGCGACGGTCAGCGCGGTCGCGTCCTGGACCATCTGCTTCCGACGGAGCCAGTCGCGCGGGCGGACATCGCCGTCGCGGTAGCGAGCGGTGCCGAGATCGCGGGTACCGATGAGGATCTGATCATCGGCGGCGTTGAGCGACACGGCGCCGGGGGGCGGCTGGACGTCGAGCGGATCGATCTGCCACTCGAGAGCGGTGCCGGCCTGGGCGACGGCGAGGAGGCGGAGGCCGTCGCGTGCGAGGGGCCGAACGCGGCCGGGGACCGCGAGGGCGAGGTGATAGAGCCGGCCTCCCCCCATGACGACGGCACCGGTGCCGCGCGGCGCGGCGGCGTCCCACGAGACGTCGGGGAGCGCGCGGTACGTGGTCCAGGAGGCGTCCTTGCCGATCGCGAGGCGCTCGTGGTTCGCGGCGTCGGTGCCGATCACGAGGAGCCGTTCTTCGGGGAGCTCGACGAGGATGCGGGGGGAGACGATCGCGCAGCCCTGCGCGGCGCCGATGCGGACCGTCTCGCCGGTGGGCTTGCGGGCGGCGAGGCCGTCGGCCGTCGCCATGAAGAGCCAGCCACTCGCGGTGCGAGCGAGGGCGCGGATCGGGTCCTTGATCGCGGTGGCCGTCCAGCCGCCTTGCTCGCTGACGTAGTAGAGCCCGGACTTGGTGCCGATCCAGACCGAGCCGTCGACGGAGGCGGCGAGCGAGGCGCCTTGCTCGGCCAGCGCGCCGAGATCCAAGCCGAGCGTGGCGGGCGGCGCGGCTTGCTCGCGGTAGACCTCGGCCGCGGTGTCGTAGTGACCGAGGCCGACGTCGGTGAGCACCCAGATGCGACGACGTGCGGGATCCGACGCGACGGCGATGATCTCGGTCCCCGAGAGCGACTCGGCGGAGAGCGGGAGGACGGTGCCCTTGGCATCCCAGCGCTCGAGATCGTGCTCGGTGCTCGCGAAGACGAAGCCGCCCACCGACGTCAGCACGCGCACCGGCGACGGCTCGGTGAAGACGCGGACCCGGACCTTGCCCGTCGAGACCGGAGGAATGGGCGATGTCACCTGCGGCGGCGGACAGCCGGGTAGCGCGAGCAGGAGGGCCAGGAGGCAGGCGCGCGCCACGACACCGACGGTAGCACGGGGGTAATCTCGGGGGATGGCACGCCAACGACGCGGCGGATTCCGGGGCCCCCAGATCGGGGGGACCCTCGGAACACTTCTCAGGACAACGCTCCAGCAGGCCGGTGCGGTACGCGAGGTGCTGGGCGAGGCCCTCTCACGGGGGGCCCAGGAGGGCCGGGCGCGGCTCGACGACTTCCGGTCGGAGCGGCGGTCTGACCGACGGCGCCAGGATGCCCTCGCCGACCTGGGTGAGATCGTCCTCGACCTCGTGCGACGTGGCGAGATCGATCTCGGCGAGCTCCCGGAGGCCCGCGAGGTGATCGAACAGCTCGATGCCCTCGACGACGAGGCGGCTCACGACGAGCGCCCACGCCCGCCACTGCCGGCGTCCCGCCGTCGGTTCGACGAGCGCCGCGAAGAGGATGGGACCGTGTCGTCGGGGCGATGGACCCCGCCGCGCGCCGCCAAGCCGGCCCCCGCACGGGTGTGGCGTCCTACCGTTGACGACACGCCGCCGGCCGCACCCCGCGGTGGGATCGCGTTCGACGACGATCCGGACGGCGACCTCGCCGACTACATGCACCCCGACGACGTCCCCGACAAGGACAAGTAGATCGCCGCCCAGACGCCGGGAACTACGGGCGGGCCGTCTCCCACGCGGGGAGGCCCAGCACCCACTCGGCGAGCCAGGTGTCGAGCGGCTTGTTGGCGGGCCCCGTCGTGATGTTCTCGCGGCCGAGCATCACGTGGTCAGTGCCAGCGACGATGAAGGCCTTGGTGTTGGGCAGGTCGTACTGGTTGTCGACGAGGTTGTTCGTCGCCGTCGTGAGCATGCCCGGCGTGAAGCCGAAGTAGTCGCCGATCACCGCGTCCTCCGTGTACGAGAGGAGGCCGATGCGGGACGTTGGATTCGCGGCACCAACCGTGTCCATGATCGCGGGGAAGCTCGTCGGACAGCCGGTGCAGTTCGGCGGGAACACGAAGGCCCACTGCGTCTGCAGCGTCGTGTAGTTCGTCAGGTCGGTGAAGTTCACGAACGGCGAGCCGTCCTGCAGGAGATGACGCTCGGCCGTCGGGAACGCCGTCGCGAACAGGTGGAAGTTGAGCGTCGCGCCGTAGCCGCCCGCGCTCGCGCCGTAGACGAAGACCTTCTCCGCGGCGGTGTACTTGGTGGCGAGCGCGTCGACGATGGCCGCCGTGTTCGTGCTGCCGGTGTGGAACACCTGGCCGGTGTTGCCCCCCATCGTGTACGTCGTGAGCTTGCTACCGGCGTGCAGATCGCCGGTGCAGTACGGAACGAAGATCGTCGTGGCCTGCCCGAGGGGATTGCCGGGCTGGTTGTGGTTGGCCGTCGTGCCGACCTCCTGCGTGAGCGTGGCCTGCGTGTACGTGTCCTCGATGTGCGTCGCTGTCGGGTTGGCGCCGAAGCACATCTCGTAGGTCCAGCATGCGCCCCCGCCGGCGAAGAACACCGTGATGTCATCGGACACGGTCGAGCGGTTCACGCCGATGCCGAACGGACTGCCATTCGCGCACGTCGTGCCGGGGATCTCGACCCAGGTCCACGTGTTCGCGGGCGTGTCAGGGATGAGAAATGGCGCCGCGTCGGGTGGAGCGTCGATCGGCGGTGACGCGTCGATGGCCGCATCCGGTTCGGTGGAGTCGCCGCCGTCGTCGTCCACGCGCGCATCGTTTCCACACGCCACCATCACCAGGCCGAGCGCCAGGAGTCGTCCCTGCATGCGTGGGATCGTATCTCATCGCTCTCCTGCAAAGAGCGGTGACCGTGTGCCCTAGAATCGGCGTATGGGACTCCTGGGGGACCGGTCACTCGATGCACGCACCAAGGCGGTCATCGGCAGCACCGAGCGCGAGCCAAGCGACACGCTCCTCGAGCGCGCCACGCTGATCGAAGAGGCCCCGTCGCCCGCGATGTTGCAGGGCACGGCGCGCTGGCTCGGAATCATCGACGAGCTGCGCGCCGCGGGGTTCACCCCCGACGAGCTCCTGCGCGTCGCCCTGAACGCCAACCGCGACGACCTCGGCCACAGCGCACCCAATCCCGCCATGCTCGAGCACCTGATGAGCCCCGCGGCGGCGCGCGAGCTCGCCGACGAGTTGCTCGCTCTCCCCGAGCGCACCTGGCGCCACCACCGGCTCGCGAGCGTCGCCCTCGCGAAGCTCGGAGGGGTGGACGCGCGGGACGAAGTGCTCGTGACGCTCGATGCCGAACCATCCCGCTTGCGCGCCATCATCGGTGCCCTGCCCCGCGATCGGAGGGAGGCGCTGGTCCTGAAGCTCGCGACCCCGGCCACCGGTCCGAGTGTCGATACGCCCAGCAACGCGCTCTTCATCGTCAAGCAGCTCCGCCTCATCTGGGATCTCGTCGAGTCGCCAGCCACCACGGCCGCGCGCGATCATGCCCTCGAGGTTGGAAAGGTCGGCAGCGACTACGACCGCGTCCGTGAGCTCCTGGGCAAGCCCTTCGTCCCCGAGGAGCGTCCCACCCGAGCGGCGATGCGGGCCCTCGCCCACTGGACCGCGGAGCGCGCCAACGCCCTCCGCGCGAAGCAGATCGGCCCCCGGGCTGCCCAGATCTGGAGCGAGCACAACATCACCGTCGACGCCAAGGAGCTCGCCACCGTCGAGGCCTGGACCGCGGCGAGCCCCGCCCGGCAGCGCGAGATCGCCCTCGCCGTCGTGGCGGCGGTCGAGAAGTTTACCGGGATGCCCACGAAGCTCGTCGACATCGTGGCTCACGGGGGGCCGCCGATCGCCCTCCTCGATCTCGATGGCCTGCGCTTCTGCCTGGTGCCCGGCGGCACGTTCGAGCTCGGCTTCTCCGAGGAGGAAGAGGCCGCGGTGCGCGCGCAGGCCGAGGTCGATGCGGACTCCGACAACCACTACGAGCTGTACGAGTCGCTGCTCGATCAAGTCGACCTGATGCGCCCGATCCAGCGCGTGACCGTCGGGCCGCTCCTCGCGATGCAGGGACCGGGCGAGGGCTACGACTTGCACGAGGCGGCCGAGGTCCTCGCCAACACGTATCTCCGCGTGCCCTCGGAGGCGGAGTGGGAATACCTGGCCCGAGGCGGCAAGGCGCGCGAGCTCACCTATCGGGGCGACGTCGTCCCCGTCGAGGCCGCTTACTTCCGCGAGACCTCGGCCGCGGGCCCGAAGGGTGGCAATGCGTTTCGCATGTGGGGCTTCGGCATCGAGCCCGAGCTCTGCGCGGACGTGATGTCCGAGACGCACGACGATCTGCCCCTCGACGGCTCGCCGCGCCGCGGTGATGGTCCGCGCGTCGTCCGTGGGGGCGCCGGTCAGCTCTTCCCGTGGCAGGACACGGGCGAGTGGCATCTGATGCTCAGCGCGATGCGCGTCTCGCAACAGATCTGGGAGTTCAACATCGCGTTGCGCTACGTGCTCGGGATCCGGTGCCAGTAGGTCCGGACCGCGCTCATCAGCACCGTATGGTCCTCGATTGAGTCATGATGCGACGCGATGAGAGCGCACCTCGCGTTGATCCTCCTGGTGGTGGCGTGTGGCGGGACGGAGACTCCGCCGACAACGGCCACGATTCCCATTGTCGCTCCTCCCGATGCAGCGGTCGCGACCGAAACTCCGCCCGCGGCCCCGCTGACACCGGGCCGCCAGTTCGAGTGGGTGATGAAGGGCATCAAGGACGGCACGACCGAGGCGGAGGTGACGGCGCACTTCCACACGTCGTTCCTCGATCGGGCACCCGCCGCGCAGGTCGTCGCCTTCTTCGTCGAGCTGAAGCGCCAGATCGGTGAGTTCACGGTCGTCTCGTCGGCGGAGCCGGACGCGAATCACGTACTCGCCGTCCTCCAGGGCCAGGGCGGACGGATCCGCGTCAGCCTCGGAACGGACGCGCTGAGCGGCCTCATCGACTCGTTGCTGTTCAAGCCCGACGCGGGCGACAAGCCGAAGACCTTCGACGACGCCGTGACGATGGCGAAGAAGCTCGCCCCGAAGTCGTCGCTGCTCGTCGCGAAGCTCGACAAGGGCGTCTGCAAGCCCGTCCATGCCTTCGAGACGAAGAGCGAGCTCGCGATCGGCTCGACGTTCAAGCTGTACGTGCTGCTCGGCCTCGCCGATCAGATCGCGGGCAAGAAGCTCGCGTGGGATCAGGAGCTCGCCGTCCGCGATGACTGGAAGAGCCTCCCGTCGGGCGTCACGCAGGACGACCCCGTCGGGACGAAGCACACGATCAAGGCCCTCGCCGAGCGCATGATCTCGATCAGCGACAACACCGCGACCGACCACATCCTGTTCACCGTCGGCCGGGAGAAGGTGGAGGCCGCGCTGAAGACGGCGAAGCACGCGAAGCCGGCGCTCAACACCCCGTTCCTCTCCACGCGCGACCTGTTCGCGCTGAAGCTCGGCGTCACCGAGGAGGAGCGCGAGCGCTATGTGAAGGCCAAGCCCGCCGCGCGCCGCAAGCTGCTGACGGAGCTCGCCGCCAAGCCCCTGCCCGACATCTCGTCCGCCGAGGGCTGGACGACGGGGCGGCACATCGAGGACCTCGAGTGGTTCGCGAGCAGCGATGACCTCTGCGGCGTGCTGGGCCAGCTCTGGTCGCGCGCCCAGAAGCCGGTGAACGCGCCCCTTCTCGAGGTGCTGTCCAAGAATCCCGGCGTTCCGCTCGATGCGGCAACGTGGCCGTATATCGCGTTCAAGGGTGGATCCGAACCCGGCGTCTTGAACCTGACGTGGCTCTTGCGCCGGGCCGACGGGCAGTGGTTCGTGGTGTCCACCGGCTTCAACGCGCCGGCGGGAGCGGTCGACGACGCCGCGGCCATCGGCATCGCGACGGGCTTGATCGATCTGGTCAGCGACGCGGCAGCAGCACCGTGAAGACAGCTCCCGCGCCGAGCTCGCTCGTCACCTCGATCGAGCCGCCATGCGCGATGACGATCTGCTGCGCGATGTAGAGCCCGAGCCCGAGGCCGCCGTAGTGAGCCGTCGAGACGGCGCGCTCGAAGCGGCCGAAGATGCGCTCGTGGGCGGCGCGTGGGATCCCGATCCCGCCGTCGCGCACGCTGATCGCGGCGTGGCCGTCGCGCGCTTCGAGCCGGACGTCGATCGGCTTGCCGGCGCCGTACTTCAGCGCGTTCGCGAGGATGTTGGACACGGCCTGGTCGAGGCGGTTCCGGTCCCATTTCCCGAGCTGCCCCTCGGCGAGGTTCGAGGTCAGCTTGCTCCCCGCCTTGGCCGCAGGCTCCTCGAAGCGATCGACCACGTCCCGGACCAGATCCGCGAGCTCGAAGACCTCGCTCTCGAGCTCGAGCGAACCGCGATCGAGACGTGACACGTCGAGGAGTCCGGTCACTAGCGAGTTGAGGCGCGCGACCTGCCGCACGGCCACGTCGACTCGCTTGCGCACGCGATCGCCTTCGTCGTCGACGAACTTGCGCTCCAGCGCGCGCCGCACTCCGTCGAGCTGGAGCTCGAGCGTGGTGAGGGGCGTCCGGAGCTCGTGCGAGGCGATGGACAGGAACTCGTCACGCGCCGCGATCGAACGCTCGAGGTCGCGCAACGTGCGCCACTGCGCGACGACAAGCGCGGCGCGATGGGCGAGCTCCTCGAGAAGCCGCAGATCGTCGCCGGTGAACGCCGCCTCCGTCTGCCCGTGGCGACGGCTGAGCGTGATCAGCCCGAGCAGCTCGCCACGGGCGCGCAGCGGCACGAGCAGGATGCTGTGAATGCCGAGGGTGGCGATGCGCTCGCGGAACTCTTCGGGCCCGATCCGGGCCGCCACCACCTTCGGATCCACCTGCGAGATCACCGTCGGCCGCATCGCCATCTCGCCGACGGGGGTCGACGAGACGGCCGCCGTGAGTGACGAGAGCATCTCCGTCACTGCCGGGTCACGGTCCCAGCTGCCGACAGGAGGATCGAACTCGGTGCCATCGGCCGACACGAGTCGGATCGAGCACAGATCGCCGAGCACCGAGACGATGTGCATCGCGATCGCGCGAAACCCATCGTGCATGTCGATCGCCGCCTCGGCGAATACGCGCGAGGCCGTCGCGAGGACCTCGAGCCGCTCGGTCGCTGCTCGGAGGTCGTCGGCCGAGGACATCCCGCCAGTATAGCTACTGGGTCAGGCCTGGACGTTCGCTTCGCACCACGATCGCAGCTCCCCGCTCGAGCACGGCGTCGCAGGCGGTCGCGGTCAGACGTACGGAGAGGTCGGTGCTTTCGTACCGGTAGCGCTCGAGCGCGACGTCTCGACCCAGATCGTCGGTGGCCGGCACGGCTCGCTCGATGGTGCCTTCGCGGAGGAAGACCCGGATCCCGGCCGGATCGCTCGGCGCGGGCGACAGGGGCCCGACCTTGCACACGATCGTCGACACGATGCGACGGAACTCCTGGACGAGCTGGGCGGCCGAGGTCGCGACATAGTGGTAGTTGCGGTCGCGGCGATTCGTCGGCGTGCCGGCGACGTCGGTCATGAACTGGTCGAGTGCCGCCCCCGAGCCCGAGCGCCGGATCTCGAGCGTGAAGATGGTCATGTCGCGATCCCACAGCGCCGCCGCCGCGTTGCGCGCGCTCCCAAAGTCGTTCGGTTCGCCGTCGGAGACGAGCAACACGTACCGGCCCGTGTCAGGGACGGCTTGCAGCAGGTTGCCCGCCGCCGCCAGCCCCGCCGCCGTGTTCGTGTTGCCCCCCGCGTCGTAGCTGTTCATCGTCGACATGATCTGGTTCGGCGCTCCCGGGCTCACCGGGACCGTCCGGAATACGTTCGAGCTGTAAAACACCGCGCCGTACTCGATCTCGAGGCCCGCGTTCAGCAGGCCCTCGACGCTGTCCTCGAGGACGTCGATCGCGCGCGCCCCGCCTCCGGAGAACGGCAGGTCCATCGAGCCCGAATAGTCGAGCACGAGGGAGAGCTTCGGCAGGCGGCGCTCGGCGGTGTCGAACTTCGTCTGCGCGAGGCTCGCCGAGGCGCGACCCTGGACCTGCGTGGTGCCGTCGAGGAACACGAAGCGAGGCGTGTCGACCTCGACGGTGGCGAGGGCGGTGATGGTCACGGCGTCGGCCGTCTCGTTGACCTGCCACGTGATGGCGACGGGGTTGGGCGTGTTCGCGCGCGCGATGGCCTCGGCGGCGGCCTTCGCCCGGGCGTCGAACGGCAGGCCGCGCTCCTTGATGACCTGCAGGGCCGCGAGGGCGGCCGCATCGGCGGACCGCTGCGCATCACTGCGAACCGCGGCCATGCGACCGAGGGTGATCCCGCCGAGCGACAGCGCGCTCGCGAGCAGACACGCGACGACGATCGCCGGGGTGACCGCGCCGCGCTCGGGCTGCCGCCGGCGGACGCTCGTGGGCAACCGCTCGCGAGCAGCCGCGCCGACGGGCGCCGCGGCGTTGAAACTCACTTCGCCTCGAGCGAGATGGGAGCCTTGGCGCCCTGCCAGGCGCCGACGTCACCCCCCATCGGGATCGTCGGCATCGTGATCGAGCCTGGCGCGGGCGTCGTCGACGAACCCGCCTGGCCGGAGACCCGGCGCCGCGCTCGCAGCGTGGCGTCGGCATCGTCGGCGCCAAACGTCGGCGTCCGGGCCGGCTTGCTCGCGACCTGGGCGGCGAACGCGTTCCGTGCGGCGAGCGTCTGGTCGTCGCCGAGGTGCGCCTTGCGGCAGCCAGTGACGACAACGAGGAGCAGCAGGATCTTCTTCACGGGGACTCCTTGAACGTGACGGTGGGGCGGAGCTCCGGCGAGAGGGCATAGGCTCGCTGGCGGAGCTCGCGGGCGCGCTCGGTCTCGCCGCGCTCGTCGTGGATGATCGCGAGGTCGAGCAGCGCGGCCGCCTCGCCGAGCCCGGCCTTGAACGTGCGCTCCGCATCGGCCATGCGATCGGCGCGGCCGTACGCGAAGCCGAGGTTCACGTACGCCTGACCGAGCCCGGGATCGAGGGCGAGCGCCTTCTCGAGGTGCGGGATGGCGGCGACCGGATCGCCGGCCGACAGGAGCGAGAAGCCGAGGTTGTTGCGATAGTCGGCCATGCCCGGCGCGAGCTTCGTGGCTTCCTGGTGATGCGTGAGCGCCAGGAGGTGGCGATCGGTCAGGTCGAGGAGGATCGCGTAGCCCGCGTGGGCGTCGGGGCGCTTGCCGTCGAGGATGAGCGCGGCCTTGAACTGCGTCTCGGCCTGCGGGTAGAGGCTCGAGTCGCGCAGCACGCAACCGTAGAGGACCCGGGCGCGCGCATCATCGGGGTGTTCGGAGATGATCCGCTGCAGCAGCGGCACCGCCGCTTCCTTCGCGCCCTTCGCCACGTACAGCTCGGCGAGCTCGCCGCGGAGGGACTCGCCCTCCCGCTGGATCTGCTGGTGCTGCTTCTGGACGCTGCCGCAAGCCGACAGCGCGATGAGGACAACCAACCCCGGAATCGTGCGCATGGCGACCTCTAGTGCAACGCGCGAACCAGCTGCAGGGCGGCCGGGCCGAGGATGATGAGCATCGCCGCTGGCATCAGGCACGCTGCGAGCGGGAGGGTGAGCTGCGCCGCGAGCTTGCCCGCGCGCTCCTCGAGCATGCCGGTGCGAGCGCGCCGCGAGGACGCCGCGAACTCGCGCAGCGTGTTGCCGATGGGCGCGCCCAGACCGTGGGCTTGCGCGAGCACGCCGCACAGCGCGGAGAGGTCATCGAGCCCGACGCGGCGAGAGAGGCGGCGCAGGCCGTCGGCGAGCGACACGCCGGCCTCGAGCTCGCGGGCGGTGGTGCCGAGCTCTCCGGCGAGGATGGGCGCGCTAGCGGTGAGCTCGCGCGCGACGCGGGTGAGGGCGTGCTCGAGCGAGAGGCCGGCATCGATGCACGTCGTCAGGAGGTCGATCGCCCCCGGTAGCGCCGACGCGACGGCCTCACGCCGCTCCGCACCGCGGATCGCGAGGAGCTTGCGGGGGCCAAGAAGCCCGAGGACGAGCGACCCCATCGCGAGCGCAAAACCTGTGAGCCCGCCGACAACTGCGCCGGCGACCAGCGCGAGCGAGATTCCGCCGAGGACGGCCGCGACGCGCTCCTCGCAGAACTGATCGATCGCTTCACGCGAGCGGCGGCCTGCCATCAAGAGCTGCGTCTCGAGGCCATGCAGCTCGTCGACGTTCGTCGGGCGCAGGTGCACCGCGACGGGCGAGACGGCCCGGCGCCAGAGGGCGGCGGACACGTCCCCTGGCTCGCTGGCCAGCGATGCGGACCGCATGCGCACGTAGGTGGCGAGACCGGCGACGGCCGCGCCCGCGGCGCACCCGGCAGAGACCAGAGACAGGCTGGAAGCGTCCATGATGGCGATCTCCCTCTTGGCCTTCAGGCCATCGGCCGCACGAGGCGGCGCGTCCACGCAAGACCGGTGAGCCACAACACGGTGGCGACAACGAGGACCATCCGGCCGCCGCTGTCGTGAATCAGCATCCCGCCGTAGGACGGGTCGCTCGCGAAGGCGAGGACGCCGAAGCCGATGGGCAGGAGCGCGAGCATGCGCGCCGACTGGCGGCCCTCCGCGGTGAGCGCGCGCAGCCGGGTGCGATACCCGGACCGAGCGCGGGCGTTCTCGACGATGCGATCGATGACGGCGATCAGGTTGCCGCCGGTCTCCTGGAGGACGGCGACCGCGACCACGAACGTCTCGACCGCGGCGCAGCCGGGCAGGCGCTCGCCCATGGCCGCGAAGACATCCGCGATGGGGCGGCCGAGCTGGTGCTCCTCGTGGGCCTGCTTGAGCTCGTGGGACAGCGGCGCCGGGACCTCCTGCGCCGCGAGCGCGAGGGCACCCGGCAAGGCGTGACCGGCGCGCAGAGCCAGCGCCATGATCTCGAGTGCCTGCGGAAACTGCTCGTCGCATTGCGCGAGGCGGAGGGCGTGCGCGCGCTTGACGAGCACCCAGGTGGCCACGCAAGCCGCGAGGGCGAGCATGACGGCGAGAGCGCCCGAACCGAGAGCGGCGCCGACGAGCAGCCCGAGCCCGGCGAGCAGCGCGGCGCGCCCGACGAGCGCCCCCATC
>JALHPV010000207.1 GCA_022842285.1 Kofleriaceae bacterium
GTCCGCAGGGTGTGGCGGGACCGGCGGGTCCGGCGGGGCCGACGGGCAGCGTGGGCCCGGCGGGTCCGCAGGGTGTGGCGGGACCGGTAGGTCCAGTTGGACCGGCGGGTCCGGTCGGCGCGACCGGCGTGGCGGGTCCGGTGGGACCGGCGGGTCCGACGGGTCAGACCGGTCCGGCGGGGCAGATCGGACCGGCGGGTCCGCAGGGCGTCGCGGGTCCGCAGGGGCCTGTGGGGCCATCGGGCTCGGCGGGGCAGTTCGCCGAGACGGCGCTCGGCACGGGCGGCGCGTTCATCTTCCTCGACACGTTCACGAACCTCCCCGGGCTCTCGATGCCGATCATCAACAGCGGCACCGATGCCGCGACGTACGTGATCAGCACGAGCGGCCCGATCGACTCGCTCGTGTTCTCGAGCATGGAGGTCGCGATCTTCGTCGACAACAAGCAGGAGCCGGGCGGCACGCGTCGCGTCTCCGTTCACGGCGGCACGCCGGGCACGACGAGCATCTGGTCGCAGTCGCTCGCCGTGCACCTCGCGCCGGGCATGCACACGGTGCAGATCCGCGCGCGCCTCGCGTTCGGCGCGCCGGGCACCGTCGGTACCAACGCTCCCTTCCAGCAGGGCACATTGACCGTCATGGGCATCAACGACTGAGCGCGACTACAGCAGGTCGACCCAGACCTCGCTGCCGACGAGCGTGATCTTGTAGCGGCGCAGGTTCAGGGCCGGCATGTGCTCGCACGTGCCGGTCGCGAGATCGAACCGGTAGCCGTGCACCCGGCACCGGACCTCGCCGCCCTCGATGACCCCGAAGTCCTCGAGCGGCACGTCCTCGTGCGGACACACGCCGGGGAACGCGACGAGCTCACCGCCGATGCGCGTGACGATCACGGGCCACGTCACGCCCTCGACCGCGAACGCGGTGACGGCGTCGTCGACGACATCCAGCTGGTCGCAGACGCGCACGCGCAGGGGCACCGCACGAGGATAGCGTGAGACCGCCCGCGTGAGCGGTGGGCGCGGCCCGCGCGGGCCCACATGTACACGTCGGCTTGTTCGCACGATCGCCCCGGTGCGTTGATCGCAGCGCGCGCGACCGATACTCTTCGGAGGTGACGAAGAAAGCGGGCGGACGCGACGCGCGTCAGGATCCCGAGGGCGACGACGACACGGCCAGCAACTACCGCGTAGATCGCGTGTACCCGGCTAGCGGTCTCACGCCTCGGACTGTGACGCAATCTCCCGCTGCTGCCGTCGCCGCTGGCGCCGGTCAGCGCCGGTCACGTACGCCCACCGCCGGGGGAGCCGGGGGAATCGCGCCCGACGCCGAGATCGCTCTCCGGCGCCAGCTCTCCACGCTCCAGCGCCAGCTCGCCGAGGCGCAGCGCACCATCGCCGACAAGGACGAGGAGGTCGCGTCCGAGGTCGAGAAGCGCCTCGCTGTCTCCACCGCGTACGACAACCTCGTCGACGAGCAGACGCAGCAGCAGCAGCGCATCGACGACCTGATCGCCTACCAGACCCGCACGCTCGGCGTCGAGCAGCGGCTCCTCGACACGGTCACCACCGCCGAGGAGCACGCCCGCGCACGTGACCGCGAGAAGGAGCTGCGGGCGCAAGCCGAGGCCCGCGTCGCCGAGCTCACGGCCCAGCTCGAAGATGCCCATCGGACCTGGACCCAGGAGCGTGCGCAGCTCGAGGACCAGCACCGCAGCGAGATCACGAAGCTCGAGACGCAGAAGCGCATGGCCAGTGACGCGGCCGGGGCCGCTCTGCTCGCCACCACCACGCGGATGCGCGAGTCGCACGAAGAGGAGCTCGCTCAGCTCCGCGACTCCAACGAGAAGTCCCTCGCGATGCTCCGCGGTGAGCTGGAGCCGAAGGCGCTCGCGGCCCTCTCGCTCGCCGAGGAGCGGCAGCGGCTCGAGGACGAGCTGGCCGCGCTGCGGACCGAGACCACTCGCGCCGCGGCCGAGCGCGAGGAGACCTTCCAGCGCGAGCACGCGCAGCTGGTCGAACAGCACACCCTCGAGCTCGCACAACATCAGCGCACCGCCGCCGCCGAGCTGCAGAAGGTCTCGGACGAGCGCGACGCCACGACCATCACGCTGCAGCAGACCACGCGTCACGCCGAGCTCCGCGAGCAGCACTTCGACAAGGCCACCGCCGCCGCCGAGGAGACCCGCGCGCGCCTCGAGCGCGAGCTGGCCGAGCTGAAGCTGAGCCACGAGCGCGTCACCGCCGAGAAGGCCAACCTCGACGAGCGGATGACCACGGCGTCGGCCGCCATCGAGCAGCTCACCGAGCAGAAGCGCTCCCTCCGTGAACGCCTCGAGCTCGCGGAAGGCGAAGCCCGCCGCAACGCGCTCGATCGCAAGCACTTCATCGCCTACCTGGAAGAAGGCCTCGCGCAGCTCCGCGACGCCGAGGACCCCGACGTGACGATCTCGGGCGGCGACGAAGATCCGAGCTCCGACGAGACCACCGGATCGGGGCCCGCGCCGAAGAGCGACACGTTCATCGGCCCAAACCCAACTCTCGCCGGCTCGGCCGAGCAAGGCGACTCGCGCGTGATCGGCAGCGACCACGGCGACGGCGGTCCCACGGTGCGCTTCACGAAGGCGGGCGAGTCGGCACCTCTCGCCCGGGACTCCGGCATCCCGGCCGTGGATGTCGATGATGCGATGATCGAAGTCTCGACCCCCAGCGACGGGGATTCATCGAACTGAGCGGGGCCTCGCGCTTGGCCGGTGTCTCCACATCCGTCGAGCGAGCCTCAGGTCGGGCGGCCGAGCCGACCGGCGGAAAGTGCCGTCCACGCGCGGGGCATGGCAGACTTCGCCTCGGTCATGCCCTACCTCGCCATCGCACTGCTCGTCATCGTGGCCGGCTGGTGGTTCCTCTCGCGCGTCCGCGTCTCGCCGGCCCCCGTCGCGATGATGCCGACCCGCATCGCCTTCCCGTCGCTCCGCATCGCCAACCTCGAAGCATCGCTGGCCGCCCTGGACCGGCCCGAGGACGTCGTCATTCCGTTCGAGCACGCCATCCTCGTGATCGACTACCCGCTGTCGAAGCCAGCCACCGTCGAGATCTCCGCGCCTCTCACCCAGGGGTTCACGCGGGCTGCACTCGTGCGCGCCATCATCGACGAGTACGACAACATCTACGAGGCCGAAGAGGGCACCGCCCAGACCAAGACCGTCCCACGCGACGAGCGCAATGGCCTCGCCAATCGCAATCGCACCGACGGCGCCTACGGGATCTATGGCCACGATCTCGAAGATCTCGTGCTCACGGCCGCACGCTGGACGCGCGGGACCGACGGCTCCGTGCGCATCGAGCTCTCCGTCGAGAGCTAAGCGCCCCAGTGGACCATCGCCGGGTAGGCGGCGAGCCAGGTCCACAGGAAGCGGTTGAGGCCAAAGGCGACGGCATTCGCGAGGTGGAACGCGGCGCCGATGCCGAGATAGATCCAGCACGCGGTGGGATGGAGGAAGGCGAGTGGAAACGTGCACTCGAAGGCGAGCATGACGAAGGCCGCGCCGCGACCGAGCGGGCTCGCGAGCACGCGTGCGATCGGACGCGGGACCGCGTACTGCGGGAGATCCACGAGGGTCGCGAGGGCGGTGCCCGAGCGCCAGGCCGGATCGCCGAGCTTCGCGATGCCGGCGAGGACGTAGGAGAGCGTCAGCTGGCCGGCGGCGAGGGCGAGCCCGTAGCGCGCGGGGAGCGCCAGGGCGACGAGGACGTAGAGCAGCATCGAGTCGCTGCCACCGTTGAAGGTGCCGCGGAAGCGGACGGCGACCGCGAGCACGCAGACGGCTCCGAGGGCGGCGACCGGTGGCGGCGCCCCGACCAGGAGCGCGACGCCGGTGGCGACCAGGAGCGAACAGATGGCGATCGTGGCGTGCGCGCCGAAGAGCGGACGCATGACGGCGGGGAGGTCGGCCCCGACGATCGAGACATGGAACGGGCGGGTGAAGGCCCGTCGCACGACGAGCAACTCGAGCCCCGCGACCACGGCCGCGACCCCAGCAAGGCGGGCCATCCAGTCGATCATGCGGCTCGCTCCGGGGCCGTCACGAAGTCGACGGACGCATCGCCGTCGGGGGCGACGATCTTCCACTGGTAGCGCGCGGCCCCGTGGGCGTGCTCGCGCGCGATCGCGTCGACGAGGCGGTACGGGATCGACGTGATGATGGCGGGGGCGTCGTCGGCGATATCGTCGTCGGTGGCCTCCAGCTCCTCGATGTGGGCGACGAGATGTTCGACGGCGCTCTGCTCGGCGAGGGCCAGGTTGTGCGCCGGTGCGAAGGCCCAGCGCCATGGCGTGGGAGCGGGCGCGGCGACTTCCTGCCACGGCCCGTCGTCGCGCCGGAGCCACAAGCGCGGCGCGCGGACCGCGCGATCGAAGAAGCGCCAGCTCGGCAGCAGCACGCGCAGGCGGGCGAGCACGCTCATGGACCGAGTGTATGGTCGGGGGCATGCCCGACGCGATCACGCGCGTGACACTGTTCGTTCCCGGCGGCGCGCTCCTGCGTGCGGTGAATGTCGACTGCCCGACCGACTGGATCGAGAACGACGGTCACTTCGGTCAGGCGTTCTCGTTCGGGACCGTCGAGCCGGCGACGGTCGCGAAGATCGACCAGGCTCTCGGCGCGCTCGTGATGATGTGGCCGGTCGACCTCAAGACCGGGCGCAAGCAGATCGTGGCCGCGGTGAAGCAGCTCCGCGAGGCCGGCGCTCTCGCGGTGCGCATCGAGGAGTCCAAGCTCGGCTGGGACATCGCCACGTGGATCGAGATCTTCGAGTCCGATGACCCGTGGGCCTGGCACCGCGGCGCGGTCGCGTTTCTCGGCTCCGACAACGCGCTCCAGTCGATCGGCATGCACGTGTTCTCGCTGCCCGACGTGCGCATCCCCCTCGAGGGCGATCGGCGCGAGCTGCAGGCCTTCGCGACCGTGCTCGACATCTATCAGCTCGCCGAGGATCCGCTGCTGCAGTCCGGCCAGACCTTCGCACCCGACGCCGAAACTCCGCGCCGTGTCGTCGAGCGCTGGCCGGCCGTCGAGTACCCGCGCGATCATCCGTGCCACAACCCGTACGGCACCTGGCGGGTCGGTCCTCCCGGCGGGAAGGCACGACCGACCCGCGAGCTCGCGTTCGCCTTCACCCCGCCGCTCCTCGCGCTCCTCGCGGCGGCCGAAGAGCGAGCGGGGGCCCCGCTCACGCAGGAGCAGGTCGAGATGATCCGCGATCAAGCGGTGTGCATCTCGCTCCAGGTCGCCGACGTGCAGAAGCTCGAGCGCGGCCGTGGTTATGCGGATCTCGATCCCGAGCTCGCATGGCCGCAGTGGCAGCTCGTCCGCTCGGCGGACAGCTAGTCAGTGCCCATACTCAGCGACGGTGATCACGACCGCATGCGTCATGCGTCATCGCGTGGCACATGCTTCGCAACTTCGTGGCGATATGCACGTAGTCACCGCCCCGAGCGCCTCCAACTCGCGAATTCCGTCGATCCTCCCCCACTGCACGCAGTGCGGTGAGAAGTTGGTTGCGCGGCAGGAGGGCACGGCGCTACCGATTCCGCGCACCGGGACACAATTGTGCGGCGACTGCGACGTCTACGATCTGCCTCATACCGACTAGCCTGGCCAAGTCCAGACAGGGTGAGATCGGTGAAAGGGGCCAATGTAGGTCCAGTAGAATGTGGCGCGCAGACCTTTGCGCCAGGGCCCTACATGCGTAGAAGGATAAGCCGTGCGCAACATCTCTATCCTCTCCACGACCGTGTTCTCTCTTCTCGTCGCAGTGGGCTGCGGCAGCAAAGGCGGCGCCGAAGCGACCAAGAAGATGAAGCAGTTTGCCGACGACGCCTGCAAGTGCACCACGCAGGAGTGCATCACCAAGCTCAGCGACGACATGACGAAGTGGATGACGGAGAACGCCAAGGCCACGGCGACGGCCGACGAGGCGAAGGCCATCACCGCCGAGGCCACGCGCTTTGGTGAGTGCGTCCAGAAGGCGATGGCGGCTGCGTCCAAGACGCCCCCGGCTGCTGATCCGGCCCCGGCTGCTGACCCGGCCCCGGCCGCCCCCGCTGGCTCGGGCGACACGGCCGCTGCAGCCCCCGGTGGCGCGGACACGTCGAACTACCCGCAGGCCTGCAAGGACTACATGGCGGCGTTCGAGAGCCTCGCCAAGTGCGACAAGCTCGGCCCGGCCAAGGACTCCATGAAGCAGGGCTACGACGCCACGGTCGACGCGTGGAAGAACTTCGCCTCGGCCACGGACGACGCCACCAAGAAGGCGTGGTCGGACGGCTGCACGGCGGGCCTCGACGGTCTCAAGCAGACCGCCGGCGCGATGGGCTGCACGCTCTAAGCAGCGTCTCCCTGGCCTGATTCGACGCTCTCACTGGCGCGGCCGACGCGCTGGGCGCGCCGCCAGTGCTCCGCGAAGCGCCCGCCGGGCGCGCTCTCCGTCGTCGATCTCCCGACGATGACGGATGGTCGCCGCACGAATAGCGGGCGGCCTCACCAATCCTGACGGTCGGAGTAAGCCGCCTCGTCAGTGGACGACAAGGCCACGCGGCAGCGAGAGGTCGTGGCGCACCTCGCGCTCGGGGAGCGTCAGCTTGACGATCGAGGCGAACGCGTCGTCGTCGACGGGCGTGCCCTTCTCGGGGACGTTGATCGACGAGCCCGCGAGCTCCGGGACGAAGAGGAGCGCCTTGCCCGCGCCGTTGTAGCCGAGCTGGATCAGCATCTCGGGCTCGAACGTCACGCACTTCTTCGAGCAGCACACGAACTTCTTCGCGACGCGATAGAAGCCCTCGGCCGGCAGCGGCTTGAGCGCCGAAGTGTCCCACGTGCCCGGCAACGTCATGCCCTTCTCGGAGAAGGTGCAGCGGTTCGCGTTCCAGCGCTCGGGGAAGTAGACGCCCGGGCCTGGATTGCCGTGATTGTGGAAGTACACGAGCCGGCCCTCCTCGAGGGTGCCGATCTTCTTCACGGTCCGGTAGATACCGCAGGGCGGGAGGTCGTCACTCACGCGCCAACATTAGCAGAACCCCGGCGCGGTCCCACCTCGAGTTACCACGCGCGCCAGATCGGGAACTCGGCCCCGACGGATGGGGAGGGCACGAGGCCGTTCTCGACGGCACCGTCGTCGCTCTCGGGCTCGCAGAGGTACACGGCGATGGCCCCGAGCGGCTGCTCCGTGCGCACGAGCTTCGCGCCGGCCGGGTAGGCGCGCGTCTGCCGCTTCCACTCGACCCGCAGATCACCCACGGTCGATGCCTCGAGGATCTTCCGGCCCCCCTCGGTGTCAAACCCCGCGGCCGTCGCGATCTCGACCTCGCCTTCGTGGCCTGCCAGCTCCTCGACGGCGAGTCCGTGCTGCGCGAGGTGCGCGGCCATCGGCTCCGGCACGATGTAGCCCGGCGGGCGTTTCACGATCGTCGTGCCGACGAAGTTCGCGAGGTACTTGATGGTCGCGAAGGCCGGCTCGCCGTCGGGCACGCGCGGGCGGAACGTCGGGATGTCGATCTTCGTCGGGAACGCCTCGAGCTTCATGCGCACCGCGATCTCGGGACGCGGCATGCGAGACGACGCGACCACCTGCATGACGTCGTCCTTGTGTGCCGCGACATAGAGCAGCGCCTCGAGGATCGTCGCGTAGGTCGTGCGCACGCGATCGGGAAACGAGAGATAGGAGAAGCACTCGAGCAACAGGTCGAGGCGATTCGTGAGGCCTCGGTAGTTGCTGCCGAAGCGCGGATGATGCGGATACGTCATCCAGCCCTCGGTGACGTCTTGCTGCGGATCAGCGTCGCGGTGGGCATCGAGCGCTTGCTCGTCCTCGACGAAGTTCCCGTACCACCCGGCCGTCAGCGAGTGCTTCGAGGCGAGCGCCGACTGCACGTGCGGCATCACGCGTTCGCGCATGAAGGCGATCGGCTCGGGGCGACCGGCGGCGCTCGTGTGCGGCACGTCGTACGTCATCCACATGCGGTGCACGGAGCCGTTCGTGGCGTGCGTGTCGATCGTCAGCTCGGGCTCCCACACCTGACAGACGCGCTTCTGCAGAAGCCGCATCTCGGGGGCGGCCTGGCGGAGGTAGTCGCGGTTCAGGTTGATGCCCGACGCGTTCACGCGCGTGCCGACCTTCTCCGGGCCGATCTGGCCTTCGAGCCGCGCCAGGTTCAGCTTGCGGTTCTCGGGAGCGATCGCGTCGTTGCCATCGGGGTTGAACAGCGGGACCACGACGAGGGTGATCGCCTCGAGGATGCCGGCGTGCTGCCCGTCGAGCAGATCCCGCATGAGCATCAGGCACGCTTCTTTCCCTTCGACCTCGCCGGCATGGATGCCGTTGATCACGAGGACGACGGGCAGGCCGCGCTTCCGGGATTCCTCAGGAGTTTTGATCCCATGCGCCGACAGGACGCACAGGGGCAGATCCCGGCCACCGGGCGACGTGCCAAACGACGTCAGGTGAAAGCGGCGATCTCCCTGATTCGCGAGGTCGGTGACGAACGCCATGACGTCGGCATGGAGGGACGTTTCGGCGTAGCGGGTGACCTCGGCACGCGTCTGGGGCATGGCCCTTCATAGCCAAAAATTTGCCCTCACCCTGAGCTGGGTTTACGGCTTTTATTATGTCGGAGCTTATCGAGCTGCAGGGCGCGCCGATCTGTGGACGCCTCGACGAGGAGCGGCCCGCCGCGGTCCTTCGTGGCACGGCACGTGGCCTCGAGCTCGTCGTGTGGGCGGGGGCGCCAGTCGCCGACGTCGTCGCCACGGTGACGGCGCGCCTCTCCGAGGCTCCCGGCTTCTTCCGCGGCAGCGACGTGCTCGTGCGGGTGGAAGAGGGTCCGCTGGTCGCGGGCTGCCTCGCGCGCCTGGACGAGCTCGCCCGCCAGTTCGAGCTCCGCATCACCGAGGTCTCGCCGGTCCGCAGCAAGCGGCTCGCGGCGGGCACGATGGACCCGCAGAACGCCGCCGATGCCATCCCCACGTCGGGCTTCGCGCTCGGCTCCGCGCCGGCCGCCGTGCCGCAGGTCGAGCTGGTCGAGGCCTCGATGACCTCCGAGGAGCTGAAGCTCTTCACCCCCGAAGTAATCATCGATCCGGCGGACGAGCCGACCGTGCTCGCCGCGCCGGTGTTTCCTGCCCCCGAGGCCAACGACGCGGCGGCCCTCGCGCGCGCGCTCGCGTTCGTGCAGGAAGAGCCGGCGCCGGAGCAGTTCCCGCTCGGCACGCAGACGACGGTCGTCGTCCCCGATGTCATCGAGGCGAGCGAGAAGACGCGCGTCGTCGTCGGTCCGGTTCGCTCGGGGGTCATCCTCGAGCACCGCGGTCACCTCATCATCTTCGGCGACGTGAACCCGGGCGCCGAGGTGCGCGCCGAGGGCAACATCGTCGTCCTCGGTCGTCTGCGCGGTACGGCTCACGCCGGGATCGGCGCCACCGTTGGCTTCATTCTCGCGCTCCGTCTCGAGCCCCAGCAGCTCCGCATCGGCCGCATGGTCGCGCGGGCGGGCGAGGGTGATGCGGGCGCTACCGACGCAGAGATTGCTTACGTCACCGACGCCTCGATCGTTGTCGAGCGTTATCAGGGCCGGCTGCCTCGCAGTCTGGCGGCCAGCATCTGAAAGGAACACACACCATGGGTCGCGCAATTGTTGTTACGTCCGGTAAGGGAGGCGTCGGCAAGACGACTGTCTCCGCCAATCTCGGCACCGCCCTCGCGCAGCTCGGGCATTCGGTCGTCCTCATCGACGCCGACATCGGTCTGCGCAACCTCGACGTCGTCATGGGCCTCGAGAACCGCATCGTGTTCCACGTCGTCGACGCCATCCGCGGCAAGTGCGCCGTGCAGAAGGCGCTGATCAAGGACCGCCGCATGGAGAACCTGTGGCTCCTCCCGGCGTCGCAGACCGACGACAAGGACGCGGTCACGCCCGAGGAGATGCGCTCGCTCGTGAACGAGCTGAAGCAGATGCATGACTTCGTCATCATCGATTGCCCGGCCGGCATCGAGATGGGCTTCAAGAACGCCATCGCCGGTGCCGACGAGGCGATCGTCGTCGCGACGCCCGAGGTGTCCTCGATCCGTGACGCCGACCGCGTGGTGGGCTTGCTCGCCGCCGCCGACGTTCCGGCGCGCCTCATCGTGAACCGCATCAACGCCGCCCTCGTGAAGAAGGGCGACATGCTCTCCCAGGCGGACGTGATCGAGATCCTCGCGCTCGAGCTCCTCGGCGCGGTGCCGATGGACGACCAGATCGTCGCCACCACCAACAAGGGTGTACCGGCGGTGCTCGAGGTCACCACCAAGTCGCTCGCCGCGAAGGAGCTGCAGCGCATCGCGAAGAAGCTCGCAGGCCACGAGGTCGAGGCTCCGGCGACGAGCATCGGCTTCTTCACCCGGATCGGGCGCGCGCTCGGTCTGGCCGCGTCGCCGGCGTGAGGTTTCCCATGTGGAGCAACATCAAGAACATGTTCACGGCCAAGTCGTCGGCATCCGCCGCGAAGGGCCGCCTGCACCTCGTACTCGCGCATGACCGCTCGGGCCTCGAGGGCGGACGCCTCCAGGCGATGCGCGAGGAGATCGCGGCCGTCATCGCGAAGTACGTCGCGATCGATGCCGAGGCCGTCGAGATCCAGATCGAGACGCGCAGCCGCGCCGCTCAGCTCACGCTCTCGACGCCGATCCAGCCGCGCAACGCATAGATGTCCGACGAGCCAGACGGCCGGAGCACGTAGCGCACCGCCGCCGGATGAGAGGAACGGTGGCAGGGGCAGGGAAAAATGACGCCGAAAGGCGCACCGACTTGAGCCGTGTGATCGCACGGCGCTGGCGCGTCGGTGGAGTGCTGACCGCGCTGATGATGGTCGGCTACTTCGGGTTCGTTCTCATCGTCGCCTTCGCCAAGCCGCTCGCCGCGACCCTACTCGCTGGCGAGCGGATCAGCGTCGGCATCCTCTTGGGCGCGGGGGCCATCGTCCTCGCGCCCGTGCTCACCGCGATCTACGTGCGTTGGGCGAATCGCGTCCACGACCCCGCGATCGCCGCGCTGCGGGCGAACGTGCCAGATGGTGAGTGACGTCGCGATCGCGTGGTTCCTCGCCTTCGTCGGCGTCACGCTCGGTATCACCTACTGGGCAGCACGCAGGACGCGCTCCACGCGCGAGTTCTTCACCGCTGGCGGTGACATCTCGGCCCTGCAGAACGGCTTCGCGCTCGCCGGCGACTACATGAGCGCCGCGAGCTTCCTGGGCATCGCGGGCATGGTCGCGATGAAGGGCTTCGACGGCCTCATCTACTCCGTCGGCTGGCTCGTCGGCTGGCCGGTGATCACCTTCCTGATCGCCGAGCCCCTGCGCAACCTCGGCAAGTACACCTTCGCCGACGTCGTCGCGTACCGCCTCCGCCAAAAGCCGGTGCGCATCGCCGCCGCCATCAGCACCCTCGCCGTCGTCAGCTTCTACCTGATCGCCCAGATGGTCGGCGCCGGGAAGCTCATCCAGCTCATGTTCGGCCTGCGCTACGGCACCGCGCTCGTCATCGTCGGCAGTGTCATGCTCGTGTACGTCCTCTTCGGCGGCATGATCGCGACCACCTGGGTCCAGATCATCAAGGCGTGCCTGTTGCTGCTGGGCGCCACGATCCTCGCCGTGATGGTCCTCGCGCAGTTCAACTTCAATCCCCTCGAGCTCTTCGGCGAAGCCCGCAAGCAGTACGGCGCTGGCGTCATGGCCCCCGGCAACGAGTCCGCGCTCGACTCCATCTCCCTCGGCATCGCCCTCATGTTCGGCACCGCCGGGCTGCCGCACATCCTGATGCGCTTCTACACGGTCAAGGATGCGAAGACCGCCCGCACGTCGGTCGCCTACGCCACCTCGCTCATCGGCTTCTTCTACCTCGTCACCTTCATCCTCGGCTTCGGCGCTGCGGTCCTCGTCGGCCGCGAGGCGATCAAGGTCCCCGGCAGCAACATGGCCGCGCCGCTCCTCGCCGAGGTCCTCGGCGGCACCGGCTTCCTCGGCTTCATCTCCGCCGTGGCCTTCGCGACCATCCTCGCCGTCGTCGCGGGGCTGACCCTGTCGGGCGCCGCTGCCCTCTCGCACGATCTCTGGGGCCACGTGGTCCGCGACGGCAAGCCGAACGAGCGCGAGCAGCTTGTCGTCGCCCGCATCGCCACGATCGGGCTCGCCATCATCGCGATCGTCTTCGGCCTCGTCTTCGAGGATCAGAACGTCGCCTTCATGGTCGGCCTCGCCTTCGCGATCGCCGCCAGCGCCAACTTCCCCGCGCTCCTCCTGTCCATGCTCTGGCGCCGCTTCACCACCACCGGCGCGGTCGCGAGCATGCTCACCGGCACCATCGTCACGATCGTCCTGATCGTCCTCTCCCCGACCGTGTGGACCGACGTGCTCGCCAACGGTCCCGCGCCGTTCCCGCTGAAGAACCCGGGCCTCATCACGGTGCCGCTCTCGTTCCTCGTCGGAATCCTGGTCTCGCTCTCGCGTCGCGAGGTGGCCTCGGAGGAGGCCTTCACCGCCGCCGCGCACCGGATGCACGTCGGCCCGGATGCGAGCTGATGGGCGGGGCTCGGCGTTCGTGCTCGAGAGGGTTGGACGCCAAGACGCCAGGGAACGCCAAGGTTTGAAGAGAGAGGGTTAGCGCTTCGCGCACCAGGACGTGTGAGGTGGGCGGGGCTCGGCGTTCGTGCTCGAGAGGGTTGGACGCCAAGACGCCAGGGAACGCCAAGGTCAGAAGAGAGAGGGTTAGCGCTTCGCGCACCAGGACGAACGCCTCGGGGCTTCGTGTTCAGCACCG
>JALHPV010000208.1 GCA_022842285.1 Kofleriaceae bacterium
AGCCCTTGCTGACGCCGGTCGCGGCGAACATGACGTCGCCCTTGGCGAGGTCCTCGGTGAGGTAGATGCGGTCGGCGTCGGCGATGCCCATGCGGAGGCCGCGGGCACGCTCGTCGTCGCTACGCCACTTGAGGCGTCCCTGGAGCTCGCCACCAACACACTTCATGGCCGCGGCGGCGATCACGCCCTCGGGCGCGCCACCGGTGCCGAACAGGACGTCGATGCCGGATTCGGGGTTCGCGGTCATGACCGCGCCCGAGACGTCGCCGTCGCCGATGAGGCGGATGCGGGCGCCGGCCTGGCGGACCTCGTTGATGAGATCGCTGTGGCGATCGCGGTCGAGGATGACGGCGGTGCAGTCGGAGACCTTCTTGCCCTTCGCCTTGGCGATGCGCTCGAGGTTCCAGGTGGGCGACTCGCGGAGATCGATCTGGCCGCGCGCCTCCGGGCCGACGGCGATCTTCTGCATGTACGTGTCGGGGGCGTTCAGGAACTGGCCGTCGTCGGCGATGGCGATGACGCTGATGGCATCGGGGGCGCCGGTCGCACAGAGGTTCGTGCCCTCGAGCGGATCCACGGCGATGTCGACCTTGGGCGACTCGTCGCCGCTCTCCTTCCAACCCGCGCCGACGGTCTCGCCGATGAAGAGCATGGGGGCCTCGTCGCGCTCGCCTTCGCCGATGACGACGGTGCCCCGGATGTCGATCGCATCGAACGCGCGGCGCATCGCTTCGACAGCGACGTGGTCGGCGAGCTTGCGATCACCACGGCCCATGAGTCGCGCCGACGCCATCGCGGCGGCCTCGGTGATGCGCACGACTTCGAGGGCGAGGTTGCGGTCTCTCATGCGCGAATGGATATCACGTCAAGACGTGGGGAATCGCGTCACGGAGCTGGGGCGGCAGGGCCTTCGGCTTGCCGTTGCCCCCGATGATGGCGTGCCGGGTGGAGCCATCCGCGAGCACGGTCTCACCACGGAGGATGCGGTAGCTGAAGCGGAGGCTGGCGGCGCGCAGCTCGCTGACCCACGTCTCGACGATCAGGAGGTCCTCGTAGTGAGCGGGGCGCCGGTACTTGCACTGCGCCTCGACGACGGGCATCGCGACGTCCCAGTCGACGAGGTCCTGGTAGCTCCGGCCGAGTGCGCGCCAGTAGTGGGCGCGGGCGCTCTCGAAGAAGCGCAGGTAGTTCCCGTAATAGACGACGCCCATCTGATCGGTGTCGCCGAAGATCACGCGGATCTCGTGCTCGATCACACCCGGACGGGTCACGAGGCAATCCTGATGACGCGCGCGGGCTGGCGCACGACGGCAAGGCTGTCGATCTCGGCCAGCGCGGCCCGCATATCGCCTTCGCGCGCCTCGTGCGTGAGCACCACCACCATGACGGGGTCCGTGGAGGCGGAGTCCTGTACGACCTGGGCGATCGACACGCCGTGCGCGCCGAGGACCGTCATGAGCTGGCCGAGCACACCCGGCTGGTCCTGCACGCCGAAGCGCAGGTAGTAGCGCGTGCGGATATCGGCGAGCGGCACGAGCGCGCGCTCGGTGGCGATGGGGCGCGCCGGCTTCGCGGCCCCGGCGGCGCGGGCAAAGATGTTCCGGCCGATCTCGATCATGTCGCTGACGACCGACATCGCGGTCGGCAGCATGCCGGCACCGGCCCCGTAGTACATCGACGGGCCGAGCGCGTAGCTCTGCACGTACACGGCGTTCTTCGCGCCGTTCACGTCCGCCATCAGCCAGTTCTGCGGGATGAGCGCGGGGTGCACGCGCGCCTCGACGGGGGCATCGGGCGCGGGGCCGCTGGCGCGCGCGATGGCGAGGGGCTTGATGACGTAGCCGAACTTCGCGGCGTACTCGAGGTCGATGGGCTCGACGATGTCGATGCCGTCGGTGGCGATCTTCTCGACGGGCACACGGCCGAAGCAGAGGCCGACGAGGATCGCGAGCTTGTGGGCGGCGTCGCCACCTCCCACGTCGAGCGTCGGGTCGGCCTCCGCGTACCCGAGCGCCTGAGCCTCGCGGAGGATGTCTGCGAAGGGCCGACGCGTGGCCGTCATCGTCGAGAGGATGTAGTTGGAGGTCCCGTTGACGATGCCGGTGATCGACTCGACGCGATCGGAGGCGAGGCCCTCCCGCAGCACGCGGATGATGGGCACGCCGCCGCACACGGCCGCTTCATAATAGATGTCGACGCCGGCCGCCTCCGCGGCCGCGAAGACCTCGGCGCCATGCTCGGCGAGGAGCGCCTTGTTCGCGGTGACGACGTGCTTGCCAGCGGACACGGCCGCCAGCACCGCTTCACGCGCGAGGGTGGTGCCGCCGATGAGCTCGCAGACCACATCGACATCGGGGCGACAGGCGGTGGCGAGCAGATCGGTGGACATCAGCGACGGATCCGCCGACACCACGCGGTTCGACTTGTCCGGATCACGGACAGCAATGGCCCGCACTTCCAGGCGGGCCCCGAGGCGCTCTTCGATCGCGCTCGCGTTCTCGGCGAGGAGCTTGACCACCCCGCCGCCCACGTTGCCGAGGCCGAGGAGCGCGACACCTATGGACCGCGTGCTCACGACTGCCGCCGATAGGAGAAGTGTTCGACCACGATGAGCCACGCCCCGTCGGGCTGACGCCGCAGGACGAGCGACAGGGTGCCCGTCTCGGTGCGACTGCTCGAGCCCTCGACGGACTCGCGGACCATCGTCGCGACGACGGTGGCGACCTCGGCGCCTTGCGCCACGACCTGGACGTCCTTGAGCCGGACGCGGATCTCGGTGGCGCGGACGAAGCGATCCTTCAGCATCGCCTCCACCGAGCTCCACCCGAGGTGCATCGCGCCCTCCTGGATCACGGCGACATCGAGGTCGTGGGCATAGAGCGGCGCGAGCGTCTCGAAGGTCTTCGTCTGCCAACCTGCGCGCCACGCCTCGACGGTCTGCTTGCCCATGGCCACGACCTCGGGCGGGGTGGCCGGCTTCATGGGCTCCGGCGGGCCCGCGGTCTTGCAGGCGATCATCGCCAGCGCGACGACGAGCGTCATTACCATTCGCGTCATCGCGCCGGACCTTACCATCGTCCTCGCACGACCACCCCCAGGAGCCATGGTATGCACGCGCGCATGACCGAGATTGTCTGGCTGCACGCTCGCGAAATCCTCGATTCTCGTGGCAACCCGACGGTGGAAGCCGAAGTCGGCCTCGACGGTGGCGCGCTCGGGCGCGCGATCGTTCCATCCGGCGCATCGACCGGCGAGCACGAAGCCCTCGAGCTCCGTGACGGCGACGCGACTCGCTTCCTCGGCAAGGGCGTCACGAAGGCCGTCGACCACGTCCGCGATCTGATCGCGCCCACGCTCATCGGCATGGACGCCACCGAGCAGTCCGCCATCGACGCGGCGCTCATCGCGCTCGACGGCAAGGCGGACAAGTCGCACCTCGGCGCGAACGCGATCCTCGCCGTCTCGATGGCGTGCGCCCGCGCCGCGGCCACGGCCCACGAGCTCCCGCTGTACCGCTACCTCGGTGGCGTCGGCGCGATCACCCTGCCCGTCCCGCTGATGAACGTCATCAACGGTGGCTCGCACGCCGACAACAACCTCGACATCCAGGAGTTCATGATCGTCCCCGCGGGCTTCGACCGCTTCGAGGACGCGCTCCGTGCCGGCGTCGAGACGTTCCACCACCTGAAGAAGCTCCTCTCCTCGCGCGGCAAGGCCACCAACGTCGGCGACGAGGGCGGCTTCGCGCCGTCGCTGGACAACGGCGACGAGGCCTTGAACCTCCTCCTCGAGGCGATCGGCAAGGCGGGCTACAAGGCGGGCGAGCAGATGTTCCTCGCGCTCGACGTTGCCGCGTCGGAGTTCTTCGACAAGAAGACCAACGTCTACAACTACGAGGGCAAGGCGCGCACGTCGGCGGAGATGACCGATATCTACGCTGGCTGGGTCGCCAAGTACCCGCTCGTCTCGATCGAGGACGGCCTCGCGGAGGACGACTGGGACGGCTGGAAGCACCTGACGGACAAGCTCGGCTCGAAGGCGCAGCTCGTCGGCGACGACCTGTTCGTCACCCAGACCGCGCGCCTGAAGCGGGGCATCGAGAAGGGCATCGCGAACTCGATCCTCGTGAAGGTGAACCAGATCGGCTCGCTCTCCGAGACCCTCGACGCCGTTCGCACCGCGCAGCACGCCCGCTACACGGCCATCATCTCGCACCGCTCGGGCGAGTCCGAGGACAGCTTCATCGCCGACCTCGCCGTCGCGACGAATGCGGGCCAGATCAAGACCGGCTCGGCGTCGCGTTCGGATCGCGTCGCCAAGTACAACCAGCTCCTCCGCATCGCGGATCAGCTGGGCGACGACGCGCGCTACGCCGGCGCGTCGATCTTCAAGCGCTAGCCCTACTGATTCGCGAGCACGATCACCCGATCGTGCTCGCTCACCTGGATACGGGCGCGCTTCGAGGGATTCACCTTCACGCCGAAGCCCGCGGTCGCATCGTGAGCCTGGGCGGCGAGGCGGTAGCCGATGGCCACCTCGTTGCGGCGCAGCGCGGCCTCACTGATGGTGCCGAAGGTGACGTCGCCCGCCTTCACGTAGTCGAGCATCGGCTTCACGTAGAGCTCGTGACCCTCGGCGGAGAACAGCTCCTCGAAGACCTGGGCGAGGTGCGGGTTCTCGGCGAGCTGGGACATCATCAGGGACACCAGGGAGTTGCTGACGATGAAGTCGTCGGCCTCGGCGACGGCGGCCAGCTCGCGGGACTGGATGTCGAGGATCTCGCTCGTGATCGGCACGCGCCGGCCGGCCCGCCGCAGAATGTCGCGCAGGAACAGCAGCGTGATGGTGGTGCGCGCGTCGGCGATCTCCTGCGTGCGCCCTTCGGTCTCGGACAGCACGACGATGTGGTCGAAGCGCGTGACATCCAGCGACTCGAGCGTGGTGCGGTCGGTGATGTCGCCGTCGTTGACCTCGACCGTCATGTTCTTCAGGGTCGGCATGACGATCGCGGCGCCGCCCTCGCCGTAGACGACGGCCTTGCTGCCCCCGGCGACATAGGTGTCGAGCTCGCGCAGGACGGTGGCGGTGCGATGGCTCGCACCGAGCACGAGGGTCTTCTCGCTGCGGTGCGACGCGCGCGGCGGCGCGGAGACGATGGCCTCGGCGTCGATGGGCCCGGATCCATCAAGGACCATGGTGTCGTCGTCTTCGCTGATCACCACCAGCAGGTCATCGGCGGCGAGGACGTGGTCGAAGGGCGGCGGCACGTGGCGCTTGCCGTCGGGCGTGAAGAGGCCGAGGAGCGTCGACGTACCGAACTCGAACCCGGCCTCGCGGAACGTCTTGCCGGCGAGCCTCGGTTGCTTCGTCACGTAGATCTCGCAACCGCCGAAGTCGAGGAGCTCGGTGTAGACGACAGAGAGGCCCGATTGGCGGCCGGTCTGCACCAGCAAGCGACTCACGAGCGGTGACGCCACCAGGAGCGCAGCGCGTTCCCCCGCGACGAGGCGCGCGACGGGCTCGCTGCGCTCGTCGGCGAGCTCCGCCACGAGGTGCAGGGGATGCTCGCCCACGACCTGCTTGATGGCGAGCAGCGTGCGCAGGACGATCGCGTCGGAGGTCGGGCCGTCCTCGCGGCCGAGGACGATGACGGCCTTCGATGTAGTGGGGCTGGTGAGCGCGAGATCCTCGACGGACATCGTGGACCCGCGCCGCGTGACGACGCGGAGCTTCTTGCCGCGCATGGCCTCGGCGATCTCGCCATCCATCTCGACCTTGTCGCGATCGGCGAGGATCACGACGGCGGCATTGCGCTGGTTGCGGTTGGCCTCGGCGAGCTCGGAGAGCAGCGTGAAGATGTTCGGGCTCCAGCCGAGGATCACGGTGTGGTCCTTCTCGACGACGACCGAGCGGCCACGGCGCAGCTGCTCGAGCATGGTGCCGAAGCCCTGGTTCAGGACACCGATGAGCGCGGAGACGACGAACAGGCCACCGATCGTCGCGAACAGGAACACGAAGAGATACGTCCAGCTACCGCTGTCGCCGCCGACGGTACCAGCGTCCATCGTGTGCATGAGCGACTTCCACGCCATCATGGCGACGGAGTCGCGCTCGCCGGATTCGTTCTTCGGAGCCACGCCGAGAGCGAGCAAGAGCCCGACGGTGACCGCCACGATCACGAGCGTGACGACGGCCAGGAGAATGATCTGCGCGCCGACGCCGCGCGCCATCGCATTGTCGAACCGGTACCTCGCCCGCCTTCGAAAGCTCATCGGGCGGCATCATAGGCGGCGACTCGCGATCAGTCGGCCTGGTCAGCGGGCTTTGCGTCGTCGCCAGGCTGCTCGGAGGCCTCGACGGCCTTGGTCGCCTCGATGGCGTCGCTCGCCTCGGCCGCCTTCTCGGCGGGTGGCGGCGGGGGCTCTGGCTCGAGGCCGGGCGTCCCGATGGGTACGGGACGCGACCGCCGCAGCATCTCGTCGGTGTCCTTGGCCCCGAGCTTCTTGCGGAGCCACTGGACCTCCATCGGGAGCAGCAGCGCGGGATAGATGACCAGCATGCCAAACGGGAAGATGCCGAGGCGCATGAAGATCGCGATGCCGAGGTGGAACTGGGCGCCGATGATCATCCAGATCCAGCGCACCCGGTAGCGGTTGGCGAAGCGGCGCACGCGCCCCGGCTTGTCGGGACGCGCGGCCCAGAAGTACAGGAAGAGATAGATGGGCGCCGTATCCTCGAAGATGATGGTGACGGCGGTGGCGATGCGCGTGAGCGGGGTCAGGAGCTCGACCCAGCCATTGTCCCAGCGCGCGAAGTGCGGATCGGCGAGCGTATTGGCGAGGGCGAGGAAGCCGCCGTGCGGCCCCCACTCGGCGCCGGACTTGTTGATGCCGCCCGAGAAGTAGATCCAGACGAGCTGGAACATGAGCAGGTAGCGCGGCCACGCCGGCCCGATCGGATCGATGGGTCGCCCGAGCTTGCGCCAGATGAAGGCATCGATCGAGTAGCGCCCGTGGCTCCGCGAGAACATGAGGACGCCGATGAAGATGCGGATCATCATGTCGATGCCGCGGTCTCCCTCGGGCGCGAACTGGGCGAGCTGCGACGCACACATGATGACGGCGAGGCACGCCACACGTGTCATGAAGCCGACGCCCAGGCAGATCGTCGAGATGACGGCCCCCATGTAGACGATGTGGCCGAGCTCGGGGCCCTTGCCGAACAGCTTCGCGGCCCACCCCTGGTAGGCGACGGCGTAGCCATCGGGCGCGGGGGAGTAGAGAACGGTGACGAGATCGAAGTGATAGACCTGCCACCAGTCGTAGAGCAGAACGAGCGCGAGGAGGATGCGGCAGACGGCGAGCGGCGCGACGTCCTCGCGGCGATCCCAGAACGTGGTCCAGGCGTTCCACACGTCCGCGGCCCACACGTTCGGAGGACGCCGTGGAGCCTTCGGAGGCTTCGGCTTGGTCTCGCTCACGGAATGGCCTCCCCGTTCGAGAGGGAGTCGTCGTCATCGGGCGGTGGAGGTGGCGGCTTGACCGGGACCATCGTGGGGATCGCAGCCCCTGCCTTCGGACGCTCGCGCACCTGGACGTGCGAGTACTCGCCCGTGTCGGACACGGCGCCGCGATCGAGGCGGACCTTCTCCATGCGCACGCGTGCGGCGGTGAACTCGGGGAAGTCCTTCAGGACCTTGTTCATGATCCAGTTCGCGAACTTGCTGTAGCCGCTCATCGTGTCCGTCGGATTCCACGACGCGCGGACCTTCCGGAACTCGAGCATGTCCTTGTAGGTCTCGTACCGCGTGTCGTTCGCGCGGTAGATGATCTGCCACTCGCCGTCGGGCTTGCGGCCGCAGATCTCCATGCGCCACTGCTTCACCCCGACGGCCTGAAACAGCGCCCAGCGCTGATGGAAGCGCGCCCACTTCGTCACGAACTTGAACGGCTTCAGGATGGTCTGCTGGACCGGGCGGACGGCGGCAGCGATCGGCTTCTGCCAGCCTCGCTCCTTGCCCTTCGATGGGAGGGGCAGCCCATCGACCGCGGCCAGGAACATCGAGAGTGTCAGCAGGAGCGCGCGCCCATGTCGCCAGAAGCGAGCCACGGGTTCGACGATGCGCTGCAGGGGTTGCCGCACCGGCCGATCATACGCATCGCAGGCCGTTCTTGGCGGGGGTGTCCCGGCTTTCGATCCATCAGAAATCTAAGGGTCCGCGGCATTTGCGCTCGACTGCAGGAGTTGCGCGATTCTCGGCTGTCAGGGGGGACTGGCAGGGTGGGCGCGTGCTGAACGAGATGGAGAGCGGCGACGTGCGCCCGGCCACACCCACGACCACGAGCACCGCGACCGGAAAGGTCGCCGAAGGCTCGGGCCCCACGCGCGCCACCGCGCGGAGTGGCGGGGACGTCTTCGGCAATATCTTCATCGGCATCGCCGGGATGATCGGCGCGGGCAAGTCGACGCTCGCCGAGGCGCTCGGCCAGCACCTGGGCATCGACTGCTACTACGAGCCCGTCGCCGACAACGAGTACCTCGCCGACTTCTACCGGGACACGGCTCGCTACAGCTTCGCGATGCAGGTCTACCTCCTGAACCGCCGCTTCCAGCAGCACCAGGAGATCATCTGGCGGGGGCGCTCGGCGGTGCAGGACCGCACGATCTACGAGGACTCGATCTTCGCGAAGATGCTCGCGCGGACCGGCCTCATGGACGACCGCGACTACCAGACGTACGTCTCGCTCTTCCGCAACATGAGCAACTTCATGTGCAAGCCGAGCGTGATCATCTACCTCGACGTGTCGCCGGAAGCGTCGGCCGACCGCATCCGCATGCGGTCGCGCGCCGTGGAGTCGAAGATCGAGCTGTCGTACCTCCAGGCGCTGCACGACGCCTACGCCGAGTTCGTCGAGAGCATCTCGAAGGTCATCCCCGTGATCCGGGTCGACTACGAGCGGTTCGCGACGGCGGAGGAGATGGCCGAGGTGATCAAGCGCGAGTACCTCGACGCATCGTTCTTGCGCAGCGTCACGCGCTTCGATCCCGCCCGCTAGTCGGCGTAGGATCGGCCCATGCCGACGTGCAAGGAATGCAACGACGAGGTCACCAAGCTCGTGAGCGTCAAGGTCGGAGGCAAGGCCCAGAAGCTCTGCCCCGACTGCGCTGACCGCGCCCGCGAGGCCGCCGAGATCGGCGAGGCCTCCGAGAGCGTGATGCAGGGAATGATGGGCTACAAGGGCCGGCGCTAGCGGCCGAGGACGTTGCGGGCGATGACGACGCGCTGGATCTGCGAGGTGCCCTCATAGATCTGGAGGAGCTTCGCGTCGCGCATCAGCTTCTCGACCGGGTACTCCTTCGTGTAGCCGTAGCCACCGAAGATCTGCACCGCGTCGGTCGCCGCCCGCATCGCGGCATCGGCGCCGTAGGCCTTCGCGTACGCCGACGTGATGGCCGACAGGTTGCCGGCGTCGACCTCGCACGCCGCCTTGTGGGTCAGCAGGCGGGTGGCCTCGTACGAGATGGCCATCTCCGCGAGCATGAACTGGATGGCCTGGTGCTGCGCGATGGGCACCCCGAACGTCTTGCGCTCGAGAGCATACGCGCGGCTCTCCTCGAGGGAGCGTCGGATCACGCCGGCGGCGGTCGCGGCGATCCACGGACGCGAGCGATCGAAGGTCTTCATCGCGACCTTGAAGCCACCATCCTCGGGCCCGACCAGCGCCGACTTCGGGAGCTTCACGTCCTCGAAGATCACGTCCGTCGTGTTCGAGGCGCGCTGGCCCATCTTGTCTTCCTTGCGTCCCGCCTTCACCCCCGGGGTGTTCGCGTCGACGACGAAGCAGGCGATGCCCTTGTGCTTCATGGCCGGGTCGAAGGTGGCGAACACGGTGTAGAAGCTCGCGACGCCACCGTTGGTGATCCAGCGCTTCTGGCCGTTCAGGACGTACTCGTCACCGTGCTTGGTGACGCGCGTGCGCATGCCCGCCACGTCCGAGCCGGCATCCGGCTCGCTGCAGCAGTACGCCGCGAACGAGAACTCGCCGGTCAGACGTGCGAGGTACTTCGCCTTCTGCTCGTCGGTGCCGGCCACCAGAAGGGGAGTCGCGCCGAGGCTGTTCGCGGCCATCGAGGTGTTGATGCCCGAGCAGCCGTACGAGACCTCCTCCTGGACGAGGCAGTCGTCGAGGCAGCTGCCGCCGAGGCCGCCGTACGCCTCGGGAATCTCGATGTTCATCAGCCCGGTCTCCCAGGCGCGCTTCAGGAGCTCGCGGGGAAACTCACCGGTCTCGTCGAAGTGGCCCGCCTTCGGAATGATCTCCTTGCGGGTGAACTCGCGGGCGGTGGTGACAAGTGCGGTCTGGTCCTCGGAGATGCGGAAGTCCATGGCGCGGAACCGTATCATCGGTCCGCATGGATCGGTTTGGCGCATGGGAGCTCGAATCGCTGATCGCCGTCGGCGGTATCGGCGAGGTCTGGCGCGCACGCCGCGGCGACCAGGTCGCGGCACTGAAGCGACTCCACACGCATCTGGTGCGTAACGACGCGGCCCGCGAGCTGTTTGCGGTGGAGCAGCAGCTCGGCATAGCCCTGCCCCGCCACCCGCACCTGGTGCATGCCGTCGATGTCGGACACGTCGAGGGGCGACCGTATGTCGCACTCGAGCTGGCCCCCGGCGAGACGCTCCGGGCGCTGGCCCCGCCACCGAGCGTCGTATTGCCGCATGCGCGGGCCAAGACGATCGTGAGGGCGGTGTGCGCGGCCGCATCGCACCTGCACAAGCACGGGTGGATCCATGGCGACATCAACCCCGCCAACATCGTGGTGGACACGAACGACAGCGTGATGCTGATCGACCTGGGCGTCTGTCGGAAGCGAGGCGAAGGCGGCCCGATGCGCGGCACGCACGCGTACATGGCCCCGGAGCAAGTGCGCGGCGAGGCCTGGACGTTCGCGACGGATGTCTTCGGGCTCGGCGTCGTGCTCTGGGAGCTCCTCGCCGGCGCCCGCCTGTTCCATCGCGGCCCGCCGTGGCTCTCCATGGCCGCCGTCGTCGAGGAGGCGGCGCCACCGTTGACCAACGTGGACCCCGCGGTGGCCGCGATCGTCGCTCAGGCCCTCGAGAAGGATCCCGCGCAGCGCCTCGCGACCCCCGCGCTCCTGGCGGCTCAGCTGAACGGATAGAACAGCGAGTAGAAGTACGACGTGGGCCGGGTGCGCTCGGTGGTGACGCCGTACGCCGAGACGGTGTCGGCGTAGTCGTCGTCGGTCGACAGGAGCACGGGAATGACCTCCGGGTCGTCCAGGTCCAGCTCGCCGACCGTCGGCACCGTCACGGTCGAGGACGAATACGGCGCCACGTACATGATGTTCGACGAGGGGAAGATCAGCGCCACGGCCCCGATGCCCGCCGGATCGCCCTCGAGTGGCAGCGTCGTCGTCCGGTTCGCCACTAACGCGAGCCCCGTCACGCGCGGCAGCGGATTCGCGGTCAGGTCCACCGCAACGCTGCCCGGCACGAGGGCGCGGGTGAACCCCGCCCGGCGCACGGCCGTCCGCTCGTACACGTCGAGCGTCACCAGCCCTGGCACATCCGGCACCGTCGCTGGCCCGTCGACGGCCCCGAGGAACAGGTACTCGATGCCGGTCACGGTCGTGAACGCCCGGTCGACGAACAGGTCCTCGCGCGTCTGGCCGGCGAACGGCGTCACCACCGTGGGCACCTCGATCGGCGGCTCGAAGCCGGCCACCACCTCGATCGGATCGAGCGTGAACGGTCCCTCCTCCACGGCCACACCCACCACCTGCCCGTCCGCATCCGACGCCGTCACCATCAGCCCCGCGTCCTGGATGCACGTCGACAGCGGTGGGGCATCCGCGCTCGCCGCAGTCTGCCCGAGGCTCGTCAAGACGTAGGTCTCCGCCCCAGCCAGGAGCGGCCACGACACCTGCATCTCGCTGCACTCGCGGGGCGGCTTCCCAAACCACGTGAAGGTCCGCTCGGGCTCGAGGCCATCGATGATCACCGTCGGCGAGTCGAACTCCTCGAAGTCGAGCACCACCCGATCGCCCGCCGCGATCGTCGCGCTGATGAACCCCTCGCCGTTCGCCTCGCCCGACGTGATCAGGCGCCCATCCGCTCGGGCGTAGAAGGCGACCTCGGTCCCCGGCGTGGTCTCGATCATCACGACGCCGGTCGCACTCGCATCGTCACCATCGCCGCTGTCGTCACCGTCGCCATCGTCATCAACGTCGCCACCGTCATCAACGTCGCCGCCGTCATCTCCTCCGCATGCCGCGAGCGCTGCCACCAACATCCATGTCAGGCACTTCATGATTCGCATCGTACGTGCCGCGAGCGAACCGCCGCCGGGCAGGCCCCGGCAATGTCCTGCAGTCCACGGTCGGCGTGGTGGGCGTGGGCGCCCATGGCGGCCGGCCGGCGGGCTCCGCCGAGCGGAGGGGCCGGCGTTGCCGTCGGGCGCGTTTGATTGGGCGGGTTGCGTGACATCGTGCGGGCATCGCGCCCGGGGCCGGGTTGGCGGCGCCTTGCGGGTCCAAGAGCGAGATCGTGGGCGTGGTGCCACGCGCGTGGTCCCGGGCCGCGCTCGCGTGCAGGCCTTCGCCTTCGCCGGCACGCATGGCCCTCGCTCGTTCCATTCGCCGGCTGCAGGCGGCGGCGGCGAGAGCATGCCCAGGGCTCACGCGTCGCCTCGGACGCCCGGTCCGGTGCATCGCACCGGGCCTTGCGGCCTCGCCGGCACCCTCTGCCCTCGCTGCGCGCGTTCGCCGGCTCCGGTCCGCGGCGACGAGGGCTCGTGGGTCGCCGCTCGA
>JALHPV010000209.1 GCA_022842285.1 Kofleriaceae bacterium
CACGATCAAGGCCTACGAGCCCCTCGCCGTCTGGGACCGCGGGATCGACTTCCTCGAGTACTTCATCCTCTATCCGATCCACCCCCTGCTCCTGCCCTTGGTGCTGGTGGTGGCGATGCTGACCACGATGGCCGTGCCCGCGTGGCGATCCGTGGCGCCGGCCGCCATGTGGCTCGCGGGCACGCACATCGTGTCGCGCTACGCCGTCGGCTGGCTGAAGGACGGTACCGACCGTGTCCGCCCCATCAAGTGGCAGGGCGGCGACTCCTTCTTCGAGGGCGGCAGCGCGTTCCCCTCCGGCCACGTGACGCTGTTCGGCTCGATCATCATCGGCATCGCCGTGCTGGTCCCGAAGGCGCGCATGCCTGCGTTCGGCGTGCTCGCGTTCGTCGCCTGCGCGCGGATCGGGGTCAGCGCGCACTGGCTCTCCGACACGACGGCGGCCCTCGCCCTCACCGCCCTCGTCGCCTACGGCATGGGCCTCCTGCTGCGCCCGCTACATCGCCGCTGACGCGAGCTTCGGCGCGAGGAGCGGGAACAGCTCGAGCCGCGGCTTGTACGTGGCGAGGAGCCCCGCGAGCGTCGCGAGCACGCGACCGAGGAGCACGAACGAGCGGGGAATCGACAGGCCCGCGATGCGCTTCGCGGCGGCGAGCTGCGCCGCGACGGCCTGCTCCCAGTCGAGCGTCGCCACGGCTGCGCCGGGCTTCAGTGCACCGACAAGCGAGCTCGCCAGCTCGACGAGCACGGCCGGATCGTCGGCGACGAAGCCAAGCGCGGCGAGCTCCTTCGCGATCGCCTCCTTGGTCCCGCCCGCCACGCCGAGTACGAGGCGAGCGTATCCGCGCCGCTCGTCCTTCGTCAGCGTGAGCGTGCAGCCGAAGTCGAGCAGCGCGAGCGTGCCCTCCGCGTCGACGAGCACGTTGCCCGGATGCGGATCGGCGTGCACGACGCCGCGCACGAGGATCTGGCTCGCCATCTCGTCGACGAAGGCCTGCAGCACGCGGTCGCGCTCGGGCGGCAGCATGCGATCGAGGTACGTCGTGATGCGCTCGCCGTCGATGCGCGTCATCGTGAGCACGCGCCCCGTGGACGCCTGCGCGATCGGCCGGGGTGCGCGGATCGTCGCCGGGGCGACCAGGGCGAACGCATCGAGCGCCTTCGCTTCGGCCTCGTAGTCGAGCTCGTCCGCCAGCGCCCGGGCCAGCTCGCTCGTCAACGTCGGCAGATCGATCCCCGGTAGCTCGCCGATGCCATCCGCGACGGCCCGCAGCGCGGCGATGTCGGCCGCGATCACGTCCTCGATGCCGGGGACCTGCACTTTCACCGCGACCGGCGTCCCGTCGAGGAGCACGGCCGCGTGCACCTGCGCGAGCGAGGCGGCGGCGAGCGGCTCGTCGGTGAACTCGCGAAACACCTCGGTGATCGGCGCGCCGAGCTCTGCCTCGATGCGGGCGCGGATCGCCGCCGTGTCGACGGGCGGCACGCGGTCTTGCAGCGTCGCGAGCTCGCTCGCCCAGATCGGGCCGACCAGGTCCGCACGCACGGACGCGAGTTGCCCGAGCTTCGCGATGCCGCCCCGCAGCTCGCCGGCGATCGTCACGACTCGCTGCGCGAGATCGCGATGATCGGCCTCGGAGAGCACGGTGTCGCCGCGCGCCGCCATGCGGAGCCGCAGCCAGCGCTGTCGCGCGAGGATCGCCGCCCCCGCCTTCGCCAGCTGCATCACGCGTGGCGTGGCCCGGGTGATCGACGCGGCGTGCGCCCCGACGGCCTGCGCATCGCGGACGATCGACTGCGCGCTGCGCATGACGACGCCGATGTCGCGCGCGAGGTCCATCGACAGGGCATCGATGCGCAGCCCCGCGTGCTGCGCGAGCTTGGCGGCGTGGGTGGCCATGCCGGTGAAGCGGGCCGCGATCTCGGACACGAATTCATTCATGGGGTCTCCAGGCAGGTGAAATCCTGCGCGTTGATTGGGCATCTTTTCGGGTCACGCATGCAGTCGGCGCAGATGGCCAGAGGTTTCACCGCCAAGGCCGCGGAGAACGCCAAGCCGAGCCGATCCCTGCGACACTTGTTCGGAATTGGGGTCCGACCCCTGCGACACCCCCTGCGACACCTCGCTGTCCGCATGCCGGACATCACGCGAGCGCCCCGAGGCATTCCGTGCAGATGACGATCGTCGTGCCGGCGCCGAGGGCGCCCTGGGTGCCACGCGGGATGATGGCGTTGCAGGTCGCGCACACCGCGTTCTTGCCGAGCACGACGGGCTGCCACGCGATGACGTCATCGATCGAGGTCACCGCGGCGGCCGGAGCCGGCGCCGGCTTCGTGTCTCCCCGCGCGGCCCGCGCGATGGCGTGACTGTCAGCGACGACATCCCCGACCAGCCCGAAGGCGTGGCCGAGGACATTGCGGACGAGGTTCGAGACGCTGATGCCGAGGTCCTCCGCGCGCTGGCGGAGGTGGGCCTCGAGGCGCTCGGGCACCCGCGTGTGGAGCACGCGCTCCTTCTTCTCGTCCTTGTCGTCGTCGGCGACAGGCTCAGGGTCGGGCCGCTTGCGTGTCACGATGTGATACATGATGTGTCACGTCGTGATACAAGTCAAGTCGTAGTATCCTGAGAGGCCATGAGCGACGACCTTGCCGTCGACGCCGACATCCGCGTTGCGGAGACGCTGCCTGCGCGCGCCTTCGTGGAGCCGGCCTTTCTGGAGCGCGAGCTCGCAACGATCTTCACGCACGCCTGGCAGCTCTTGCCGGAGCGGGGCGACGATCCACGGCCGCTCGACGAACAAGTCGCGGCCCGCGGCGCGCGCGTCCCGGTGTCACTGCTCGGGCGACCGTTGTTCGTGCAGCGCGGCTGGGACGACGACACCCTGCGTGCGTTCCCGAACACGTGCACGCACGCGTGGCATCCGCTGGTGCTCGGTGCGAGCCGAGGGCCGACGCTGGTCTGTCCGCAGCACGGCCGTCGCTTCGACTGCACGGGGCGGTTCGTGTCGCAGCCGAGCTTCGGCAAGGACATGCCGAACTTTCCGCGCGAGTGTGATCACCTCGCGTCGCTGCCGATCGCGGCGTGGCGCCGGATGCTGTTCGCGAGCTTCGATTCCCGGGCGCCCGGCCTGGGCACGGTGTTCGGCGACATCGATGCGTCGCTGGCGAAGCTGCCGCCCCCTCTCGAGCGCGCGAAGAGCGAGGTACGCGAGGTCGCGGGCAACTGGAAGCAGCACGCGTGGAACTACCTCGATCACTTTCACATCGGTCACGTGCATCGCGCGCCGCACGGGCTCGCGGATGCGATCGATCTCGGCAGCTACACGACGGAGCTCGGCGAGCACGCGGTGTTGCAGTGGGTGTACGCGGCGCGCCCCGCCGATGGGTTTCTCCCCGAGCAGCTGCCGGAGCGCTTCGCCGATCCGAAGGGGCGGCGCGTGTTCGCGCTGTGGTGGTTCGTGTTTCCGAACCTCGCGCTCAGCTTCTATCCGTGGGGGCTCTCGGTGAACGTCTACCAGCCGATCGCCGGACGCCCGGATGCGACGCGGTTCATCTGGGAGCACTGGATCGCGGACCGGTCGCTGTACGCGGAGCGCGATCAGCGGTGGCTCGATGGCCAGGTGGACGCGGAGGACGTCGACACGCTCGCGCAGGTCAGCCGCGGACTGCGCTCGGGGTTCGCGCCCCGCGGGCGGTTCGCGCCGACGGAGGAACAGGCCGCGCACTGGTTCCATCGCAAGGTCGCGCTGGGAGTCACCGCCCCGCCATGAGTGTCCACGTCGCGTGTCGGCTCGTCGTGATCGAGGGCAATGACCGCGGCCGGTCGCTCGCTATCTCGCCGCGCGAGGCGGTCGTCGGCACGGGGGCGGGCTGCGACCTGACGCTCACCGACTCGCGGGTCAGCGCGTATCACCTGACCATCTCGCAGGACTACGACGGCGCCATCATCGTGCGCGACAAGGGCTCGACGAACGGCACCTGGTACCAGGGGAAGCGGGTGCAGGAGCAGGTCGTGCCGCTCGGCGCCTCGTTCCTCGTCGGCAAGACCGCCGTACGCGTCGAGCCCGATGCGCCGATGCCAGCGGCGCTCCATGACACCGAGCGCACGCTCACGCCGACCGGGCCCATCACCGTGCGCAGCGACCTGCCCTATGCCGAGGCGCGACTCGCGGTGCTCGCGGACTTCGAGCGCACGTACCTCGCGGAGGTGCTCCAGGGCGCGCAGGGTGATCTCGGCGTGGCCGCTCGCGCCGCGGGTATCGATGTCGAGCGGCTCCGCGCGATGCTCCACGAGCACGGCCTCCCCGTGTATGGTCCAGCCCATGGACGTGATCGAGGCGATCGGTAACACCCCGCTCGTCGAGCTGAAGCGTGTCTCGGCGGGCCTTCCGAACAAGGTCTACATCAAGTGCGAGCACCTGAATCCGGGAGGCTCGATCAAGGACCGCACGGCCCGCGCGATCGTGTTCGACGCGGAGGCTCGCGGTCAGCTCAAGCCGGGCATGACCCTCGTCGAGGGCACCGCCGGGAACACGGGCGTTGGCCTCGCGCTCCTCGCCGGTCAACGCGGCTACCGGCTGGTCTGCGTGCTCCCCGAGCGCATGGCCGTCGACAAGCGGGTCGCGCTGCGCCAGCTCGGCAGTGATGTCGTCATCACGAAGAACGGCCCGCTCACCGCCCCGCACAACTTCCGCAACGTCGCCGCCCGGCTCGCCGAGGAGAACGGCTGGTTCCTGACGAACCAGTTCCACAACCCGGCGAACATCGACGCGCACCTCGGCACCGATCGCTTCGTCGGCACGGGCCAGGAGATCGTCGCGCAGATCAAGGCGCTGGGCCACGCCACCATCGGCGCGTTCGTCATGTCCTCGGGCACCGGCGGCACCATCACGGGCTGCGGCACGCGCATCAAGGAAGCGCACGCCGGGGCCAAGGTCGTGCTCGCGGATCCGCATGGCTCGTCGATCGCCGACTGGGTGAACACGGGCACGCTCGGGCCCGATGGCCCGTATACCGTCGAGGGCATCGGCTCCGGCACGGTGCCGAGCAACCTCCACCGCGAGCCCCTCGACTGGGCCGAGACCGTCACGGACGCCGAGGCGTACGCGATGGTCGAGCGGCTCGCCAAGGAAGAGGGCATCACGAGTGGCGGCTCGACCGGCGTGAACGTCGTCGCGGCCCTGCGCGTGGCCGCGCGCGCGGACATCCACGGACCGGTCGTCACGGTCGCGTGCGACCAGTGGGATCGCTACAAGTCGACGGCGTGGATGAAGGCGTGGATGGAGCGCGAAGCCGCGTCCATCACGCTTCCTACCTAGAGCTCGAGCGCGGTCACGAGCTGGTCGCCCGTGTAGTCGCGGCGTCCGCCCGCCTCGGCCGCGCGGATCATGCCGACGAGCGCCCCGCTCACCGGCGCCGGCCTCCCGAGACGCTGCGCGAGCGCGACGACCTCCCCCTGCAGATAGTCGATCTCCGTCGGACGCCGCGCCTCGAGGTCGTCCCACATCGACGACCGCGCCTCGGGGTCGATGGCCACGACTCGCTTCGCGATCAGCTTGAACGCGGCGTCCGGCACCTCGAGCATCCGTGGCATCCACGACGGGGGCAGCGGCGTCAGCCGGGCGACAGGCTGATTGGCGGCGGCGAGCAGCGCCAGGGCCTCGCGCTGGTTCGCGGCGAGGCACCGCCGGAACGCGCGCTGGGCGAGCTCGGTCGCGAGCGGCACGCCCGAGAGCGCGTTGATCGCGTTGTTCAGGTTCATGACGAGCTTCGCCCACTGCACCGCCGCCATGTCGGTGCGCGCCTCGATGGGCACGCCCGCCGCCTTGCACGCGGCGACCACGATCTGACTCGCCGGTCCATCCTCGATGCGCAGCTCCCCGCTGCTCGCGCGGTGGTAGTGCCCCGGCGCGCGCCGCACCACGTTGAACGGCACCATCGCCGCGAGCACGCGCCGCCCCGGTAGCGCCGTGCGCAGGGTCTCGGCGTTGCGGACGCCGTTCTGCAGGCTGACCACGGTCGCATCCGCCGGTAGCACGCGGGCGAGCTGCGCCCCCGCATCGGCCGTCTGGGCGGACTTCACCGTGACCAGCACGACCTCGGCCTTCGCTGCCGCGCGCGCATCGGTGGTCGTCGTCGGATTCGCGGTGACGGTCACGCCACCCTCGAGCTCCGAGGCCGTCACACCGTTCGCGACCTCGCTCATCACGCGCGGGCGGCCGATCAGCGTCACCGCGGTGCCACCGGAGGCGAGACGTGCTCCAACCCAGCACCCGATCGCACCGGCCCCGAAGATCGCAATCATCGCGGGGCGACTTATACGCTGCTGCCGGAACCCGTGCTGCCTTCGCGCGTTGGATCCGATGGCGCGATTCGAGCGCCCCCTGCTGCGTTTTGTCGCGGACGTTCTGGCCCAGGCATTGACCGGCCACCCCATCGGGGGCGCCGGCGAGTACCCGCACACGATCGGAGCCGTGATGACCCCGCTCGACGAAACCGACCGTCCTAGAAGGACACGCCGACGGAGAGGTCGACGAGGCCCGTGCCCTCGCCGGCTGCGACCGCGCGGTCCGGGGCCGGTGGCGGTCCACCCTCGTAGTCCAGGGCCATGTCGCGGAGCCTCGATCGGTCGACGATGCCGCCGATCGTGTAGGCGCTGTAGCCGACCTCGAGCACCATGTGGCGCCCGATGCGAGCGCCAGCCGCGACGCGCGCGGAGAGCAGCGCGCCCTCGTCGGCCGTCCCCGCCCGCCGCAGGTAGCTCGCGGTGCCCCCGAGCGAGGCGTAGACGCCGAGGTCCCGGGTCAGCCCGAGCTGCACGTTGAGCGGATAGAGCCCGATGCCGTAGGTGCGGAGCTCGCTGCCGTACCCCGCGATGCCCTCGATGCGGAAGAACAGCGGGCCCGCGCCGAGATCGAGCCCGGGCGCGATCGTGATCAGCGTGTCGGAGACGCCGAGGTCTCCGGCGTCGATCCGCGCGGTGGTGGCGCCTGACATGCGATCGTACGCGGTGGCAGCGGTGTTATAGGCCGTCACCGCATCGCTCACGTCGTCACCGAAGAAGGGGGTGCTGGCGTCGGCTTCGAGGTCCAGGGGCACCATGCCGAGCCTCAGGTTTGCTCGCACGCCGGCGTGCGCAGACGCTCCGTGAGCGCAGACCGCCAGTCCCATCGCGACGGAGGCCAGGATGTGCTGCACGCACCAAGAGACTTCAAGTCACGTGCCGCGAGCAGCCATGACCGGTCAGCGCTTGTCAGCACCACGCTTGCGCGTGAGTGCGAGCGCGATGGCCGAGATGATGAGGACGTTCGCCACGAGGGTGCTCACGCCCAGCGCCTCGCCGGCGAGGGCCGCTCCGATCAGCACCGCCAGGATCGGGTTCACGTACGCGTAGCTCGTGGCCACGACGGCCCGGGTGTTCTGCAAGAGCCAGCTGTAGGCGGTGAACGCGATCAGCGAGCCGAAGATCCACAGATAGACCAGCGCCCCGATCGCCTCGGCCGAGGGATTCGTCGGCACGCGCTCGCCGCGGACGAAGCCACCGATCAGGAGCGCGATGCCGCCCGTGATCATCTCCATGCCGGACAGGGTCGGGGCGTCCTTCGTGGCGGGGCTCGAGAGGCGCCGCGCGATGATCGAGCCCAGGCCCCAGCACGCCGGCGCGGCGATCACGAGACCGACGTGCAGCGTCCGCCCGTCGAGCGCCGGCCCGCCCATGAGCACGACGACACCCGCGAAGCCCAGGCCGAGCGCCAGCCACTCGCGCGAGGTCGGAGGCTCGCCCACCGCCATGCCGAGTACGCCGACCCACAGCGGCATCGTCGCGCACACGACGGCCGCACCGCCCGACGACACGGTCTCCTCGGCGATCGCCACGAAGCCGTTGCCGCCCAGGAACAGCAGGACGCCGATCGGCGCAACGCGGATCCAGTCCTGCTTCGTGGGCCACGCCCCGAGGCGCCGTCGTCCGACGAGGAGCAGGACGATACCGGCCGAGAGGAAGCGGACCGACGCCATCCATAGGGCCGGCAGCTCCGTGACGGCCACGCGCATCGCCCAGTACGTCGAGCTCCAGATGATGTAGACGGCGGCGAGGCTCGCGATCAGCCTGCCATCTACCTTGCGCGGCACACCCCTGGGTAGCACGCTCGTCGCGATGAACGAGGCGACGGTCCCCGTGAAGCGCAGTGGTGGGCTCACCGCGGTGGCGATCTTGAACCTCGTCTTCGCCGTGCTCGGCATGCTCGGCGGCGCGGCGCTGTACGGGATGAACAAGGACACCGACCAGCACGCGGAGCAGGCGGACCAGCTCGAGCGGATCTCCGAGCGGCAGCGGGCCGACATGACGCCTGCGGAGGCACAGATCAACGAGAACCTCGTGAAGGGGATGGCCGATCAGATGCGGAACCACTCGCCGGCGGTGTTTCGCTGGATGTTCGCCGCCGGGCTGTCGGGCGGCTTGCTGCTGTTCGCGAGCGGGATCGGCCTCCTCGGAATGAAGCGCGTGACCGGCTTCCATGCGGCGCTCGCCGCGGCGGTGGCGCTGATCGCCTGCGGCGTGATCGCGGTGCTGCGGCTCGGCTTCCTGTTCTGGGGCATCCCGATGCTCGGCGCCGTCTACGCGATCGTGATGGGGCTCCTGGTGCTCTTCGTGTTCCGCCCCGTCCTCACCCGCTGAGCCGCCGCCGACACCACCTCCGGGTGGAGGTTGCCGAGCAAGATCAGGAGGTTCGAGAGCCCGCGATCTCGCATGTCGTGAGACCAACCGGCGCGATCGCGCGTTCTACGGAGCATGCCCGGTCGCTTCCTCTCCGCCCTCCTCCTTGCCTCCTCGCTGGTCGCCTGCTCACCCGCCGCCAACCAGCTCTCCCCCACCCGGCCCGCGGCGCTTCGGCCCACCCCCGGTGCCGTCACCCTGGATCGCGCGGCCGTTCGGGCCGAGCTCGCCCAGCGGCGCGAGATCGTGTTCCAGCGCTTCCTCGACTACCGCGAGGGTCGCGTCTATCCGGTGAACGATCGCACGGGCTTCGAGCACGTCTGGATCGACGCGAGCGGCAACCTCTGCGCCGCCGCGACGCTCGTCAGCAAGGACTGGGGTCGTGACAGCGCCGTCCTCGCCGCCAACGGCAACAACAACGTCGCGCTCGCCGACATCCGCGAGGGCGCGCTCGCCGACTGGATCCTGCTCTCGGGGCTCACGCAGCACGAGGTCGTGTCGATCCAGGTCCCCGGCTTCAACGCTGGAGTCGGCGTGGTCCTCCCCGTCGAGCCGGTGTTCGATCCGCGCGTGACGGAGATCGAGCGGCTCTACGGCATCTACGTCGACGTCGAGCGCCAGCTCCGCGGCCTCTGGGAGCTCTCGCTCGACGCTGCGACCGATGCGCTCATGGACCGCCCCGACCTCGCCCGTGAGCTGCTCGCTGGAAACCTCACCGCCTCCGCCCCCGTGCCATCGCAGCCGATGGCCTTCGCGCAACCTCCTCCGCCCCGCCGCTAAGGACTCACGATCATGTTCAAGCAACTCATCGGTTCCCTCCTCCTCGCCTCCTCCCTGCTCGCGTGCCAGTCCGCCGCCCCGACCAAGGTCACCGAGCCATCTCATCCCGTCGTCGTCGCTCCGTCGCAGACGCTCGACCGCGACGAGGTGCGGGCCAAGCTCGCCGCGCGGCGTGACCTCGTCGTAGAGCGCTTCCTCGCGTATCGCGAAGCGCGCGTCTACCCGGTCAACACCACCGACGTCGGCATGCAGCACGTCTGGATGGACGAGCACGGCAACCTCTGCGCCGCCGCCACGCTCATCAGCCAGGACATGGGGCGCGATGCCGCCATCGCCGTGATCAACGGCGACAACACCATCGCCCTCGCGGGCGTGACCCACGGTCCACTCGCTGACTGGATGCTCACGTCCGGCCTCACGCATCACGAGATCGTGGCCATCCAGGAGCCGGGCTTCTCGCGGCAGTACCGCGGGCGCGAGCCCGAACCCGACCAGCGAATCGTCGAGGTGCAGCGCCTCTACAACACGTACATCTCGGTCGAGCGCCAGATCCGCACGCTCTGGGACGAGAACCTCGAGGCGGCCACGGACGCGCTCATGGCTCGCCCCGACCTCGCGAAGCAGTTCCTCGCGAGTTAGTTAGCCCGGCGGCAACCACCGCTCGCCGGTCTCGACGCTGCGGTGCGCGAGCTTCACGCCTCCCGGCGCGATCTCGATGACCCCGAACACGATCGGGAGCTGGAACCGCTTGGGTCCGACCGAGCCCGGATTGAACACCGTGATGCCCTTGTCGATGCCGATGAAGGGCACGTGCGAGTGGCCGCAGACGACGAGCGTGGCCTGCGCGAGCCGCGCGGCCCGCGCGACGTCGGCACGGAGCTTCGGTCCGTACACGGCGATGTGCGTGAGCAACACGCGCAGGCCGACGCCGGGCCCCGTCACGTCGATGTGCAGGATGTCCGGCACGTGGTCCGCGCGCAGATCGATGTTGCCGCGCACCGCATGCACCGGTGCGATCGTCGCGAGCTCGTCGAGCACCGCGAGGTCGCCGATGTCACCACCATGCAAGATCGCAGCGGGGGCAAGAGCTCGCAGCCGCTCGAGCGTCCGGGGATGCGGCAGCGAGTGCGTATCCGAGACCGCCGCGAGGCGCAGTGTGCCGTCCGCCTGCGTCGGGATCTGAACGCGCGCGCTCACGCGACCGAGACGCGGTGCTTCACGATGAAGCGCAGATTCAAGAAGTTGATCGCGAAGTGCGCGGCGATGGGCGCCCCGAGGCTCTCGGTCGCGAGGGCGAGCCAACCAAAGCCCGCCCCGAGCGCAAACGCCGACGCCGTCCACGGCAGGAACCGCTTGCCCGGACCGATGTGGAGAAGGGCGAACACCACCGCCTGCACCCAGACCCCGAGCCACGGCAAGAGCGCCCCGCGGAACAGCAGCTCCTCGCCCACCGATGACGCGAGGGCGAGGATCACGATGTCGCGGGTGGCCAGCGGCCCGAGCAGGTCCCGAAAGCTCGCATGGAGCTGGCGGGCCCACCGGAAGTGCCGCGTCGCGAGCCGCGTCAGCCACACGACCAGGAGCCCGATCGCCAGGCCCAGCACCGGTCCCCCCAGGAGCAGGCACGCTCCCGGGTCGCCCAGCTGATAGAGGTCCGGATCGCCCCGGCTCGCGCCGATGAGCAGCCCCACCAGGGCCATCGCCCCGTAGAGCCCGACTACCAGGCTCGCGCGCGACAGCGGCGGCGCCGGGCTGGGCTCACTCGGCGAGTACATGGCCTCGTACTATGCGGCGCATGGCGACGTGGCTTCAACCAGCTTGACGTGACCATCGAAACCCACTAAATAAAGCGCCTTCTGACAACTTAGCGCGGGTGGCGGAATTGGTAGACGCACTAGCTTGAGGTGCTAGCGGGTAACACTGTGGGGGTTCGAGTCCCCCCTCGCGCACGACGCAGCCGACCGAAAGGTCGGCTGCTTAGTTTTCGGCGCTCCTAGTGCTCGCCGGGGCCGCCGCAGGCGACGCCGCACTCGAGCGCGCAGCCGTCACCGTCGAGGTCCATCGGGACCAGCGGCTCCTCGCAGACGACCGCGATCTCGGGGCAGGCGATCGGCGTGGAGCACTCGAGCGCGCAGCCGTCGCCGTCGGCGTCGATCGGGGCCTGGCCATCGGGACACTCCACCGCGATCGCGGGGCACGCGACCGGCTCGCCACACTCGAGGGCACAGCCGTCACCGTCGAGGTCCCGCGGGACGAGGCCGTCATCACATTCGACCGCGATCGCGGGACAGGCGATGTCGCCGTCACTGGGATCGATCTCGTCCTCGGTGTCGCCGTCGGTGATCTCTTGTTCTTGATCACCGGTCGAGTCGAGGCAGGCAGCGGTGGAGCCAATGGTGAAGATGGAGGCGAGAAGAAGAAGGCGCATGGTGAGAGAGTCCTAGAGCAGCCGGCGTGCCGACCTGCGAGGGCCTGCGCCGCGAGTCCACGCGGCCCTCCCCCTCAGACTTTCGAGATCGATGGCGGCCGGATACACCGCGTCGCTGCCCGGGCTTCGGAAAACGCCAAGTGATCTCGCGGACTCAGGAAGTGTCTCCCGCGCCCTGTAAATCCGAGGCTTCGCGAGTCGTCATGGCCAGGTTGCGAACGGGATCTCGAACCACACCCTAAGTGTCTGGATTCGCATAGGTCCCGGGCCGGCACACCGACTGCAATAGGGTCAGTCACGCCCATGAAGAACAACAACCTCTCCGTCATCTCCCTCTCCGACCTCAACACCGTGACCGGCGGCGCGCCGTCGTCGACGAAGCAGTCAGCTGCCATCGAGCAGTCGCTGACGTCGATCAAGGCCTCGCTCTCGGACCTCGGGAACAAGAAGAGCGACGGTGGCATGAACGCCACCACGATGATGTGCCTCGGCCTGATGATGGCCAACCGGAACAAGCAGCAGAGCAACAACACCGTAATTGCCGGCAACGGCACGGTGGCGTCGACGTGGTCGTGGGGCTGATCGGTTCTCGATCAGTCCTGACCAAGCGACCTCATCGCCGACGCTGCCCAGCCTCGGCATGACCCCAACGATTTTTGGCGAGAACGACCGAGACGTGGTGACTCGGTCGGGGGCGTGGGGCCGACTGGGGCCCCGGCCCACGCCCACCTCGCTGACTTTTTCTCTCCCTGCCCCCGCCCCTCATCGTCGACGCGGCCCCGCCTCGCGATGCGACCCCAACGTCTTTGGCGAGAACGACCGAGTGTGGTGACTCGGTCGAGGGCGTGGTCCGGACTGGGCCCCGGATCACGCCCGCCTCGCTGAACTTGTTCTCTAACAGC
>JALHPV010000210.1 GCA_022842285.1 Kofleriaceae bacterium
GCGGCGGCGATGCGGCGCTCGGGGGCCGAGGCCGTGTCGCGCAGGGCCGCTTCGAGGACGGTGGTGCCGCGCGCGTCGCGGAGGCGAGCGAGGTCACCGGCGGCTCCGAGGTCGGTGGCATCGTCGCTTGGGGTGGCGATCGCGGCGGCGAAGATCGCGATGGCGGCGTCGCGCTCTCCCGCGGCGGCGAGCGTGCGACCGGCCGTCAGGCGCACGCGCAGCTCGCTGTCACTCGCGAGCTTGGTCGCGTAGGCGATGGCGGCCGGCCTGTCCACGGCCCGCGCGACGAGGTTCAGGGCCCCGGCGCGCACCGTCCACTCGGCGTGCGCCGCGGCGCGCTCGAGCGCGGCCTCGGCCGAGACCTGTGCGCCGATGGCCGCTTCGATCGCGACCAGCGGGTGAGCGTCGTCCACGAGGGCGGTCAGCGCGGGTATCGCCTTCGCGTCGACCAGCACCCCGACGCCAGCGAGGCGCACCGCGAGGGCCGGATCGCCCAGCGCCTTCGTGGCGAGCTTGCCGAGATCCGCGGCGCTCGCCTGCTGCGCCTGACCGACCTGCGCGAGGGCCGTCACCGCGGCCGCACGCACGCCCGCGTCGGGATGCGTCAGGTTGCGGAGCATCACGTCCGCCGAGGCCGCATCGTTCCAGGTGCCGAGCCAGCGGATGGCGACCATGCGGACGGTGGCGTCGCTGTCGAGGGCGGCCGTGCGCACGTCCTCGAGCGCGGCGCTGCCCACCTTCTTCGCGATGCCATCGACGGCGATGCGGCGCGCCTCGGGATCCTCCGAGGTCAACATGTCGGTGGCGACGCCCGCGGCCTGGCCGAAGCCACGCAGGGTCGCCACGGCCGCCGTCGCGGCGACGCGGTCGTCCTCGTCGCCAAGCCGCTCGCCCACGAGGTCGGCCAGCGCCTCGATCTCGACGCTCGCGATCGCGCGAATGGCGACCAGCTTCATCTGCGCCGAGGGTGACTGGATCGCCTGACCCAGCGTGGCGGACGCGAGATCGTGGACGAGCTCGGCGTCGGCGACGCCCGAGGCCGGCTGATCTTCCTGCGCGAGGAACGCCGCGTACTGCTCGGCGACCGCCTTCGCATCGCCCAGGGCGAGCGCGGCGCGAATCCGCATGCCTCGCAGGGCGTCGTCGCCCGGATGCTGGGCCAGGCCCTCGTCGGCCGCCTTGGCCGCGCCGGCGTAGTCACCCTTCTCGTAGAGAGAGATCGATTGCTTGGCGCGGTTGGCGCAGCCGGTCAGGGCCACGGAGGAGGCGAACAGGAGGGACGCAAGGCGGGACATGGCAGCTCGCTTGAACATGACACAGACATCGTGCGCGCCCCGGTCGGTTTGGTTACGGGGTACAACCGCGGACGGTGATTCGCGCGATCTTGTTCGATCTCGACGGCACGCTGATCGACTCGGAGCGCGAGACCGCCGAGGCGATGGCCCGGGCTCTCCTGCGCGGTCACGACATCGCGATCGAGCAGTATGACCGCGACTTCATCATCGGGCGCTCGTGGGCCGCGATCTACGAGAGCTTGCGCACGCGGTACCCGGCGCTCACGTGGGCGCGCGAGGAGCTGGTGGGCCGGACGGCCGCGCTCCGCGACGAGGTGTTCGCCGAGCAGGGCATCACCGTCCTGCCCGGGGCGCGGGGGGCCCTGAAGCTCTCTCGCGAGTACTTCTCCGCCCGCGCGCTCGTCACGGGCAGCGCCCGCGTCGAGGTCCTCCAGGTCCTGCCGCTGGTGGGGCCCGACGCCGCCTTCGAGACCATCGTGGCCGCCGAGGACGTCCCGCGGAGCAAGCCCGATCCCGTGGGGTACCTCTCGGCCATGGAGCAGATCGGCGTTCGCCCGGCCGAGTGTCTCGTCGTCGAAGACTCCGTCGCCGGCATCGCCGCCGGCCGGGCCGCGGGCGCCATCGTCCTGGCCGTTCGGGCCGGGAATTTCGGAGGCTGGGACCAGTCCGGCGCGCACCGTGTCGTCGACACGCTCGAGGCCCTCACCCCGGCGCTCGTCGGAGAGCTGTTCGCGCAGTATGGTGGTCCACCGTGAAGCTGCCGGCGAGAGCGACGATCTACGAGGTCGGGCCGCGCGACGGACTCCAGAACGAGTCCCGCCAGGTCCCGACCGCGGACAAGATCCGCTTCATCGACGCCCTCGTCGCCGCCGGCATCAAGGACATCGAGATCACGAGCTTCGTCTCCCCGAAATGGATCCCCCAGCTCGCCGACGCGGCCGAGGTCGCCCGGGGGGTGCAGCGCCCGGCGGGGGTTCGCATGAGCGCGCTCGTGCCGAACAAGCGCGGCCTCGACACGGCGCTCGCGTCCGGCATGAAGGAGATCGCGATCTTCCTGTCGGCGTCGGAGACGCACAGCAAGAAGAACATCAACAAGACGATCGCGGAGGCGCTGTCGACCTTCGACGAGATCGTTCCCCACGCGCTCGCTGCGAAGGTACCCGTCCGGGCCTACGTCTCGACCGTGTTCGGCTGCCCGTACGAAGGCGACGTCGATCCGGAGGCCACCGTGCGCCTCACGCAGCAGCTGCGCGAGATGGGCGTGTACCAGGTGTCCCTCGGCGACACCATCGGCGTCGCGAACCCGGCCCAGGTCGAGGATGTGCTGACGCGCGTGCTCGCGCGGACGCCGGCCGAGGACATCGCCGTTCACTTCCACGACACGCAGGGCACCGCGCTCGCGAACTGCCTCGTCTCGCTGCAGATGGGCATCACGACGATCGATGCGTCGGCGGGCGGCCTCGGGGGCTGCCCCTACGCCCCGGGCGCCGCGGGGAACCTCGCCACCGAGGACGTCGTCGCGATGCTGCACAGCATGAACGTCCAGACCGGCATCGACCTCGACAAGCTCGCCGAGGCGTCCCGCACCGCGTCGACGTTCGTGGGCCACGAGCTGCCGTCGAAGTACTTGAAGGCTCATCTCGGCAAGCAAGCGCGCGCCCGCCGCCGCGCCGAGCTCGGTTCGTCGTAAAACCCCGGCATGTCCGACGACGTTGGCGTCCGCCTCGAGCGGCGCGATGATATTGCCTGGGTGATCCTCGACCGTCCGGGCGCGAAGAACGCGCTCTCGCGCGCGGTGAACACGCGGCTCCTCGAGCTCGCGAGGTCGTTCATCGCCGACGCCTCCGTGCGTGCGGTGGTGATCACCGGCACCGGTGACACGTTCTGCGCCGGCGCGGACCTCAAGGAGCGCCGCGGGATCGCGGCGGCCGACTCGCACCCATACATCAACGCCATCGCGGGCGCGATCAATGCGATCGGCGAGCAGCGATGCCCGACGGTCGCCCTCATGAATGGCTCTGCCTACGGCGGTGGCCTCGAGCTCGCACTCGCGTGCGACTTCCGCATCCTCGTCGAGGGCGCGGAGCTCGGCCTGACCGAGGTGCGCCTCGGCATCATGCCTGGCGCGGGGGGCACGGTCCGTCTGCCACGGCTGATCGGAGAGGCGCGCGCCAAGGAGCTCATCCTCCTCGGACGCCGCATCTCCGCGCAACGGGCCCTCGAGATCGGCCTCGTCAATCAGCTCGTGGCGCGCGATCAGCTCGCAGCCGCCGGAGCGACCTTGCTCGCCGATCTGGCCGCCTGCGCTCCGCTCTCGGTGATCCACGCGAAGGCGTCGATCGAGACCGGCTACGGCAAGTCGATCGCCGAGGCGAACCAGATCGAGCGCGAGAACTACGACGTCACGCTCTTCTCCGACGATCGGAACGAAGGGCTCGCCGCGTTCGCCGAGAAGCGCAAGCCCGCGTATCGCGGACGCTGATCAGATCTGCGCCGCGTTCTTGCGGAACGGCTTCTCGATCTTGTCGTCCCACTGCTTGGCCTCGAAGTCGCGCGGCACGGTGAACTCGAACGTCGAGCCGTCCTCGCTGACCGTGGACGTGATCTCGCGCGCAGCCGCGGAGACGTTCATGGTGATGAACATCTTGCCGGCCTGCGACGGGTAGTCCTCGAACGCCTCGGTGATCGCGTACCAGTACCGGATCCACATCGCGCTGCGGTCCACGTCGCAATCGTCGCCTTCGATCGCGACCGTCATGTGGAAGCGCGCTCCAAACGTATCGATCATGGGCTCGACGAGCGAGCGGTCACGCTTGCGATCGCCGCGCTGGTTCTCGATGCTCTCCCAGTCATCGCCCGTCCACTGCTTCGCCACGGCGTGGATGCTGCGAGCGTGATAGGTGGCCTGGCTGACCGCATCGGAGTCCGCCTGCGCCATCTTGCCGTAGCAGGTCGCCCCAACCTTGAAGGTGGTCAGCTTCGTGACGGCCCAGGTTCCCCAGTACGTGCCGCCGCGCTCGCGCACCGCAAACGCGTAGTCATCCCAGCGGGGCTCGGTCGGGCCCTGGTTGGGTGCTCCACCGCCGGAGCCGCCCATGCTGCCCGCGGGGCCCCCGTACGAGGAGCCGGGATCTTCGCCGCCACCGCCGCCGCCACCGCCCGTGGCGACCTGGCCGCCGCCACCGGTGGTGGTCGCGCCCGCGCTGCTGTTACCCCCGAGCGAGAAGCCGCCCGTGCAGGCAGCCGTGGTGAGAAGGGTTGTGGTGACGAGTCCGAGACTGGTCTTCGTGATGGCCATGTGCCCCGTTCAGCGCGGAGCGAGGCCTCTCGATTCCAACTATTTGCGCGCGAATAGAGCTCACGCCAGCGACGTACGGGCTGGCCTTCCGCGTGCAGTTCATTCGCCGTGATGACCCTCGTCGATCGGCTGCTGAAGCGGTTGGGGCTGGTGAAGCTGTCGCGGTTCGGCCTGGTGCTGACCGCCGAGGGACGCATCATGTCCTTACGTCCCGCGCGGTCCGCGGTCCTCGACGACGGCTTCGGCGGACGCATCGTCGGCTGGCACGACCACGATCTCGCCGCGATGGAGCTCGACCAGGTCCCCCTCGCGCCGGCGCCGCAAAGAGCCGTGGCGCCTGCAGTCGCCATCGCGCTGCCTCCGGTGCCTCGGCCCCCGGTTCCCAAGGCCCCGCCCGTGATCGCGGTCCCAGTCCCGGTCCCGGCTCCCGTGGTGGCTGCGGCCGAGGAAATGGACGAAGATGACTGGGAATGGCACATCGCTCTGGCCCGCGCTCGGGCCGTAGCCGAGGAGGCCGATCAGAAGGCCGCCCAGGCGCGGTTCCGGGACACGATTCCTACGGTGCGGCCCGTGCCGGCGCTCGGTCCAACCGCCTCGCCCTTGGGCTCGGCTTCGCGCCCCCATTCGGGGGCGCTCGGGACGGTTCCGCCGCCCCTCGCGGCCTCGTCGCCTGCCGTCTCGATTCCGGTGGGCAAGAGCCGTCCGGGCCGCCACGTCCCGCTGCGCCCCGAGGCGCCTCGGACCCCAACCCTCGTCCGCAATCTCCAGCCCGTCCTGCCGCGGCGCTCTGCGCAGCGCTAGCGTTCATCGCAGGGTGCGCGACCGCCGACGAGTCCACGAAGCCCAAGCGCCCGCAGCAGCCTGACCTGGACGAGGAGACCGCGGCGAAGGACGCGACCGGCCACCTCGAGGAGCTGTACTCGACGCTCGAGTCCGGCAGCAAGGACAGCCTGTTCTCGCTGCTCGCCGATCCGCTGTACGTGTTCGGTCCCCGCCGCGAGGATGCGATGGCCACGCGCGCCGACGTGCTCGTCGCGCTCGATGAGGTCATCGACAAGAAAGAGAAGAAGCTCGTCAAGCTCGACTCGGGGAAGCTCGCGCTCGTGGTCGCGAAGGGCGGTCGCTCCGCGTGGGCGACGGACGTCGTCAAGATCAATGGCACCCAGACGGTCGCGACCTTCGTGCTCTCGAACGAGGATGACCTCTGGCTCGTGCAGACGGTCGCGCTGTCCGTCACGCCATCGGCGTCGGATCTCGCGGACGAGCTCGGCAAGGCCGCGGTCGTCCCCACGGGCGCGAAGGCCGACCAGGACATCGCCTCCGACGCGAAGGACGCCGTGAAGAAGTTCGAGGCCGGCCTGCTCGACCAGGCGCGGTGGGGCGATGACCTCGCGAAGTCGCCCGATGCCGTCGTGATCGGTCCCGCGACGGGCGAGGTCACGCGCGGCAAGAAGGCGATCAAGAAGCTCTGGAAGGAGCGCGTCGAGGACAAGAAGATCCGGCTCGCGGTGTCCGGCGAGATCACGGCCGCCGTGACCGCGGACGGCCAGCTGGCGTGGGTGACGGCGCCGGTGACGCGGGCCCCCGACGAAGGTGACCCGCTGCCGGTGCGGGCGTTCGCGATCTTCGAGCTCGTCGACGACGAGTGGACGATGCGAGCGCTCACCGAGACGTGCGCGATCGGCGAGCCGGGGGATGGCACGAAGTTCATGAAGATCGTTCCGCCGAAGGAGGCACCGCCACCGCCGCCGCCGGACGACCAGGTCACCCCGGCCTCCGAGGACGAGCCGCCCAAGAAAAAGAAAAAGAAGAAGAAGAAAAAGAAGAAGAAACCGCGGCCCTCCGACGAGGAGAGCGAGGAATGACCCGGATCTCGTTCGTGATCGCGGTCGTCTGCGCCACGACCGCACCGGCGCGGGCCGATGACCAGCCGTGGGCCGTCGGCGTGACCGACACCGCGAAGGCGCGCGCACAGGTCGCGCTCGAAGCCGGCAACAGCCTCTTCCTCGAGAAGAAGTACAGCGAGGCGCTCGCGCAGTACGAGCAGGCGGTCGCGGCCTGGAACCACCCCGCGATCCGCTTCAACATGGTGCGGTGCCTGATCCAGCTCGACCGCCCGGTCGAGGCGGCCGACAACTTGAAGCAGGCGCTCGCGTACGGCGACGCCCCGTTCGAGGAGGGGCTGTACCAGGAGGCCGTGAACTACGAGAAGCTCCTCGCCAATCAGACGGGCGACATCCACATCTCGTGCAAGCAGGAGGGCGTCCAGCTCACCCTCGACGGTCAGGCGCTCGGCACGTGTCCCACCACGGTGACCCGGCGGGTGAAGCCCGGCGCGCACCAGGTCCTCGGTCGGAAGGCGGGCTACGTCCCGCAGACCGTCGAGACCATCGTCGTCGGCGGCGACAGCGAGACCGTCACGCTGGAGCTCCAGTCCGTGGAGAAGTCCGCGCGCATCGTGCACCGCTGGCCGACATGGGTGCCGTGGGTCGTCTTCGGAGGCGGCTTCGCCGTCGCGGGCGTGGGCCTCGCGCTCGAGCTCGGCGCGATCAGCGCGATGAACGACTATGACGAGGACATCGCGACCAACTGCAGCGTCAACGCGTGCTCGAGCGAGACCTTCGAACAGTTCGACGAGCTCGAGCAGCGCCGCCAGTCCGCCGAGCTGCGAGCGAAGATCGGGGTCTCGATCATGAGCGTCGGGGGCGCGGCGATCGTGACGGGCGCCGTCATGCTGTACCTGAACCGCGGCCGCAGCGTGGTGCCGACGGAGATCGAGCGCGCGCAGCCCGGAGTGAAGGTGCTGCCGGGCGGCGCGGCGTTCACGCTGTCGGGTCGCTTCTAGGACGAGCTACTTCAGCTTCGTCGTCAGCTTCTTCTTCTCGTCCTCGAGCGCCTTGCGGCGCTTCTCGGAGTCGGCGAGCGCTTCCTTCAGCTGCGCGTTGAGCTGCTCGGCCTTGGTGGTCGCCGCGAGGGCCGTGGCGCGCTCGCGTTCGGCCTTCGCTTTCTCTTCCTTGACCTGCGCAACCGTCTTCTCGAGCGCAGCGGCCTTCTCCATCAGAGCCTGCTCGGTGGCGGTCAGCTGCCCAGCGGTCTGGTTGGCTTTGTTCTCGGCCGCCTGCTTCTCCTGGAGCGCGGTCACCTGGCCAGCTTTGGCCTGTCGTTCGGCGTTCGCGGCGGCGCGATACTTGTCGAGGGCATCGATGGCGTCGGCGGAGGCTTTCTCCGCTCGCTGGCGCTGCTCCTCAGCATCCCGGCTCTTCTCTGCGGCCCGCCGGCTATCTGCGTCGGCCCTGAAATAGAAGACACTCGCGATGACGGCGATCGTCGTGATGGTGGTGAACGCCACGCCGAGGCTGAACGCCAGCATCCGCTTACCTCGGCGCGCGAGCGCGAAGGCCGCCTGCAGGAACGCGTCATCGCGGGGCGCGAGCTGGCGGGGCTTGTGCGCTCGCCAGCGGCGAGCCTCCTCGAGGGCGGAGCCTCGCCAGAGCAGGCCTGCCGGACGCCCGCGCTGATCCCATTGCTTGGCCGTGGCGGAGAGCTGCGCGAGGTAGGCGGAGTCTTCCTGATCCTCGTCGAGCCAGCGCCGGAGCGTGGGCCAGCGATCGATCAGCGACTCGTGGACGATCTCGACCGAGCCGCCCCCGGCATCGCCGCGCGTCTGCACCACGAGGAGGCGCGCGCTGACGAGCTGGTCGATGACGCGTCCGATCTCATCGCGATCGGTGGCGAGCGCGTGGAGATCCGAGAGCTCCACGATGGCGCGCGTGCGATCCGGCGTGACCAACGTCCGAAAGATCTGCTGCGCGAGGCGAGCGGCGATGGGGCTCATGCGCGCCACGACCTCGTCGGCGTGGGTGGCGAGTGCGCCGCTGATGCCACCGATCGCGCTGTAGCTGGCCGTGGTGAGCAGGCGCCGCTGGCGGTCGCGCGCGTCCCAGAGCTTGGCGGCGGCGAACTGGAGGAGGGGCAGTGCTCCTGGCGTGCTCGCGAGCGCGTCCAGCATGTCGCCGACCATCGCCGCGCTCTCGAACTGGTAGCCGACCATCTCGATCGGCTGGACGAGCGCTTCGCGCAGGCCGTCGCGATCGGGCGGGGCCAGGAAGACGAGACCTCGGGTCAGATCGTCGAGGAACTGGCGGTCCTCGGCGATGCGATCGAGGAAGTCCGAGCGCATCGAGACCACGACGCGCAACGGCCCCGACGGGTCGTCGGCGATCCCGGCCAGGGCGGCCGTGACCGCGCGGCGCTCGGCGATGTCGGGCACCAGCGTGTAGAGCTCCTCGAACTGATCGATGAAGACGAGGATGTGCGCGTTCGACGTGCGCGCGCGATTGCGGAGCAGCGTGCCGAGGTAGCCGGGTTCGTGGCGCAGTCGCTCGACGAGCTCGTCGTGCTGGCCAAGCTCTGGTACCGCGATCGGCCCGGTGCGCGTGAGGCGGTGGATGATGCTGGCAAGCGCGGCGAGCGGGTGGCGGCCGGGTCGCAGCGTGATGACCTCCCACAGCTCGCCCGACGCCTTGAGCGCGGGCCCGACGCCGGCACGCACGAAGGATGACTTGCCAACACCCGACGGACCGACGATGCCGACGAGCGGCGTCTCGCGCAGACGCGTCACCACGCGGGCGACGTCGCGCTCGCGGCCGAAGAAGCGATTCGCGTCGCTCTCCTGAAACGCGGTGAGGCCCGGGTAGGGACTCTCGCCGTCACCGAGGAGGCGGCCGGTGTGACGCGGCAGCAGATTCTCGAGGGTCTGGACGATGACGCCCGCCTGCGCCACCCGGTAGGCGACGGGCTTGGCGAGGCACGCATCGACGAGCTGCGCAAGGGGGCCGGGGATGTCACCGGCGAACGTCGCGATCGGCGGCAGCGGCGTGTCCTCGATGAGGTTCGTGTAGAGCGCCTCGGCGGTGAGCGGCTCCACGGGGTGTCGCCCGGCGAGCATCTCGAACATCATGACGCCCAGGGCCCAGAGGTCGGTACGACCGTCGAGTTGCCCGCCGCTCATCTGCTCGGGCGCCATGTAGGGCAGCGTGCCGACGAGGTTGCCATCGGCGGTCAACGACAGGTCCTGACCGAGGTCGGCCGTGCTCCGGCGCGTCGAATGGTCGCCGTCGCCATGCCGCTTCGCGATGCCGAAGTCGAGCACCTTGATCTGCCCGCCATCGGTGACGAGGATGTTCTCGGGCTTGAGATCGCGGTGAACGATGCCGAGCTCGTGGGCACGGGCCAACGCGCGCGCGACGGGCAGGATCAACTCCACCACGCGGGAGGAAGGCAGGCGCTGCCCTGCGCCGAACGCCCCCATGACCTCGCGCAACGTCTGGCCCTCGAGATACTCGAGCACCATGTACGGCACGCCGTCGTACTCGTCGACCTCGTGGATGATGACGATGTTCTCGTGACTGCACTGGGCCGTCGCCCGGGCCTCGACCTTGAAGCGGTCGGCGACCTCGCGCGTCGCATCCCGCAGGAACTTGATCGCGACCCGGCGCCCGAGCTTCACGTCGCGAGCGGCGAAGACGACGCCCATCCCCCCGCGCCCGAGCTCGCGCATCAGCTCGTACTGCTTCACGCGGAGGCCAGGCGCGAGCTCGACGCCGGCGCCGACGACCGACGTCTGGTCCCAGGCCCCAACGTTCCAGTCGACGTTAGTGGGCTCCGTCACGACCTCGACCGCGCCCCGGGCGACCGCCACGGGAGCCGTCAACCCGAACTGAACCGATACACGTGGCTTCCCCCGTTCCACGCGCTCAGCGTAGCACCCTGCTGGGGCCAGATGGGCGATACTAGGGACGGTGAACAGGTGGTTCCTCGTCGGCGTCGTGGTGATGACGGTCGGGTGTATCGGCGCCGCATCCGAGCGCTGCCCCGACGACTCGGTCTGCGCGCAAGGCCGGTTCTGCACCCAGCAAGCCGACGGCAACTACTACTGTGCCTCGAAGGATGAGCTCGCTCCCTGCAAGGATCTCGCGACGGGGGACGCGTGCAATGCCGGTGCGGGTCGCTGCGACTACGGCCTGTGCGTGACCATCGATGCGCCCGCCCCGGGCTTCTGCGGCGATGGCATCGTGCAAGTTGGCGAGGTGTGCGACGGCGAGCAGTGCTCGGCGAATTGCCAGTCCGATCTGTCGTGCGGCAACGGCATGTTCGATCCGGGCGAGACGTGCGACGACGGTAACCAGGTCTCTCACGACGGCTGCAATGCGGCGTGTGGCTTCGAAGTCCCGCGCTGGCGACCGGTGCCCGCGTACGCCTATCCCCGCGCGATCGCCCAGCACGCGATGACGTATGACCCCGTGCGCGGCCGGGTGGTGATGCTCCCGCCCCAGGACAACCTCGCCACGGGAGCCGTCTGGGAGCGCACCCCCGACGGCGGCTGGCTCGAGGCGGAGCCCACGATCTTTGTGGGCTCCGTGATCGGTCATCAACTCGCCTATGACTCCGAGAGGGGCAAGGTGGTGATGGCCGGCGCGCCAAGCCCCCTCGGCCCGGGACTGCTCTTGACCAGGCTGGGCCTGTTCGAGTGGTCCGGGGAGAACTGGAGCGAACGCATGGGGGTCACCAACGCGCTCGGCCGGCGGCAAAACTTCGGGCTCGCCTACGATCCGGTCGGCAGCCGCCTCGTGGTCGCCGGCGGCCGGCTGAGCTCGATGGGCGTGGCCACGTACCTGGACGAGGCGCACGCTCTCGTCGAAGATACGTGGGTCCCGCTCGGGGCACTGCCCGCGCGGGTCGACGAGGTGGCGATGGCCTTCCATCCCGGACGCGGCAAGATCATTCTCGTCGGCGGGTACAAGGCAAACGGGGACCTCCTGGAGGGCTCCTTCGAGCTCGACGGCGACACCTGGCGCGCGCTCGACGGGCCCGCGCCGCCGGCTCGCTTCGGAGCGGCCCTCGCGTACGACGCGGTGCGGGGGCAGCTCGTGCTGTTCGGCGGCGCGGACAAGGACGCACGCCTGAACGACACCTGGACGCTGGGGGCGACCGGCGGCTGGGTGCCGGACACGGCGACGCCGGTGGGTGAGGTGCCGCCGGCGCGCGCGGGCCACGCCCTCGCGACCATCCGGGATGGCGTGCTGCTCGCGGGCGGGACGCTCGCCAGCGGCGACGGAGCCGACCAGCACTACATCTGGCGCGGACGCTGGTTCCTCGACCATCCGCCGGTCGATGCATCGCTGCCGAGCGACCCAGGGCGGTATACGTTCGACCCGCTGCATCGCCGGCTCATCTCGGTCGCGAAGACGCGGGATCGGATCCTCGAGCACCGCGGGAACTCGCTGCGGAGCCTCCCGATCCTCCCGGCGCCGCTCGATCCGGCCCACGCCTTCCTCGTCGCCTACGACGAGGCCGACGACGAGCTCGTGCTGTTTGGCGGCAGGTATCTCGCGGCGGAGCCGGTCGTGAGCGAGACAGTGACCTATCGCGGCACGCGCAGCGAGGCGGGCTGGGTTCTCGAGCCCGTCGTCGGCGCCGGACCGACGTTCGGCAATGGCGCGTCGCTGGCCTATGACGTGGCCCGCGATGTCACGGTGCTCGTCGTCACGAATCCGATCCTCCCGGCGATGGAGGTCTGGGAGCTCGTCGGCACCACCTGGACCCAGAGCACCGCGCCCGCGCCGCCGGACCGCACCAGCGCTGCCCTCGCGTACGACCGCGTGGCCCGCAAGATCGTCATGTTCGGTGGGGTGAACTCGACCAGCGCCCTCGGTGATACGTGGACGTACGACGGACAATGGACCGACGTGTCGCCGGACGTCGCGCCACTGCCGCGGGCCGCTGCCGGGGTGGCGTGGGACTACGAGCGCGGGCGCCTCCAGTTGTTCGGCGGCACCATCGCGAATGGAGCGTTTGATGATGCGTGGGAATGGACCGGCGCGGCGTGGGAGCCCGTGTTCGTCGACGAACCGCCGCGGCAGACCACTGTCCTCGCCTCGGCACCGGACGGTGTGGGGGTCGTCGCCATCCGATGCCTGGCGGACAACGCGTTCGCGGGGCCCCACGTCCGGATGTCGCGGCTGACGTACCTCTCGTTCCTGCCGGTCGACGCGTGCGTCGGCAGCGACTCGGACGACGACCAGCTCGTCGACTGCGACGATGGCGACTGCTGGCACACGTGCTCGCCGCTGTGCCGACCGCAGTCGGGCGTCGTGTGCCCCTGAGCTAGTCAGTGCCGCGCGGCGCCGGCTGCTGGCCCATGGGCAGCACGG
>JALHPV010000211.1 GCA_022842285.1 Kofleriaceae bacterium
GGGGCGTCAGGGGAAGGGGCGTCAGGGGAAGCGGCGTCGGGGGCCGCAGCGTCGGGGGCCGCAGCGTCGGGGGCCGCAGCGTCGGGGGACGCGGCATCGGGGGAGGCGTCGGGAATGGGTGGCGCAGCGTCGGGGGAGGCGGCGTCGGGCGAAGCGGCGTCGGGCGAAGCGGCGTCGGGGGAGGCGGCGTCGGGGGAGGCGGCATCGGGGGACGCGGCATCAGGGGAGGCGGCGTCAGGGGAGGCCGCATCGGGGGAGGCCGCATCGGGGGAGGCGGCATCGGGGGGAGGCCCGCCGCTGCTGGTGAAGTCGTAGCGGTCGATGCGGAAACCGGGGGACGCGACCGAGCCATCGGTCACCCAGCGGACGACCACGGTGTTACCGGGCACGATTGGCCCATCACTCGCGCCGAGGTTGCCGCCGAGCACTCCGTACAACACGCCCCCGCCGTCGAAGATGTAGACGTAGTCGCACTTCCCATCGAGGCAAGCAGCGTTCGACTCCATATCGAACGTGGAGAAGTGCACGCGGATCGCCGTCGCATCGGGCTGCGAGATCGTCAGGCGCTGGTCAGTAAGGTTGGGAATCGCCCCCGGCGGGCCGAGGTTCACGGCCTGCTGGACGACGGTGCCGGTGAACGTGCCCGGTGCAGCCGGCACGCGATACACGCCGCGATCCCACAGCGCCTTCCGGATCGCCGGCAGGTGCGCACCCGCGTAGAGGGCGGTGTCGCTGTCGATCACTTCCTGCGCCCACTCCGTCATCGACGCGCCCGTCGACAGGCCGAAGAACGCGTTGATCGTCAGGCGCAGCGCGATGTCGATGTCGCCGATCTCCTGCGCCATCGTCCACGCGCCGGCCGACCAGATCTCGCCGTCGGCGTGGACTTGACCCACGAGCGCCTCGGGGTAGTGCTTCGTTTCATCGACGCGCCGGAGACACTTCGGCGTCCGGTCGTCGTACGAGGTCGCGTCCCAGGCGCCGACGCACGCGCGGCTGATCATCGGCACGTGGGCCGGATCGATCGGCAGGATCGACGCGGCGAGCAGGTCGCCGAAGCCTTCGCCCATGCCTCCGGCCTCGTCGCTCGTGCCCCAGCCGGGGACGATGTTGTCCTGGACCGAGTGGCCGTACTCGTGAACGATGATGTCGGCGTCCTCTCCATCATCCACGCCGCCCGAGCCCATCGTGATGTTCTTGGTGCCGGGGCTGTAGAACGAATTGTCGGCGGTGGTCCCGTTCGCGATGATCACCTGCTGCCGCGCGTTCGCGTTGACGAAGCCGAGGGCCTGCAGCTTCTGCTGCGTGCGCGTGATGTGGTAGTAGGACATCACCTCCTCGAATGCATCGTCGGCGCGGTTGAAGAGGAACGAGTTCGTCGGCGACATCGCGCGGCCGCTGGTCTGGCGCGCATCGGCCCACGGTCCGCGGAGGTTGCCCGAGCCGTCGAGCTCCGGCAGCGTCACCTGGTAGCGCAGTCCGTCGAAGGTCGCGTTCGTGGCGTCGTTGAGATCGGTGAGCGCGAGATTGCCCGACTGCATCACGGGGTTCGGATCGAAGACGAAGCCCGTGCCATCGACGCGCCAGATGCGATCGCGCTTCAGCGTGGCCGTGCCGTCGCCACGCACCCACACCTCCCATTCGTGCGCGGGGCTATGCGTACGCACGATGGCGAGGTAGCCCGCCTCGACGAGGCCCACCTGGTCGGTGGGCAGCGCGACGGCCTCGACGCTCACGTGCTCGATCTCGCCCGGCGTCACGACGAGCGGCGCCTGCGGCCCCTTCTTCGGGGCGCGCGGGAGGAGCCCCGCCATCACGACCGAGCGGGCACGCTGCTCGGCAGCGGCCGCATCGATGGCGCGATGACCGACGAGCGTCAGGATTGGGGGCAGGGGATCCGCGATCCGGACCTGCTGGGTCGCGTCCGTGCGGTGGACGGCGACCTCGCCATTCACGACGCGCGTGCCGTCGCTCGCCAGGCGCTGGTAGCGCACATGGATTCCGGTAAGGCTGCGGTGCACGCTCGCGAGCTGGAGGTCGGCTCGGCCCCCGAGGGTCTGCGCCGCCGCTGCTGTCAGGACGGTATCCGAGTCGACGGGAATCGTGGCGATCGGTTCCGACTCGGGGCTCGCACAGCTTGCGAGCAACAGCGATGCGACAAGAGGCGTCCCCAGCCTGGTCATGCCGGGAGAATACGATCTCCTAGTACTTACCGCGGGAAATCTTGACCTTCATCGTGACCGCCTTGTCGGGCTTGTCATTCGTGGTCTTCACGCGGGCAATCTTCTTCACGATATCGAGCGGCTGACACGTACCGAAGATCGTGTGCTTCCCGGTGAGGTGGGTCGCGGCGGCCTCGGTGATGAAGAACTGGCTGCCGTTGGTGTTCGGGCCCGAGTTCGCCATCGCGAGCATGCCCTCGGTCATCTTCATGTCGTTCGTCTCGTCGGCGAAGTCGTAGCCCGGGCCACCGACGCCCGTGCCCAGAGGGTCGCCGCCCTGGATCATGAAGTCGGGGATCACGCGGTGAAAGACGAGGCCGTTGTAGAACGGCTTGTTCTTCATCACCTTGTTCGTCTTCGGGTCCATCCACGGCTTCTTGCCCAGCGCGAGACCGATGAAGTTCGCGACCGTCGCCGGCGCCTTCTCCGGCAGGAGCTTGCACTTGATGGTGCCCTCCGGCGTCGTGAACGTGGCGAGGAGGTCACCCTTGCCCTTCACGCTCTTCAGGTAGGTGTCGAGGTCAGCCTGGGTCGGGGCGCTGATGCTCGGGTCCGGCTTCGCGGGCCGCGGCAGATACGGGTTGCCGAGGCGCATCATCGCACCCTGCACCTGCTTGTCGGACGCGCACTTCTGCAGCGCCTGCATGTCCTTCTGCATGCGGGCGGTGAGCTTCGCTTCGACGTCGGCGGGCAGCCGCTGACCCTTGGACTCGAACGCGGCCATCTCCTTCAGGAGCTTCGCGTTCGTGTCGACGAACGTGTTCATCGCATCGGCGAGCTTCCCGCAGTCGTTCTGGTTGGCGACGATGGTGTCGAGGAGCTTCTCGAACACCTTCAGGACCTCCTGCGCCTTCGCGGCCGGCACCTCGGCGGCGGCCGGCGGGACGGCCACCTGATCCGCGTCCGCGTCGCGCACAACCGCCGTACCCAGGACCAGCGCGGCCAGGGCGGCCGCACGCATCATCCACATCTTGTTCATTTCCCCGACCATGCCACGCCCCCACCGGGGGACGCCAATCACTGGAACGTGGCGGCGAGCGAGTAGGGCCCGGCGTCGTCCGCGAGGAATCCGTCCACGACCACCGTGACCGTCTGCCCGGCGGTCAGTGTGACTTCTGCCTCTTCGTTGGGGCCCAGCACGCTCGAGCAGGCGAGCTCCGTCATCGTCGACGGGTCGCCGCACCCGTCGAACACGACCAGCGCGAGATCGTTCGGTCCCTGCGCGAGCGAGAGCGCCAGCGTGCCCGCGGAGGGGGCGGTGAAGGTGTAGAGGCGGTCGCGCCCCGTGATGAAGCCGCTGCACGAGTTCTCGAACAGGAACGGCGCCGTCGTGGTGGTGCCCGTGTTCGCGGTCGTGGTCGACAGGGGCAGGGCGGCGGCGCAGGCGGCGTCGTATTCGATCTCGCGGCAATCGCCACGGCAGCCATCGCCGCTCATCTCGTTGCCGTCGTCGCAGACCTCGTTGCCCGCGATGATGGAATCACCGCAGTCCTCGGCGACGAAGTCCACGCGGATGGTGTGTGGGCCCTCCTCGAGCACCGTCGTGGCCGCCACGCCGATCGTGATCTCGTCGGCCGTGGTGAGCTGCCGCACGATCGGGCCATCGCCCTGCGAACGAAGGTCGCACTGGCGCTCGGTGGGCGTCGCGCTGCAGTCGTCGAGGATCGAGACCGAGCTCGTCGTCGCCCCGGTGACGGTGATCGTCAGGCGCCCCGGCGTCGCCGGATCGAACGTGTAGAGCTCGGTCCGCGAGCGGCCGAGCTGGCAGGTGGACTGGAATCCGTCGAGGCCCGTGCGCGTGTCGCCACTGGCGGGCGTGCCCGAGGTGAGGGTGGTCGCGAGAGCACACGTCGCGACGTAGTCCACCGTCTGGCAGTCGGCGCTGCACGTCCCGGCGTTCGTGGCGTCGCCGTCATCGCAGACCTCCCCCACTTCACCGACGACCCCGTCGCCGCACACGGGGTCGGGCAGGCAGACACCGAGACCGGACGTGAAGCGCAGCGCGCAAAACTGGCTGGCCGCGCAATCGCTCTCGTCGAGGCACGCCTCTTCGCAGCGCAGGGGATCCTCCGACCGGAACGAGAAGCAGTAGCCCTGAAAGCCGAGCGCATCCACGCCGCAGGGCGCGATGAACTCGGCGGAGGGGCTGCATGTCTCCCCAAGCGCCGCGGGGTCGGCGATCGACGGCGGCTCGCAGCGACCGAACAGGCTGCAGCGCGTGTCGGCGGCACAGCCCGGCTCTCCGTCAGCGAAGAGGTTGCATGCCGCCGTGCACGTGTTGCTGACGTTGGAGCACGCGTGCGGGCTCACGCAGGCTGTCGTCGCATCCTGCGGCTCGCACGTCTGGCCGAGCTCGCCGCCTCCCTTGTGCAGGCAGATGCCGACGTCAGGTTGCGGGCCGGTCTGCACGCACGCGCGATCGTCGCTGCACGCATTCGCGAGGGGATTGCAGACGTCGTAGCAGGCCCCGGTGAACTCCGACTCCCGCTGGGGAATGCAGAACTGGTTGCCCATGCACCCGCCGAACTCGATGTTGCACTGCGGCGCGACGCACAGCAGCCCCTTCGGGTCACACACCTCGAGGAGCTCGTTCGCGCAATCGGTCAGCGTCGTGCATCGCCCTCCGGCGGGCGTGGTGTCGAAGGCGAGCGCATCGACCCGGCGACAGTCGCTGTCGGGGTTCACCGTCGGTCGCAGCTGCGCGGTGACGGAGCCCGTGAAGATCGACTCGAGCGGGTTCGTCACCGCCGTGAGCGCGAGCGTGCCCTCGGTCTGGAAGGAGACCGGTTCGAGCGAGCCATCGGCGTTCGCCCGCGCGATGAACGTACAGTGCTGGCAGTCCTCGAGAGAGGTGCCGGCGAGATCGAAGCTCCCGGTGGTGAGGGGCGTGGTGCCGCCGTTGAAGTCATCGCGCAGCTCGATGACGAGCACGTGGTCGTCCAGATCCTCGATGGGGTACCGGATGCCGGCGAGCTGGTTGAACGCGTTGAAGTGCAGCTCGGGCTCGCCGAGCGCGAGGGCCGGGCACGTGTCCGGCGAGGCATCGACCCCGGCGTCGGGGCTGACCGGGGCATCGGGGGTGTTCCCCTCGAGGTTGTCACCGCACGCGACGAGCGAGGCCAGGAGGACGAGCGATGCGAATCTCATCGGCGTGGGACGTAACACGCCCGGTTCGCGAGACATGCGGCCCGGCTGGACGTTTCCGGAGGTGCGAGTGACCGGCATCATGGCGCGCGGACTCGGGATCTCGGTCGGCGTCCCGACCCGTCGCACGCGTCGCATCGGGGCGGGCAGGGCTCGCGGTCGTAACCCTCGCGCGACAACGTCCGCCGGCGGGTCGTAAGCAGTCCACGTACTTGCGAGCGGCCCACGGGGTGCAATAGCCCCTCGCATGGTCGCCTTGCCTCCCTCCGTCCTCACCTCCGTCATCGGCGGTCTGGGTGCGAAACGCTCGCCCGCGCTGGGGCCGAGCCACCTGACCTCGTCCGCCGGCAAGGCCGGGACGCTCGCCGAGGCGGTCAACCTCGGGACGCTGAGTCGGACCGCGCCCGCGCCGAAGTAGGAAACTCGATCCGGTGCACCTCGCCCCGCTCCGGGCAGACGAGGATCACCCCGTCCACGGCGAACGCGACGCTGTACTCCAGCAGCTGGCGACGCGTGGCCGCGGACTGTAGCGACGGTGCGACCTCGCCCGTCTTCACCTCCGCGACGAAGCGCTCGCCCTCCCTCGTCACGAGGTAGTCGGCCCGCAGCTCGAGCTCGAGCGGTTCGTCATCGACGAGCGGGGCCCACACGACGCGGGCCTGGCTCGCCTCGATCACGTACCCCTCCTCCTCCAGGAGTGCGATGGCCGCGTGCTCGCCGGCCCCCGCCCGCGCCGCCCGTCGCTTCGCGCGCACCGAGCCTCGCCAGCGCCGCCACCGCGCCGCGAGCCACAGGGCGATGACCGCCGCGGCGATGGCCACGATGACAAGCACGGCGCGATCCACCCCCGGATCGTTTCAGATCGCCCTGACAGCGTATCCTCGCGGGGTGAACAAGTTCCGCGCGGCCGTCGAGGCCAATGACATGGAGGCCATGCTCGCGTGCCTCGCCGAGGACGTCGTGTTCCAGAGCCCCGTCGTGTTCTCGCCCTACCGGGGGCGCGCGGTGGTCGGGCATCTGTTGCGCACGGTGGCCGGCGTCTTCAAGGACTTCCACTACACCGACGAGCTGGCCTCCGCCGGCCAGACCGCGCTGTGCTTCTCGGCGAAGGTCGGCGACAAGCAACTCGAGGGCATCGACCTCATCACGCTGAACGAGCAGGGGCTCGTGGCGAAGCTCGTCGTGTTCGTGCGGCCGATGTCGGGCGCGATGGCTCTCGCGCAGGCGATGCAGGCCGCGCTCGGGAAGGTCGGCTGACGCGCGTTACCGACCGAGCAGCGCCGCGAGGCGCGGGCTGATCTGGGCGACGGCATCCTTGCCCTTGATGGCGCCTTCGAATTGCTTGCCGCTCGCGGTGCCGTCGGAGTTGGGAAGCGCGAACAGGGGAATCAGGTCCGACGTGTAGCCCGCGGCGACGAGCGCGTCGGACCAGACATCGTGATCGAACTCGAGGAGGCGCACGCCATCGAGGGCGGCGTCGAGCTCGCCGGCGAGGGCCGCGTCATGGAAGCGCGTACAGGGCTCGCACCAGGCCGCGCCCACGTACACGACGAGCTGGCGGCCGTCGCGCCGGGCTTGGCTCAGCTCCGTGCGCACCACGCCCGCGACGTCGGCGACCTCAGCCGGCGCGGGGCGAAGCTCGAGCTTCGGTTGGGGCGCAGGCCGCTCAGCTGCTTGATTGCACGCCGAGAGGGCGAGAAGCATCAACGCGCAGCGCACGCTGCGAGCTTAGCGTGCGCACGTTGTCGTAGCTAATGACGACCGCGATGTAGAGCAGCACGGGCTGGAGCTTCCACGGTCCTTACCCGCGGGGGCCGCGCGCCGGCAACGCCGTTCTCTCGACCAACCGCGCCATCACCGGGTAGTGTGGGGTGGTCATGCGCGGACTGTCGTTCCTGGTCACCGGCGCGGCCGGCGGACTCGGGTCGATCCTGTGCCGCATGCTCCTCGCCGAAGGCGCGACCGTCATCGCGCACGTCCGGACGCCGGACCAACAAGCCGAGCTCGATCTCCCCGCGCGGTTCGTGATCTCCGATCTGTCCTCGCTCGCCGAGACCCGGGCCCTCGCGCGCGCGGTCGGGCCCGTGGACGTCCTCGTGAACAACGCCGGCGTCGGCTTCGGTCGGAACCAGCTGCACCGCGAGGTGAGCCGCGACGGTCTCGAGCTCCGCTTCGCCGTGAACTACCTCGCGGCCTACGTCCTCACTCACGCGCTGCAAGACCGCGCCAAGGCGATCATCCAGGTCGCCTCCATCGGCCAGCGCGCCCTCGACTTCGACGATCTGCAGTGCGAGCGCAGCTACGACGGCATCGTGGCGTACCGCCGCAGCAAGCTGGCGCAGGTGATGCTCTCGTTCGACGTCCGCGCAGGGGTGCCGTGCAACGCGCTGCACCCGGGCACCTTCCTCGACACGCCGATGGTGCGCGAGTCCGGCATCACGCCGCTCGGCACCGCGCAGGAGGGCGCCGACGCGATCATGTTCGTCATCCAGCAGACGCTCGCCGGCACGACGGGGAGGTTCTTCGATCAGCGCAGCCTCGCCCAGGCCGATCCGCAGGCCTACGATCTGGACGCCCGCCGCCGGCTCCGCGAGCGCACCGCCGAGCTCCTCGGCCCGTAGCGAGCCGGTGGTCGCGAATGGGCAGAATCGGACAGCGCGGTACCCTCCCCCCATGGGTCGCCCGACCCTCGAGGTGTCACCGTGCTGATCCAATGTGCATCCTGCTCGAAGCTCAATCGCGTGCCCGGTAGCCGCACGGGCGACAAGGCGAAGTGCGCCGCGTGCAAGGAGGCGCTGCTCCCGCTGTCGCAGCCGACGGACGTCCGAAGTGACACCGACTTCAACGAGCTGATCCGCGAGTCGCCCCTGCCGGTCCTCGTCGACTTCTGGGCAGCCTGGTGCGGTCCCTGCCGGATGGTGGCCCCCGAGCTCGTGAAGCTCGCCCGCTCGCGGGGCGGCGCCCTCGTCGTCGCGAAGGTCGACACCGAGGCGCTACCCGCCCTGTCCGCGCGCTTTCAGATCCAGGGCATCCCGACGATGGTCCTGTTCCGCGGCGGCAAGGAAGCCAACCGCCTCAGCGGCGCGATGCCCGCCGATGCGATCGCGGCCAAGCTCGGGCTCTGATCCGTCGCTGCGCCCTACCTACCGGGCCGGCAGTGGTTTGCGAGCGAGGAACATCGTGCGGGGCGTGCGGTCCTCATCGGTCTGCTCGCGAAGCGGCGTGACGACGAAGCCCGCGTCGGCGAGCAAGCGGAGCCATGTGGCCTCGCTGAAGAGCCCGGTGTCGTGCGCCTCGGTGTGCGTGTGCACCGTGCCATCGCGATCGCGCGTGACGAACGTGTAGAGCGTGGTCACGATCTGATCGCTCGGGTCGGGATCGATGGTCCACTCGAGGAAGCGGATGCCACTACCATCCGCGGCGTCGGAGCCCCCACTCTCCGTGCCGAGCTCCACGGTGCCTTCGAGCTCGTCCGGTACGAACAGCGCGATGCCGCCCGGGCGGCAGTGCGTCGCGGCCGTCGCCATCGCGGCGGCGAGATCTGTCTCGGTGGTCATGTAGCTGATCGCGTCGTGAACGAAGACGATGTCGAACACGCGATCGAGAGCGAGCGTGCGCATGTCGCCAGCCACGTGCTCGCAACCCGGATTCAGCGCGCGCGACACCTCGAGCATCTCGGGGTTGAGATCGGTGAGCACCATCGCGTACCGCTGCTTCAGGTAGAACGCGTTGTGGCCGCCGCCACTGCCCAGCTCGAGCGCGGTCCGGGCCTCCGGCAGGGCGTCGGCCAGCACGCGCTCGAACTCCGCCGCCTCCTCTGCATAGTCCGCGACCGGTGAGATGAGCGGCCACCAGTGCGCGAGCCGCGAGTAGAAGTGCAAGCGCGAGTCGACCGACACGCCCTCCACCCTAGCAAAGGCTGTCGCCTCGGGAGCTAGAGCTCGTCGGCTTCGCGGAGCAGCGCTTCCTGGAAGCCACCGATCTGGCGGGCGCGATCGATGAAGTGGATCTCGAGGATCCAGCGCAGGGGCTCGCCGGTGACGCCGAGGGAGCGCATCGGCGTGGGGTTGTCCGCGCGGATGTAGCGATCGTCGGCGTCGCCCTCGGTCTGCTCGTGGGGGAACCGACCGACGAGGTGACCGGCGTGGTAGTGGCCGAACTCCCAGCCGAGCTGGGTCGCGAGGCCACACACATGGCGGTAGAGGTCCGCGCACGTGAGGTCGGGGTGACGGCGGAAGTAGTCGGCGCCGTCGTTCCAGGCCGCTGCGACATCGCGGGCGAGCCGGAGCTTCGTGGCGTCCGTCCCGAGCACGAACGTCTCGCCGAGGTCGGCTTCCCAGTCGGTGAAGACGGGGCCGAAGTCGAAGAAGAGGATGTCGTCGGGCTGGAGCGTCAGGTTGTCGGGGTTCGCGGAGTAGGCGAGGAGCGTGTTGACGCCCGAGCGCACGATCCGCTTGTGCCAGTACTTCGTGACGCCGAACATCTCGGCGGCGAGCGTCATGATCTCCTTGCTGAGGCCGCTCTCCGTCTTGCCCGGAACGATCAGGCCGCGGCGCTTCACCTCGTCGTAGAGCTCGCGGGCGCGGGCCTCGGCGGCGCGCAGGGACTCGCTGGTCGTCACGCGGGCACGCTCCCCACGCGCCGCAGGGCCACGAACAACCGGCCCACGCCGGCTCCAAGCACGTTGAGCACGACGGCAAGGTTCCAGATCGGCAGGGCCCAGGTGGGCACGCGCAGCAGCAGGCCGAAGCTGATCACGATCGCGACGAGACCAAACGAGATGAAGACATCGACCGCGAGGCCGAGCTCGGAGTCTCCGAACCGGCGCAGCAGGATGTCGCTCAGGCACACCGCGCCGATGCGCTTCTGCGTCACGAGCAGCGACAACAGATTGGCGACGTTCAGCAGCAGATCGACGCTCCCGAGCGCGAGCAAGGCGTACCCGATCGGAGCGAGCGACGCCGAGCGCACCGCGATCACGCCGGTGAGGAGCTTGAAGACACAGAACGGGATGCCGACCGTGAGGATCTCGGCGGCGGGCAGCAACCACCGCTCCATCGCCGAGGGCGGATCCGCAGACTGCGCGGACGGATTCGAGGACACGGCGAACGTATAGAGCCGGGTCGCACGAAGTGCCAGCCCCCCCGCCGTGGTCGCGTGTCGCGTCGACGAGGCCGTTAAATTGCGTTCGGTCCGCGGGTCTGGCAGCAAGCGTCATGGCCAAGAAGAAGAAGGTCCCCGCTGCCAGCACTCTCACCGCCCGCAAGACGGAGGCGCCGCTGGTGATCGCGCGTCCGGTCGAGGAGACCCCGGTGATCGCGCCGGCGCCGGTGGCGATCGATCGCCACGAGATCGCCCGCCTCGCGTTCGCGAAGTTCGCCGCCCGCGGCTATGCGCACGGTCATGCGGTCGCGGACTGGCTCTCCGCCGAGTCCGAGCTCCGCGCCCTGACGAACTAGTCGTCCGGAGCGTCGCCGCGAGGTGTCGCAGGGGTCGGACCCCTGCGACACTTGAGAACCTGGTTCACTCACCAGCCAGGCAGCCATGCGTCGTCGCCGCGAGGTGTCGCAGGGGTCGGACCCCTGCGACACTTGAGAACTTGGTTCACTCACCAGCCAGGCGGCGGAACGGCGCCGGCCGGCGTCGGGTCGATGAACACGCTGCGGGCGAGATCGACGACGCCGCTGCCGGCGGGCGTGTTGAAGTAGTTGCGCCGCCCCGGATCGAGCTGACAGCGCACCTGCGCGGGCGTGGGCGCCGGATCTCCACAGCGCCCGTTGGCGGGCCCCTGGTACATCAGGTCGTCGAGACCGCCGGGGCTCGTCGCGGCGAGATGACCGCCCGCGGTCGGGGGCGGGGCGCGGTCGGGGGCCGCGTCGTCGACGATGCCGAGGGCGTGCATGATCTCGTGCAGACCGACGAAGACGGCGTAGGTCCACGCTACGCCGTCGCTCGACCACGGGTTCGACCGGCAGTCGGGCGGTCGGTTGGCGGGGGCCAGGAGCTCGAGCGCGGGATGCGCGGCGGCGAGGGGAGCGGCGAGCGTCGCCGTCGTACCCGCGATCGCCGTGACCGTGACGACCTCGGTGCCAAGCTGGGCCGCGAACGGGGGCGTGGGCACGTTGAGCGTCGCCGGTTCGAGCAAGCGCACCGTCGTCGCGCCCGCCGGCGCCGCGGTGTCGATCATCGTCGTCGACCACACGCCGCCGATGTACTGCACCGGGAAGCGGCCGGGACGCGGCGCCTCTCCGCACGTGCCGAGCGCGAGACCATCGTAGTAGACGAGATACATCTTGTTCGGATCGTCGAAGGTCGTGTGCAGGGTGGCTTCGAGGCGCGCCCGGATCCCGCGCGGGCCTCCCGCGTCGATGCCGGCGGCGAACGTTCGCTCGTCGTCCGCGAGCTGGACGTAGGTCACATCGACCAGGCCTGCCGCCCGATCGAAGCGCAGGTGGAGGCCGTCGGTGCGGTCGGCGAGCCAGCCGTCCGCCGCGGCGATCGCGCGGCGCAGGGTACCGTCGACGTCGAGGGTGGCTACGCCGGCGCGGTCCGCGGGCACGACGTACAGGAGGTGCACCTGGTACGCATCGGGCTCGTCGTCGGGCTGGTCGGCGGTGGCCCGTGGCTGGGCGAAGGGGTCGGCGTCGGGTGGAGGCGCGTCGACGGGGCTGCCACTGTCGGGGCGGTCGGGGGCCGAGGTGCCGCCGCACGCGGAGCACACCAGGAGGAGACTGGTAGCGAGGCGCGCCACGAGCATCGCCCTGAGAATCGGCCGTACTCCTCGGCGTTGAAGATCGAATCCGCCTAGATCCGGACCGCCATGCCGAGCGACGCGCTCTGCTCTCCGAGCGCGGAGACATCGACGACGAGCGAGAAGCCCGACCTTGTCGTGAAGGTCGCGCCAGCGCCGAGCTGGAAGAAGTAGATATCGCTGCCTCCGACATCCATGTCATCGAGCCGCCAGAACACGGGCCCGCCGAAGCCGCGTGCGAGCACGTAGGGGCTCACCGGTCCGAAAGTCCGCCCGGCCATGACGCCGACCCGGACCAGGTCCGTCGCGATCAACGTCTCGCGCTGCGCTTCCGACGTCAGGCCGGTCGTCGTCCGCGACACGCTCAGGCTGTACGTGCCCGTGAGAAACCAGTCACCGCGGGTCCACTGCTTCGCCACGCTGAGCCCGACGACCACGCCGGGGGCGATGTTGTGGGTGCGGCCTTCGCCCACGAGCGAGCCGTCCAGGATCGCGCCCAGCGACGCCCGAAAACTCCACCGCGACGCCCGGACCTGCCCGACGCTGATGGCCAGGGCCCGCTGGTCGATGTCGAAGTCACGATCGTCGGTGAAGTTCAGCGTCGAGCGCGAGGCCGCCACCGCCGAACCCACGAACCAGCGGTTCTCGGTCGGATGATCACCTTCACAACCC
>JALHPV010000212.1 GCA_022842285.1 Kofleriaceae bacterium
TGCTCCTGGCCCTGCTCGATCGCTAGATCGACGGCTTCCCGGATCTGCTGCGGCGTGGCCGAGGCCAGCGACGCGCGGCGCTCGAGGAAGTCGAGCAAGAGCTCGCCGTCCCCGCCGTTGCGCGCGACGCGCTCGTACATCGTCATCACCCGCTCGTCGGTGGCGTCCGCCGTGGCGGCGAGCTTCAGCAGACGACCGGCCTGACCCCAGCGCGGCTCGGCGGCAAAGGCGCGCTCGAGGAGCTCGAAGCCCTGCTTCCGGCGCGTGTGGCTGCCGAGGAAGATCTCGGACAGGCGATACAGTGCATCGACCTGCGCCGGCGTCGGCTCGGTGTCCGTACCCGCGAGCTCGAACATCTTGTCGAGCGTGCGCGCCTGCTCGGCGGTGTCGCCAAGGGCCGCGGCCACGCGCGCCTGGGCGTAGAACGCCTCCGCGAGCTTCTCGCCGAGGATCTCGACGCGCCGGTACAGGTTCGCCGCGCCCTTGAGGTCGTTCGCATCGTGCTCGAGGGCTTCACCCGCGCGCATGAGCAAGTTCGCGATCAGCGGCGGATCATCCTTGCGGCGGAGTCGGTCGACGACCGCGTCCACCGCTTCGACGAAGCGCTTCGTCTGACCGGTGCGCTTCGCGAGGCTGCGTGCGCGCTCGTGCAGATCGGTGCGCGACGGCATCACGCCGATCGCGCGGATCAGGGCATCGAGAGCCTCGTCGTTGCGATCTTCCTGGCCGTCGAGGGCCTCGGCCATGTCCGACAGCAGGCGGGCCTGGCTGTGCGGCTCGGGGTTCGTCGCGAGGCGCTTCTCGAGTACCTCGAGCAGCTTCTCGCGCTCCCCGTGCGCGATGAGAGACCGCCGCAGGCGGTGCACCTCGGCATCCGACGACACGGCCGACTCCATCGCGCTCTCGAGGAGCTCCTTCGCCTGCTCGGCTTCTCCGCGCGAGGCCGCGAGCTTGTGCAGCTCGTACAGGACTTCGCTGGCCCCGACGGCCGACTCGTCGTCACCCGGCGGCTGGCGCCGCACCACGAGGAGGAGGGCGCGATACGTGCGCTCCGCCTTCTCGTGCTGACCGGAGCTGCGCGCCATCTCGGCGAGCTCCTTCTGGATGGCGGCGTTCTGCACGTCCATCTTCGACGCGGACTCCATCTCCGCCATCGCCTCGTCGGCCTTGCCTTCGGCGAGCGCGACGCGCGCGAGCTCGACGTGCAGCGCGGCGCGCTCGGGCGAGCGCCGACGACCGAAGTCGTTGATGAGCTCGGTCAGGGCCGCGCGGGCCTCCGGCAGCTTACCGGCCACGCGTTGGCCCGTCGCGAGGGCGGAGCGGAGCTCCTTGTCCGTCGGGTCGAGAGCGAGCGCGGTCTCGAGCGCGGGGATCGCCTTGGCGGGCGCGCCGAGCTTCGTCAGGTAGATGGTCGAGGCCTCGCGCGCGAACTCGCGCGACAGCTTCTCGTCCTTGAGGAGCGGCAGCGAGCGCGTCAGGTGGCGAGCCAGCGGCTCCCACTGCTCGCTCTTGCGGTACAGGTCCGCGAGGAGCTGACGCAGCTCGAGTGCGGGCTCCTTGTCGTCGAGGTTCACTTCGATCGCGGCGATCGCCCGGTCGTGCTGGTTCGCCGACAGATGCGCCTTCGCGAGCTGGCTGACCACGATGAGGCGCTCGCCCGCCGGCACGGTGCCGAGCAGGCTCTCGAGCCACGGGACAGCCTGGCCGGCGTGGCCGCGCTCGAGGTTCAGGCGGGCGAGGGCGCGCAGCGAGTCGCTCGTCGGGGCGAGGGCCACGACGCGACGATGACCACTGATCGCGCGATCGATCTCCTTCGTGTCCGTCTCGGCGACGGCCGCATACCGCGCCCACAGCTTCGCGGCGCGGGCGGTCTCGGTCATGGCCTCGAGCCGCTGTGCCTGCGCCTCGAGGAGGTCGGTGAGCTGGCGATGCTGGCCCTTGCTCGCGAGCAGCTCGGCGATCGCATCGATCGAGGCGTCGTGGCCGGGGCGCTCCTCGAGGTTCTCCTTCAGGGCCTCGAGACGACCGCCACGCTCCTCGACGACACCGACGAGGCGCGCGAGCTCGAGCCGCAGCGTCAGCTTGCGCTCGGGGTTGGCCGCCTCTCCCGTCGCGGCCTTCTCGAGGCCGAGCTGGATCTGTCGGAGCGTGAGGAGCTCGGGGACGCGATCCTCGAGCGCGAGCAGGTGAGCGAGCCGCTCGATGACCTCGAGGTCACTCGGGGACTGCGCGAGCACGGAGCGATACATGTCGATCGCGGCCGCGTTGTCACCGAGCTCGACAGTGGCGAGCTGGGCCGCGCGCAGCCGCATGTCACGGCGCGTGTTCGCATCGAAGGGTAGGCGAGCCGCCTCGACGAGGGTGTCGACGGCGGCGCGGGCGCGGCCACCAGTGCGATAGAGATCGACGAGGGCCTCGATGGCCCACTTCGCGACGGCATCGACCGAGCGCGCCGAGCGGATCTGCGCCGTGCCACGCCACGCGGCGGTCGCGCGACCGAGCACGGCGGACAGGATCGACAGGGCCTGCTCGCGCTCGCCGAGCTTGCTCGCCACGTCAGCAGCGCCGACGAGCGAGTCGAGGTCGCGGCCATCGGCATCCGCCAGGCGACGCAGCGCCTCGAGCAGATTCGCCGACGTACCTTCTTCGCGCTCGAGGGCGACGAGCTCGCCGAGCCAGGCGGCCTTCTCGCCACCGAGCTCGAGGGCCTTTCGCATCGCCTTGGTGGCGGCGGTGCGATCGGTGCGCTTGTCGCGCTGCAGCGTCGCGAGGCGATGATGGAACTGCGCGGCCACCGCGCTCGGCAGCTTGTGGTTCTCGAGGGCTGCATCGAGCGCGGGCGCGAGCCTGTCGTTCGCGTTGGCACTGCCCGCGGCCATCTCGAGGATGCCGAGCAGCTCGTCGTCGAACGTCTCGCGGGCACCCGCATAGCGAACCACCGTCGCGGCGGCATCGTCCCAGCGGCCGAGGCCGGAGCCGAGATTCGCGAACGCCTGCACTGCCCGCCGGTTGCCCGGCTCGACGGCGGCGACCTGCGTGTACGCATCGGCCGCGCGCGCGTTGTCGTTCAGATGTTCGGCCACGAGGTCCGCGAACGCGAGCCGCAGTCGGGCCGCCTCGCGCTGTGCCACCGTCACGCCGCCCGCCGCCGGAGCTTCTCCGGGAGCCGTCTCCAGCTCCATGATCGCGGCTTCGAACGCCGCCGCGGCGACGGCATGTTGCCCCGTCGACTTCGCGAGCGCGGTGATCTGGTTCTCGATGAGCTGATCGCGTGGGGCGAGCGGGAACGCCTTGGCGAGATCGTTCAGGGCTCCGGTCCCATCGTGCTGGTACTCGAGGCGGATCTGCGCGGCCTCGCGATAGAGAGCAAGCCGCGTGCGATCGTCCTTCGCCTCGGCGAGCCGCGCCGGCAGAAGATCGAGCACGCCGGTGAGATCGTTGTTGATGCGGAACGCCTGCGCGAGCGCATCGGCCGCCGCGGACCGCGTGGTCGCGACGTCGAGCAGCGCGGTGAGACCCGCGCGCGCGGGCTTGTTGCCCGGGGCGATCGCGATGGCGTTGCGATACGCGGTCAGCGCCCGAGCGGGCGAATCGAGGTGCTCGCGCAGGGCGTCGCCGAGGCGAACCAGGCGGGCCACGGTGCGCTCCGTGGCTCGGCCACTCGAGCGCTCGAGGAGATCCGCCATCTCGCTCCAGCGCGCCGTCTCGGCGAGCAGGTCGGCGAGCGCGGTCACGCCCTCTTCGTCATCCTCGTGACCGGCGACGACGCGCTGCCAGGCCGTGATGGCGGCGGGGAGGTCCTTGCGCTGTTGCTGGTGAACGAGCGCGACCCGGACGAGGTCGGCGCGCTTCTGGTTCGGCGCGACGACCTTCTCGATGCGGCTCTCGAGGGCCGCGACGAGGTCATCCCAGCGCTGCTGGTTCTCGAGGATCGAGATCCGCGCGTCGAGACCCGACAGATCGCTCGGATCGGAGTCGATGCGGCGCTCCCACAGCGAGAGTGCGCGGTCCGTATCGCCGAGCGACTCGGCCAGCTTCGCGGCCTCGGAGAGGATCGCGCTGCGGGCCGCGTCGTTGGCTTCGAGGTGCGCCTGACGTTCGAGCACGCCCAGCCGCTCCTTCGGGCGATTGGTCTGCGCGTAGAGCGCGGCCAGCCGCCGCGCAACGCCGAGTTGCTCGTGCTCGACGGCGCCCGATACGGCGCTCGCCTCGACGAGCAGCTTGATCGAGCCCTCGACATCACCACTGCGATCGAGGCGCGTGCGGGCCGCTTCCCCGAGCAGCTCCACCTTGCGCGTCGGATCGTTCGCCGCGCGACCGGCCGCGGCCACCCCTTCGGCGTAGCGATCGTGCAGGCCGCCGCGCTCGGCGAGGACGCGGAGCTTCTCCTCGGTCGCCGACGAATCAGGCGTCATCGCGAGGAGGGCCGCGTAGTGATCCATCGCGGCGGGAAGATCGTCGAGATCGGCGAGGCGCCCACCGGCCTCCTCGCGCAGGGGGCCCGAGCTCGCCGGATCAAGCTTGATGCCGCGCTCGATGACACGGATGACCTCGCGGGGCTTGCCGGCGGTGTCGTAGTGCGAGCGGAGCAGGTCGAGCGCCGCATCGCGGACGCCCTTCGTCGCCGAGCTCGCATCCATCACGCGCTCGAGGAGGTGCGTCGACTCCTTGTCGTCGTCGGCTTCCTGGAGTAGCGGCTTGGCGGCCGCGAGTGCGCGCTGCGGGTCGTCGAGGTTGTCGAGATAGACCTGCGCGATGCGGGCGCGCGTCTTCTCGCGCTCCTTCTTCGACTGGCCGTCGAGGCGACCTTCCCAGAGCGCGATGAGATCCGGCCACCGCTCGTGGCGCTCGAGGAGACGCTCGAGGCTCTGCCCGATCTGTCCGTCCTCGGGGTTCAGCGGCAACAGCGCCTGGTAGTAGCCGATCGCCTTGTCGGGCTGATTCGCGACATCCTTCGCGAGCTGCGCGGCTTCGCGGAGCAGGCGCACGCGGCGCGACTTGTCCTTCGTGGCGTCGATGGCGCGGTCGTAGAGACCGAACGCATCGCTCCACCGCTCGGCGCCGGTGTAGAGCACCGACAAGCGTTGGAGCGCCGAGTCGCTCGTCGGTGCGAGGACGATCACGCGCCCGAGAATCTTCTCGAGCACACTCGGATCGTCGCCGAACCACGTATCGCAGAACGCGCTCGCGCGCTCTCCGATCATCTCGGCTACTTCCGGCTCGACCTTGCCGGCGAGCGTTTCATTGAACAGCGAGACGACGTCGTCTGGCCGGTCGAGTTCCGCCGCAAGTTCTTCAACTTGCTCCCATGCGCTCACCCCATGGGGTGAGTGCTTGACGGCGGCGGCAGCTTCCTTGAACGCAGAAAGATCGGCCATGTTCCCCGCGAAAAATTCTACAGGACTCCCCGGAGTTGCGCGCCACTCCGAACGGATTGATCGGGGAATGATCAGAACGTTCGTGCGAGGCCGAGCGTGACGCCGAAGGGCGACTGGTACGCGAGCGGGAGTCGATAGGAGGTTCGGCGCGGGGCGGGGTCGCCACCGTCGAGCTTCAGGAACACGAGATCCTCGTAAGATCCGCCGGCGATGGGGCGTGCCGTCAGCCCCGAGTAGATTTCGGAGGCGGTGGTGGGCGTGTCGCGATCGAACACGTTGAACGCATCGAGCGTCAGGTCAAAGCCCTGCCAGCGCGCAGAGAGCCGGATGTTCAGTTGGGTGATGATAGGCCCGCGCCCCGCCTCGCCCCGGGGAATCAGATAGACGAGCCCGCGGTCGGTGTCGGCCAGGGCGTTTCGCGGCCGCCCGCTCGTCACGCTACCGCGAACGGCCACGCCCACATCGAGGCTGCCCAGATGCCCTCGCCGCGCGGCCTCGACTGCGACCCGATGCCGCGCATCTGTCGGTAGGAGCCCAAACAGGTTCTGCTGGTCGAGGTCGAAGTCGGTCCCTGCAAACAGGTTCGCACCCTGCCGCGGGTCGAACGGCCCGGCCCACGAGCCGGTGGCGTGCGTGTAGGAGTAAGTGCCCCGTACCGCGGAGGCGGGCGTCGGGGTGATCATGACGTCGGCGCCGACCACCACCACGTCCCGGCGCGCCGCGGCCGACGCATCGCGTCCGGGGTTATCGAAGCGGGCCGTGAGTTGCTCGGCGTCGAGGAGCACTGTCTCGTACCCGCGCCGCAGGGTCCGGCCCTGGACCCAGAGCCCGGCGCGGGCCAGCCCCGGCTGCCCGACCTCGGCGCCGATCGTGATCTCGTCCTGGGCGGCGGGCTGGATGCCGGGGGCGACGTTGAATGGGGTCCCCTGGTCGATGATCCGAGCGTCGCCGAGCGGGGACGAGATGTCGCGGACGAGGCGGTTGCGAGCCAGCACGGTCGCGCCGATGCCCGCCGGGATCATCACGTAACTCCGGCCCATGCTGACCCAGAACCGCGACCGGCCCTGCCCGAACGGGTCGCCCGATACCGAGAGGCGTGGCGCCCACTGGTTCAGGTCCAGGACGCTGCCGACCTTCATCTTCTCGTAGCGCAGCCCGGTATCGACGCGGATCCCCGGCGTCATCTGAAACGTGTCCTCGACGTACCCCGCGGCGTACCGCGTCCGGTACTGGAGCTCCTGCGACCCACTCGTCGCGCACGGCGTGCCGGGGATGTCCTCGCACGCACCGGCCAGGAACGTCTGGGTGTCGGTGTGGCCGTCGAAGAGGCTGCGGACGATCGCGCCGCCGGTGTAACGCGACTCCGTGACGAGCCGCGAATCCTCGTAGGTGCCGCCAGCGCGCAGGACGTGGTTGTCGATGCGGTGGGCGATGTCGGCGGTCGCGCTTGGCCGGTCGCTCGTCTGATCGACGAGGAGCCCCGCACCACGGGTGGCGAAGAAGCCGGTCGGGACCGGGCAGTGGACGATGCCGGTGCCATCGGGGTTATCCGCGCACTCCGCGGCCAGGTCGGTGCCAGCGGGGACATACGCGGCGAGGAACTGCGACGAGCTCTCCGCCGAATCGCGGGGGGAATCACGCCGGGCGCTGCGGTGCCAGGCGAGCTGGGCGCGCGCTCGCGTCGAAGCCCACGACCCGCGCCACGTCGCGATGGCGTCACCGGTCGTGGTGCCGCGCGAGATGGCGGTGTCGTCGATGGTGGCGTTGGCGAGGAAGAGGCTCGTGCGCGCGACCTGACCGACGAGGGTGACATCGACGGCGTGTGCCCCACGCTCCCAGCCGGCGCGGGCGAGGAACGGCACCACGTAGTCCCGCGCCGTGCGCTCCGACGTATCGATCGTCTGCGTCACGAAGTCGCCCTCCGCGAGATCGACCTCGTCATCGGCATCGGCGTCCACGAGCCGGGCAGCTCGCCAGGTGTAGTCGGCGGCCTCCAGCGACGGGGCGATGCCGACCGCGTACCAGGTGGCGCCACCTGCGAGCGAGGGCAGGGGACCCGTCGCAGTGACGGCGGCACTGGCGGAGGGGGCGACGTCCACCGTCGCGCGGCGGACATTATAAGTGAGGCGCGCGACGGGCCGGCGCGTCTGCTCCGACGTGTACTCGCCCCACACGCGGGCCGTGACCTGATGCGTCTTCGTCCCGCGGATCAGCCTCGCATCCACGGTGCCGCCGGTGCTGGCCCGATCGCGAGCCGAGAAGCCACCGGCGGTCATGACCAGCGAGTCGATGAACGCGAGGGGGACCGAGGTCTCGGCGGCCCCGGCCCGGATGCCATCGGCCGGTGCCCCTTCGATCGTCCAGCGGTTCTCGCCCCCGCTCGCACCGCCGAACGCCGCCCCCGCCTCGTCGCGGTTCGCACCGGTCGCAAAGTGCGCAACCGCTTCGTGGCGGGCATCGCCCACGGGGAGCAACAGGAAGTACGAGCCCGTCAGCCACGTGCGGACCGAGGCCGGCGAGATGTCAGCGAGCGGGTCGGTCGCCGTCACGCACCCGATGGCCGCGCCGTCATCACACGCCGGCGGCGTGGCGGCAGGCGGCGGCGGCTCGCTGGGGCCGAGCCCGAACAATTCGTTCGGATCCTCCGCCCGGGCCGGAGTTGCGGACGCCGCCAGGATCGCGGCGAGGAGCAAGCTCCGGCGCACGGCGCGACGGTAGCATGCGGCGTGCGCATCACGGCAGTGAACGACCGCCCAGAGGCGGGTGGTGACTACGTCCTCTACTGGATGATCGCCGCGCGTCGCACGACGTACAGCTACGCGCTCGACCACGCCATCGATCGTGCGAAGGCTCTCGGCGTCCCGCTCGTGGTCCTCGAGCCGCTCCGGGCCGGCTACGCGTGGGCGAGCGATCGCATGCACGCCTTCGTCATGCAGGGCATGGCCGACAATGCCCAGGCCTTCGCGAAAGCCGGCATCACCTACCTCTCCTACGTCGAGCCGGCGCCGGGGCAAGGCAAGGGCCTGCTCGAAGCCCTCGCGAAGCACGCGGCCCTCGTGATCACCGACGAGCAGATGGGCTTCTTCCAGCCGCACATGGTCTCGGCGGCGGGCAAGAAGCTCGGCGTGCGGCTCGAACAGGTCGATGGCAACGGTGTGTTGCCGCTCCGAGCCGCCCCCAAAGCATTCTCGACGGCCGCCTCGTTCCGGCGTCACCTCCAGAAGACCCTCTTGCCCTTCCTCATGGAGCCGCCGCGCGCGCACCCGCTCCAGCGCCTCCCCGCGAGCGTGAAGGGCGGCGAGATACCCGGCCCGATCCTGCGCAAGTGGCCATCGGCGACGTCCTGGAAGGACCTGCCGATCGATCACAGCGTCGCGCCCGTCACCTACCAGGGCGGGAGCCGCGCGGGCGACGAGCTCCTCGAGGTCTTCATCGACCGCAAGCTCGCGCGCTACGCCGAGCGTAGCCATCCCGATGCCGGTGTCGCGAGCGGCCTCTCCCCATGGCTGCACTTCGGTCACGTGGGCGTGCACGCGGTGCTGGCCGCCATCGCGCAGAAGACAGGCTGGGACCCGATGCGCCTCGCCGGCGCGAAGGTCACCGGCTCGCGTGAGGGCTGGTGGGGAATGCCCGCGAGCGAGGAAGCGTTCCTCGACGAGGTCGTCACGTGGCGCGAGCTCGGTCACGTCTACTGCTTCCACGAGCCGAACTACGCGGACTACGCGACGCTCCCCGACTGGGCGAGGAAGACGCTTGCCGATCACACCAAGGACAAGCGCCCCACGCTCTACACGCGCGCGGAGCTGGAAGGCGCCAAGACGCACGACGTGATCTGGAATGCGGCGCAGCGCCAGCTCGTGGCCGACGGCCGTATCGACAACTACCTGCGCATGCTGTGGGGCAAGAAGGTCCTCGAATGGTCGACGACACCGCAGGTCGCGTTCGAGACGTTGCTGGACCTCAACAACAAGTACTCCGTCGACGGCCGCGATCCGAACTCGTACAGCGGCGTCGCGTGGACTTTCGGCCGCTTCGATCGCGCCTGGGGCCCCGTGCGTCCGATCTTCGGGACGATCCGCTACATGTCGTCGGACTCGACGAAGAAGAAGCTCGACATGAAGCAGTGGCTCGCCCGCTGGAGCTGACCTGTCGGCGGGAAAACCGGGAAACCGGACCGGGGTTGATTTCGTCGGGAAACCGGACCGGGGAAACCGCACCGGGGTTGATTTCTGCCGCGGGCGCGGGAAACCGGACCGGGGTTGATTTCTGCCGGCGGGCAACCGGACCGGGGTTGATTTCTGCCGTGGGCACCGGGCGGCGACGGTCGTCCGAACTGCGAACCCAACTGTCCGACTGCCGGACAGGAGAACGGCCCGCGCGACTCGCGGCGTTTACCTCTGGCAAGCAGCTTGCTGGCGCCAGTTGCACGACCGCACCGCCAGCCGTATGGGTAGGTGCTGCATCGACCAGACGAGCAGGGGTGTGAGCAGAACTAAAGCCGGGAGTACGCGGAGGTGCTTCGGACGCGTCGGCTCCATCCAACGGTCGTGGAGCCAGACTGCAGCGCTCTCTCCCTGAGAGAGCGAACCGCTGGTATGAGACGGGGCGATGCTCGGGCGTCAGGTGCAAGCAGCGCTCGCCACGGGCATCGCTGCGGGCGACGATGATGCTGCGCGCGCGGCCGTGCGAAGCGTGGATATCGTCGCGCGCGGCTTCGTCCGCCGCAGGCTGGAGGGGGCCCTCGTCGACGCGGCCCTCGCCTGCGATGCTGCGGGGCTGGCCCGACCAGCGCCCTCCCACGTGATGCGGATAGCGGCGCTCCTGGTCGCGGGGCAGCGGCTGGTGCCCACTGACATCGCCAGCGAGGAGGCCGTGGCCAGCGCTTTCGCTCGGCTGCCGGCCGTGGCCATGCCGCGGTTCCCGCTGATGACGGCCGTGACGGCCATGCTGCTCGCGGGGGCGATCGCCGCGCTCGTCGCGTTCATCGTGATGCGCCCCGGTCCACCGAGCCGGACCTATACCCGCCCAATGCCCGCGCCGTCAGCGGCGGCGTTCCAGACCGGCGGCGTGCCGCTACGCGACGCCGCGGTCGACGCGTTGTTCGGCGAGCCGCTCACATCGATGGTCGTGGCCGGCGGGCGCGCGAAGAAGAGCGGCGAGCGAGGGGACCTCGAGGCCGCGCTGAAGGACGCCACGAAGGGCGGTGAGGCCTTCGCGCCGTACGGCGCACCTGTGGTCGACGCATGGCGCGGTGTCATCGAGGGGTTCGCGCGTGGGGTCTGGGCCGCCCGCCGCCCCGATGGCATCAACCAGCGCGATCGCGACGACCTACGCGAAGCGGTGCGCACGTTCACCGAGGCGCTCGCCGGCGCGGGGCTCGGGTACTTCCTCGAGGGCCGGTTCAAGAACGGCTATCCGTTCGTCCAGGCGTATCGCGTCGTCGAGGTGAAGCTCGTAGGCGCGGCCGGAGCTCCTCGGCGTGTGCTGTCGCTGCGCCGGCTCGATCGCATCAACACCGCGTATGCCGCGCTTGGCATGCACGACGGCGACGTCGGAGATCCGGTGCTGCACCTCGAGCGCATCGACGAGAACGTCGCCTCGACGGTGATGCCTCTGCTCGCGGCCGACGCGCCGTATCCGATCGGCGAACGCGCATGGCTCCTGACCGATCAGGGCAAGGCCCTGGCTGCCAAGGTCGGCGCGGTGGTGCGCCGCGAGTACCTCGCGGCGGTCGGGGCGGATGCCACGCCAGCGGCCGCGATCGGCGCGCTGCTTGTCGGACGCGACGAGATCATCGAGGAGTGGCGCGACTCGCTCGACCGCAAGGGCATCGTGTTCGTGCGGACGGACGACCTGTTCCTGCCGCCGAACCTGCTTGCCGCGCTCGAGAATGTGGTTCCGAAGTTCCAGCGGGACCGGATCGAGCAAGCCGAGGAGCAGATGGCCGAGCTCGGAGCGCCACGGATTCACGCGACGATCCACGATCTGGTGGCGGCGACCGTGCGTCGCCACGAGGCCCAGCACGCGTTCGATTACGACCGCGACAGCGAGCTACGCTACCCGACCGCCCTCGCCGATCTGCTCGGCGCGCAGCACGGCGACGACGGCAACGAGCGCGCGATCGTCTACAGCGCGCGCCACGAGCTCTCGGCGTACCTCTCGCAGGTCGCCAACGACCCGGTTACCCCGCACGCCTCGCTGTGGCACCTCGGCCGCAACCTGTTCACGCACCATGCGAGAGGCACGGGCGAGTTCTACGCGGCCGTCGTCGTGCTCGACGGCCTCGTTCGCCACCTGAAGGGCCCGCACGCGCAGCATCGGCTCGATCGCGAACGCCTTGTCCCGCTCGCCCTCTTCCTCGCGGATCAGCCGGGCCAAGCCCTCCGCGGGGCCGCGAAGTCTTTGTGGCTCGAGCTGTTCGGCGAACCGCTGACCGAGATCATCGAGCAGACACCCTGACCGTGGCGAAACCGGGCGAAACCGGACCGGGGTTGGGGCGAAACCGGACCGGGGCGAAACCGGACCGGGGTTGATTTCTGCCCGGCACCAAAGGCGGGCGGGGCGAAACCGGACCGGGGTTGATTTCTGCCCGGCACCAAAGGGGGCGAAACCGGACCGGGGTTGATTTCTGCCCGGCACCAAAGGCGAAGGCTGTCCGGTGTCCGTCCGAACTGCGGACCGTCTGTCCGACGAGCGGACAAGCGATAAACTTGCACGTGTGATTTCTGGCGCTTGCGTCTGGCCGGCAGGTTGCTGGTTGCGCAGCGCATGACCGCTCCGCGGCCGGTGTTCCCGGGCCAGTTTCTGTTCATCACGCGCCGATGCACCCAGCGCCAGTTCTTGCTGCGGCCCGACCCCGTCACGAACAACGCGTTCACCTACGCGCTCGCCGAGGCGGCGCAGCGCCACGACATCAACATCATCCTGCCGCAGATGATGTCCAACCACCATCACACCGCTGCCTACGACGCTCACGGCAACCACGTGGAGTTCCGGCAGCGGTTCCACCGCAACCTCGCGGCCTCGCAGAATGCGTTCCGGGGGCGCTGGGAGAACCTGTGGGCGGCGGAGGAGCCGTGCGTGGTGGAGGTGGTCACGGCCGAGGACCTCCTCGAGAAGCTGGTCTACATCGCGACCAACCCGGTCAAAGACGGCCTGGTGGAGAAGGTCCACCACTGGCCCGGCCCCAAGTTTGTGCAGGCGCTGCTGTCGGGACGACCGCTCACGGCGACCCGCCCGCGCCACTTCTACCGGCGGACCGGCTCGATGCCCGAGACCATCGAGCTCGCGCTCGGGCTCCCCGAGCACTTTGCGGGCAAGGACGAATTCCTCGCCGAGCTTCGGCGCCGCATCGACGAGGTCGAAGCTCGATGTGCGAGCGAACGCCGACGGACGGGGCGTCGT
>JALHPV010000213.1 GCA_022842285.1 Kofleriaceae bacterium
CATCCCAGGTCTCGATCGGCACCGGCGCGAGCGCCACGTAGAGCGTGTCGCTGCCCTCGCGGAAGGTGGAGAACTTGGCGAGCACGGACTCGCTCTGCAGCTTCACGATCGCCCGCAGCGTCGCCGCGGGGAGCTCGTCGATGGTGGCCTCGAGGGAGGGGGTGAAGATCGGCGCGAGCGCGAGGAGGTAGTTGCCCTCGGGGGGCACGCACAGGATGGTCGTCTGCTCGCGGGTCAGGATCTCGAAGGAGAGGTTCCAGTACGCGTTGGTCTCGTCGGCATCGATGTCGAGGTCCTCCTCGATCAAGGCCTGGGTGACCGCGTGCGGATCGAAGTCCGCGCGGCTCATCGCGCCCGGGCGCGGGACCAGAGCACGGCCTGCCGGACGGCGGGCGCAAACTCGCGGGCGTCGGGACCGACCTCGGCCTTCACGGGGCGCTTGGTCTTCACGGGCTTGGTGATACCGGCGCGGTCGCGGGCCTCGCGCAGGGCCGCGACGATGAAGATCGGCGCGACGAGGAGCGCGGCACCAGCGATGGCGATGAGGAATCCGTAGCTCACGATTTTACCTCGCGGAGTCGAAGGTACTCGACCAGCGAGCCCAACGAGAATAGCAGGAGCGAGACCAGCACGACGGCAATTCCCCACGCGAGCGGAAAGGCCCCCACGCGGTCCCAGACGGTGCCGTGGGCGGAGTCGCCGGGAATCATCGGATCCAGGAAGCCGAATACCGCCACGAGTACGCTCGCTTCCCGGAGGTACTCCCCCCCGAGGCGCGCCAGCGAGAAGCGCTCGCCGGCCCCCGCGTTACTGGACTTGATCACGGGGACATTGTGGTACGAGACGCCCCCATGAGGGGCCTGCTCGCGCTGTTGATCGTCGCGTCCGCCTGCGGTGGTGATCCGGAACCCTCGAGCGATGCGCCCCCGGACGCCGAGGCGATCGACGCCGCGGTCGATGCGGCCGAGCCCGACGCCGAGGTGGATGCCCCCGCCGACCCGGGCGAGCTGCGGGGCGTCTGGATCACGCGCTTTGGTTACGCCGACCGGGACGACCTCGAGGGCGTCATCGATCGCGCGGCCGCCGGCGGCTTCAATGCGGTGTTTGTTCAGATCCGCGCCGAGGCCGACGCCTACTACAACTCCGCTTACGAGCCGTGGTCACGCCGGCTGACGGGCACGCTCGGTCGCACGCCGACGTGGGATCCGTTGCGCGTGGCGATCGATCGCGCGCACGGGCACGGCATGGAGCTGCACGCCTACTTCAACGTGTTCACCGCGTGGCCGACGGCCGGCGTGATTCCCGTCGCCGAGGGCACCAAGCAGCACGTGCTGACCCAACACCCCGAGTGGCTCGCCGTCGACTCGACGGGCACGAACCGCGACGCCGAGTACCGATGGCTCTCGCCGGGCAACCCTGCCGTCCGCGCTCACATCGTGAATGTCGTGCGGGACCTGCTCTCGAAGTACGACGTCGACGGGCTGCACCTCGACCGCATCCGCCTGCCGGGCCCCGACTACTCGCGCGACGCGGTCTCCACGGCAGCGTTCGCCACGGCGCAGGCGGCAAATCCCCAGCTCACGTGGGCGGACTTCATGCGCTCGCAGGTGAACGCGATGGTCGCCGAGATCCACGACGCGCTGGTCGAGCTGGCGCCCACCGTGAAGTTCTCCGCCGCGGTCTGGGGCATCTACCAGCCGCTCACCGGATGCTCGACGAGCCAGGGCTACGGCCAGTTCTATCAGGACTCGCTCGCGTGGCTCGAGGCGGGCACGATGGACGCGCTCGTGCCGATGGTCTACTGGTCGATCGAGCCGGGGGCCTGCACCGACTGGAGCACGCTCGTGGACGGCTTCATTGCCGCCAACGCCGACCGCCACATCTGGGCCGGCATGCTGGCGTATGACGACGGCGAGTACGACTTCGCGCAGATTCGCCAGCGGATCGAACGCTCGCGCGAGGCCGGTGCGCAGGGCACCGTGATCTTCGCGTCGAACTATCTCGACGAGGATCCGGCGCGCTGGTCCGAGCTCGCGGCTGGACCGTACGCCGTTCCCGCTGCCACCCCGGTCATGCCGTGGAAGCCCGTGCCGATTCGCGCCGCTGACTAGTGGTCGTGGTCGCAGCCGGGGCCGTGCGTGTGCTCGGCCGCGTGCTTCGCCATCTCTGCTTTGACCTTGGCCATGTCGAGGCCCTTCGCCTGCGTGACCAGCTCGTCGAGCGCCTTCTGCGGCAGCGCGCCGCTCTCGCGGAACAGGAGCACGCCGTCGCGGAACAGCATCAGCGTCGGGATGGCCTGGATGCCGGCCGCGCCTGCGAGCTCTTGCTGAGCCTCGGTGTCGATCTTTCCAAACGTCACGTCGGTGTGCGTCTCCGACGCCTTCTCGAAGACCGGTCCGAAGGCCTTACAAGGCCCGCACCACTCGGCCCAGAAGTCGAGCAGAACGATGCCGCCCTTCTCGATCGTCTGCTGGAAGTTCGACTCCGTGATCTCAACAGTTGCCATATCCCTGGACCTTGGCATGTCCGTTGCCGAATCGCACTAGATGACCTCGTCAACTGTCGCGGCGCGTGGTGCTAGCCTTACCTCGTGGCCCGCGTACGCATCAGTTACAACTCCCCCGTCGTCCTGACGTTCGCGCTGCTCGCCGTCGTGGTGCAGCTCGTCGCACCCGGCAGTCGCTGGTTCGCGGCGGCGCCCGAGTTCCAGGGCACCGAGAGTTACGTCGGGCTCGTCTCTCACATCCTCGGACACGGCGGCTGGGACCACCTGATCGGCAACTTCATGCTGATCCTCCTCCTCGGGCCGATCCTCGAGGAGCGCTACGGCTCCGTCCCGCTGATGGCGATGATCCTCATCACCGCCCTCGTCACCGGCATCGTCAATGTCAGCTTCTTCGATACCTACCTGGTCGGTGCCAGCGGCATCGCCTTCATGATGATCCTGCTCGCGTCGACGGCGAACATTCGTCAGGGCGAGATCCCGCTGACGTTCATCGCGGTGGCGGTCGTCTATCTCGGCGGCGAGATCGTGAAGGCCTTCGAGGACGACCGGGTCTCGCAGATGGCGCACGTCGTCGGCGGCGTCGTCGGCGCGGCCTTCGGCTTCCTCAGCGCGAAGTCCAAGGGCGACCCCATCTCCGGTCACCCGCCGTCCGCGATCGCGATCGCCGGCGGCAAGCTCAAAGCGAAGGTCTAGGTCCGCTTCGGCTCGACGAAGAAGTCCGGGAACAGCTGACCGCCCGGCGTGCAGGAGTACTCGGACAGATCGGTCTTGCCGGACTTCTCGAGCACCTCGTCGTCGATCAGGAACTGCCCGGTGAGCTCCTTGCTCGGCGTGTTGAACACGACGTAGGCCGCGTCCGCCATGATCTCCGGCTTGCGCGAGCCCTTCATCACCGCGTCGCCGCCGAGGAGGTTCTGGATCGCCGACGTCGCGATCGTGGTGCGCGGCCAGAGCGCGTTGACCGCGATGCCGTCCTTCGCGAGCTCGCCGGCCATGCCGAGGACGCACATGCTCATGCCGAACTTCGCCATCGTGTAGGCGACGTGCGGCGCGAACCACTTCGTCTCCATGTTGAGCGGAGGCGAGAGGTTCATGATGTGCGGGTTGCGGCCGTCCTTGGCCGACTTGCGCAGGTGCGGGATGCAGGCCTGCGAGCAGGCGAACGTCCCGCGCGTGTTGATGCTGTGCATCAGGTCGTAGCGCTTCATCGGCGTCGCCTCGGTCGTCGTGAGGCTGATCGCGGATGCGTTGTTCACGAGGATGTCGATACCGCCGAACGTCTCGACGGTCTTCTTCACCGCCTCGGCGATCGCGTTCTCGTCGCGGATATCCGTGACGCACGGCAGGGCCTTGCCACCCGCCGCTTCGATCTCCTTCGCCGCCGTGAACACGGTGCCGGGGAGCTTGGGGTTCGGTTCGGCCGTCTTGGCGATGATGGCGACGTTGGCGCCATCACGTGCCGCGCGCAGACCGATGGCGAGACCGATGCCACGCGAGGCACCGGTGATGAAGAGAGTCTTGCCCTTGAGTGACATCAGTAGGCTCCGTCGTCGAGAGGAACATCCGGATCGACCGGCTTGATCAGCTTGTTGAGCATCTGGAGTGCGGCGATTCCGACCACGGTCCCGATCCCGAAGGCCCAGAAGCCCAGGCCCACGCCCACGCCGCCGGCTCCGCCGGGCTTGGTGGCAATGAACACGCATCCCGTGATCAGCGCGACCATGAGAGCGAGCAACCCGACGGTGGTCGGCAGGATGGGCCACTCCAGGCGCTTCTTGAGGTGGGCGAGCACGGCCGTACCGATGAGGCCGATCGCAGCGATCAGCATGAGCCCGAGGGTGACCTTGCCCATGGGCGCGAAGGCACCGGAGACGTCCTTGGCGCCGTTGCTCTTGGCTTCCTCGATCAGCTCGGAGTTCGACTTCGACTCGCACTTGTCCCCGAGGCACGCCTCGAACGACAGGAGCGAGAAGCCGAAGCCCATGCCCTCGCGCTGGCGGTTCTCGAGCCAGCGGTGCGAGAAGCACGAGAACAGGAGCAGCACGGCGGCCAGGGCACAGAGCCCGATGCCGAGCATCCGGTTGTCTTTCCTGAGCGGGGGCGGCGCGACGAGCTCGTTCACGCTACTCCTCCACCTTCTCCCACCACTGGCACCACCACTCTGCGCCGACGAGGATCCGCAGCTTCGGGTGCCAGCAGTACGCCAGCTTCTCGTCGGGGTTCAGGTAGTAGAGGCAGTTGTCGCACTTCTCGTCGCCATAGGGTTTCCCCTTCAGCACGTTGTCTTCGCAGAGGTGCTTGAGCTGGAGGGCGAGCTTCTCGTCGACTTCCTTCGGCTCGGGCTTCGGCAGATCGTCGGCCATACGGGCCGACCCTACATTACTTTTGCGCCAGCCGGCCCGCGAACCAAGTGACGGTTTCGGCCATCCCATCTGCGACCTGGTGCGACGGGACGTACCCCAGGGCGGCGCTGATCTTCTCGATCGACGCCTGGGAGTGCGGGATGTCGCCGGGCCGCGGGCCCTCGAAGACCGGTTCCACGTCCGCGACGTCCGGATGGGTCTTCTGGAGGTTCTCGCGGATCATCGCGAAGAGCTCCTTGAGGTCGATGCGCCCGTTGCACCCGCAGTTGTAGACGGTCCCGGTCACGCTCGGGTCCTCGTGCGTCGCGGCGAGGATGTTGGCCTGCACCACGTTGTCGACGTAGCAGAAGTCGCGGCTGTTCGAGCCATCGCCGAAGATCACGACCGGCTTGTTCGAGGCCAGGGCCTTGATCCAGCGCGGGATCACGGCCGCGTAGGCGCCGTCCGGATCCTGCCGGCGACCGAATACATTGAAGTAGCGCAGCCCGACCATCTCGAGGCCGTAGGCCGTCTGGAATGTCTGGGCGTAGATCTCGTCGGTGCGCTTCGTCGCCGCGTAGGGCGAGAGGAGCTTGCCGATCTTGTCCTCGACCTTGGGCAGCCCGGGATGGTCGCCATACACCGACGACGACGACGCATAGACCACCCGCTTCACGCCCGCATCCTTGGCGGCCACGAGCACGTTCAGATAGGCGTCGACGTTGTGCTGGTGTGATGCGATCGGATCCTTCATCGACCGCGGCACGGAGCCGAGCGCGGCTTCGTGGAGGACGAGGTCGACGTCCTTGACCGCGTCCGCGGCGACGGCCGGATCGCGCAGATCGCCCTCGATGAAGCGGAACTGGAGCCGCTCGTCGGGGTGGATCGACAGCACGTCGTCCAGGTTCCGCTTGTGCCCGGTGATGAAATTGTCGACGCCGACCACGGTCTGCCCGAGATCGAGCAACCGCTCCAGCAATGCCGAGCCGATGAACCCGGCCACGCCCGTCACCAGCCAGCGCCGCGGCGAGTTGATGAGGTCTTCGCAGACCTGCTCGTAGCGCGGCCGCTTCATCTCAGAGGGACCAGACCCGGATGTTGCGCGGCGGCTTGGCCGCGAGCTCACGGGGCAGGACGCTCTTCACGTCGATCACGACCCCACCGTCTCGAACACGCTCGAACAGATTGGCCGGCGTCTTGACGTACTCGTCGTGGGCCACGGCGAGGATCAGCGCGTCCAGCTCCTGGAACTTGTCGAGCGGCGAGAGCTCGACCTTGTACTCCTCGAATGCCTCGTGCTTGTCACCGAGAGGGTCGTGGATGATCGCCTCGATGCCGAACGTCTTCAGCTCGGCGATGATGTCCGGAATCTTGGAGTTGCGAAGATCCGGTACGTTCTCCTTGAACGTCAGACCGAGGATGCCGACCTTCGCCTTCTTCAACGGCACGTCGGCGGTGGTGAGCATCTTCACCGTCTTCTGAGCGATGAACGGACCGACGTTGTTGTTGATGCGGCGGCCGGCGAGGATGACCTCGGGCAGGTAGCCGAGCTCCTGCGCCTTCGTCGTCAGGTAGTAGGGGTCGACGCCGATGCAGTGCCCGCCGACGAGGCCGGGAGAGAAGCGGAGGAAGTTCCACTTGGTGCCGGCGGCCTGGAGCACGTCGGCGGTGCGGATGCCCATACGGTCGAAGATCAGCGCGAGCTCGTTCATGAGCGCGATGTTCAGATCGCGCTGCGTGTTCTCGATGACCTTCGCGGCCTCTGCCACCTTGATCGACGGCGCCCGGTGCACGCCGGCGATGACCACGGCCGCGTAGACGCTGGCGACGCGGTCGAGGGCCTCGGGCGTCTGCCCCGAGACGACCTTCATGATCTTCTCGAAGGTGTGCTCCTTGTCGCCCGGGTTGATGCGCTCGGGCGAGTAGCCGAGGAAGTAGTCGACGCCGTTCTTGAGGCCGCTCTGGGCATCGAGGATCGGGCCGCAGACCTCCTCCGTGACGCCAGGATACACGGTCGACTCGTACACGACGATGTCGCCCTTCTTCAGGTGCGGACCGATGGTCTTGCTCGCGCTGATCATCGGACCGAGATCCGGACGGTTGTTGCTGTCGATCGGCGTGGGGACGGCGACGATGTAGAAGGTGCACTCGGCGAGCTTCGCCGGGTCGGCCGTCATGTGGAGGTGCTTCGCCGACGCGAGGTCGTCGCTTGTCACCTCCATCGTCTCGTCATGGCCCTGCTTGAGCTCGTCAACACGCTTCTGGCGGATGTCGAAGCCGACGGTGGGTAGCTTCTTGCCGAAGCTGATAGCGACGGGGAGACCGACATAGCCGAGGCCGATAACGGCAATCTTCTCGGATTCGAAAGCGGGCATCGTCAAGAGGACACCACGAGAGCTCGGCGCGAACAAGCCGAACGACGTTAGGGAATGGGTGAGTCAGCCGACGAGCGTCACTCCGAGAAGGCGGTCCCGTGGCACGACCGCCACCGCCGCTGCGACCTGGTCCTCATGGGTCTCGTGCGCGCGCGCGACGATCGCAACCGCGTCCATGAGCGCGGCGGCCGCCGCGTGTTCGCCCACGTGTTCGAAGCCGGTCAGGTCGACGAGGACATGGGCGAACCCGTCGGTGCCCTCGGTGAGCAGGCGCTTCAGCGTCGGGATCACGTGCCCGGCGCGCTGCGGGATCGGCGGCGCGAGCAACACGAGCGATGTCGTCAGCTGCCGACGAGCGAAGGCGCCCGTCGCGACCTCGGCGGTGTCGGCCACCGCTGCGGTAAGCGCGGGGTAGCGGACGTTCGCATCGACGATCGCCACCTGTGCGCCGGTGGGCTCGGCGAGCGCCAGGCCGAGGTGAACGAGGAGCGCTGGCACGGCGACGGTGTCGTCCGCAGGCAGGAAGCCGACGATCCGTATCTGGTTCGCACGGAGCCGCTGGGCGATCCGTGCGCATGCGCCCGCTAGCTCGCCATCACGCGACTGGATCCCGAGTGACGCGAGGACATCCTCCGCTCCAGGTAGGGTCGACACGCTCGACACCATACGGTAGCCCGTGAAGGTGTCGCTCTCTTTCGATCGGTCCTTCGGCGCCGCTGATGGCAAGCGTTCGCTTGCCATCGTGCACGTGGTGAGCTCCTACGGCGTCGGTGGGCAGGAGCGGGTGGCGCTCGACCTCGCGATCGGACAGCAGGCACGTGGTCACCACGTGAGCGTGCTCTCCCTGGCGCCGGCGCCGGACGGGGCGATGGCCGACGAGTTCGCGGAGGCCGGCATTGCGGTGGGGCGCGTCGAGAAGCGGGGCGGTCTCGACCCGACGCTGGTGCCCCGGCTCGCGATGGAGCTGAAGTCACGCGGCGCCGATGTGGTGCACACCCACAACCCGCTCCCGCTCATCTATGGCGCCCCGGCGGCCCGGCTCGCGGGAGCGGCCGCGATTCACACGAAGCACGGCAAGAACCCCGGCAGCCGCGCTCACATGATGCTGCGGCGAGCGGCGGCACAGCTCGCCCATGCGTTCGTCGCGGTGTCCGACGCCACGGCGGCGCAGGCGCGGGAGCAGCGAGACATGCCCTCGGATCGGCTCCACACGATCCCCAATGGCATCCGGCTGGAGCGCTACGCCCCCGACGTCGAGGCGCGCCGGGCGGTGCGGACGGAGCTGGCCCTCGGGGACGCGTGGGTGGTCGGCACCGTCGGGCGGCTCGATCAGTACAAGAACCAGTCGCTGCTGGTGCGGGCGATGGCGCCACTGCTCGCGGAGGGCGTGAAGCTGGTGATCGTCGGTGACGGCGATGCGCGCACGGACGTCGAGGCAGCGGTGGCCTCCCTGCCGGGGAGCGCGCGGGCGAACGTCACGCTGACGGGCCGCCGCATGGACGTGCCGCAGCTCGTCCATGCATTCGATGTGTTCGCGCTGTCGTCCAGGTCCGAGGGCCTGCCGCTCGTGGTGCCGGAGGCGATGTCGGCGGGGCTGCCGGTGATCGCGACGGCGGTGGGCGGACTGCCGAGCGTCATCGACGACGGCGTGACCGGCCTGCTCGTACCGGTGGACGAGACGAAGCTAGGAGAAGCGCTGGCGATGCTCGCCCATGATCAGGCGCGGGCACGCGCGATGGGCGTGCGGGCGCGCGAGGTCGCGCTGGACCGCTACAGCCACGAGCGCATGGTCGATGCGTATCTGAAGCTCTACGAGAGCGCGAGGGTGTAGTCGCGGGAGAGGTCGAGGTGGGCGCGGTGCGTCTCGACCACGAACTCGCGCAGCATGCGCAGGTCACGCGAGGCGGCGCGCGCCAGGCGATAGCCCGTGCGGCGAATGATGCCGTAACGACCGCCGGCGCCACCGGGCGTCGTCTGGAGGAGCACGTCGAAGCTCGCCTCGCCGCGGGCCCACATGACCTCGTCGATGCCGGGGACCTCGATCTCGAGCTGTACGTCGCGGGGCGTCGGGTGACCCATGTAGGGCCGCTCGATGCAGAGGCCGAACGCCGAGAGGTCGATCGACATGGCGGACCCCGGGTCCCCCTTGTCGGTCAGCTCCCAGCACATGGCCTCGATCCCGACGCGCGGTGACATCCGACGGAATTGCCTCATCGCATTCATCGAGAAAATTGTCCCAGGGCGTTGGCCGCGGGGGCCAGTTTTCTCGCGACTCACTGGTGCTTGCCGAGGTAACCGAACTGCGGGACGGCGACCTGGGTCAAGAACATGGCGTCGCTCATCGACCTGTCCGTCGACAAGCGGTGGACGTCGTAGGGGTCGACGGGGAGCACGCTGCGCAGGCGGCCGGGCCACAGCCGGTTGCCGCCACTCGCGTTCGAGAAGCCGAGCTTGTAGCCGGCGGCGGCGATGGCAGCACGGATGTGGTCCCACCGCGCGACGCTCCGGCCGACGGGATAGGCGACGGCGCGGATGGGGCGTCCGAGCTGGGCCTCGAGCTCGATGCGCGAGCCGGTCAGCTCGTCGGTGAGCTCGCGATCGTCGAGCGTCTGCAGCACGCGATGGCGCCGGCCGTGCGATTCGACGTCCATGCCCGCTGCCTCGAGGGCGCGGACCTGATCCCACGACATGATCAGCTCGTCGGCGTAGCGCGCCTCGGTCTCGCGTGACCAGTCGACACCGAAGCCGACCGAGAGGTCGTCGAGGAAGCGATCGACGTCGAGGTTCGGCGTGTTCTTGATCATCGCGACGAGCTGCGCGCGCAGCTTCGGATCGCGCCGCTCGAGGTCCCGCACGGATGGGTACGGAACCGACGCCCGGTCGTGGGTGCCGCGCGCGATGATGATGGCGATCCGCTCCCACCAGTACAGGCGACGCTCGCTCACGAACGAGGTCGACACGAAGAACGTCGCCGGGACGCCTACGGCCTTCAGGATGGGCAGGGCCACGTCATGACAGGAGCGATACCCGTCATCGAAGGTGACCATCACGGGGTTGGGCGGTAGCGCCTCACCGTCCACTGCGCGAATCAGCTCACCGAGGGTGATGGGTGTGCAGTGGCGCACGAGGGACTCGAGCTGCCGACGGAATTGTGCCGGGGTGGCATCGGCGACCTCTGGATCGAAGGGTGCATCCGGTCGCGTCGCGTCGATGTGGTGGTACGTGACAATCGAGAGATTCGGCACCGGCGCGAAGCGCTTGAGCCGCATGAGACCGCCTAACGCACCCGCGCGCTGCAGCAGACCCGCTACGTATTCGCGCATGGACCGAGCCTACTGATGTTCGCGGTCCCGGGCATCGCGGCTCTCGTTGTCTTCATGTTGGCGCGGCCGCAGGAGTTCCTGCCGCTGCTCCAGCGCGTGCCGTTTCTCCATCTCTTCACGGCGCTCGCGGTCCTCGGGTGGGTGATTGACATCCGTCTGCGTCGGCTGCAACCGATCGCGACGCCTGCTCTGCCGTGGGCGTGTGCGTTTCTCGGCTGGGCGCTGGTGAGCACCGCCATCACCGTGCCGGAGGAGCTGTTCGCGACGGGGGTGCAGATGGCGATCCTGTTCGCGCTCTACGCGACCATCGCCCATGGCGTGCAGCGCTTTCGAACCCTGCAAGCCATCGCCGCGGTGGTCATGCTCACGAGCCTGTTCATCGCGGCCGTCTGCTTCCACCAGGGGCTCTCACCGACGCAATGCGTGGGCGGGCAGGAGCTGGCGAACGAGCTCGCGGGCAAGCCGGATGGCCGCCTCTGCGAGATCAGCGAGCAGTGCTACGGCCCCGATGCGGAGCCGGGCCTCGAGTATCGGTGCGAGCACGTCGGCATGTTCGGCACGTACTCCGTCGAGCAGCGCGTGCGCTATCGCGGCGAGCTCCAGGATCCGAACGAGGTCGCGCTGTGCATCTCCGCGGGCGCGCTCGCGCTACTCATCGCGTTCATGCGGCGGCGACCGGGGCCGCTGAAGACGGTCGCGTTGATCGGCGCCGGGGTGATCGTCGTCGGTACGCTTGTCATGACCCAGAGTCGCGGCGGACAGGTCGCGGCGCTCCTCGTGCTCTTCGTGTACATGCTGAAGCGCTTCGGCTGGAGGGCGCTGATTCCCGCCGCTGCCGTCGGAGTTCCCGTTTTACTGTTTGGCGGACGCGACGGCGCCAACGCTGACATGTCGACGATGGAGCGCTACGAGGCATGGGCGACGGGCCTCTCGCTCTTCAAGCAGAGCCCGTTCTGGGGCGTCGGCGCGGGTCAGTTCGTCGAACACCACTACCTGACCGCGCACAACTCGTTCGTGCTCGCCCTCGCGGAGCTCGGTTTCGTCGGGATGTTCCTGTTCGTCTGCGTCATCTACGTGTCGGCCAAGACGCTTGTCGTCGGCGTGCGGCAGCTGGGCGGCATCCCCGGCGCGCACGTCGCCGAGGTGTGGGGCATGGCGCTGCTGGCCGCGTTCACGGGCGTCGTGTTCCAGATCAACACGCTGTCCTTCACGTTCCACTCGGTGCTGTGGATCGTGCTCGGCCTGATCGGCGCGTGGACCGGCGCGGTTCGCCACCACCAGCCTGACTTCTCGGTGCGCCTGAGCTGGCGCGACCTCGGCATCATCCTCGTGGCCTGCGGCCTCTACGCTTTCGCCCTTCTGCCGATGCTGCTGAAGGCGAAGGGCGTGATGTAGCGAGCTACTTCTTCTTCGCGGGCGGCTTCTTCGCCGCCGCGGGCTTCGCCGGGGCCTTGGCCGCAGGCGCCTTCTTGGCCGCAGGCGCCTTCGCCGGCTTGGCCGGCTTCTCCGCAGGCGCGGGCTTCTCGGCCGCGGGCTTGGCGGGGGCGGCGGGCTTCTCGGCGACGGGCTTCGCGGGCGCCGCGGGCTTGGGCGGAGCCTTGGCCGCCGGCTTGGCCGGTGCAGGCTTTGCGGGAGCGGGCGTGGCCGGCACGACCGGAACCTGCTGACCCGGCTTCGGCGGCAGGATCGGTCCCCGGCCGAGCGGGACGCCCGGGACCGGCTTGCCCACCGGCAGCGGCTTCGGCGGACGCACGGGAGCCGGTCCACGCCGCGGGCTGGGGTCGCGCTCGACCTCCGGGTCGTCGACCTCGGCGATGATCGGACGATCGTCGTCCTCGTCGTCGTCGTCCTTCAGGATGCTGCGCGGACGCTTGGCGGGGGCCTTCAGGATGCCGCGGGGACGCTTGTCGTCGTCGTCATCGTCGTCGTCGTCGTCGTCGTCGTCGTCGTCGTCATCGTCGTCGTCGTCATCATCGTCGTCGTCGTCCGCTTCCTCGTCGTCGTCGTCCTCTTCTTCCTCGTCGTCGTCCTCCTCCTCCTCGTCGTCCTTCTCTTCCTCGTCCTTGCCCCACGGCGGATCATCGCCATCACGCCAGCCGCCGGTCGAGTCGTCCTCGTCGTCAGCCTTGTCCTCTTCCTTCCATTCCTCTTCCTCACCTTCATCTCCGCCTGACCACTCGCCCCCCCCCGCCCCCCCACC
>JALHPV010000214.1 GCA_022842285.1 Kofleriaceae bacterium
TCCGCCCTTCGGCTGCGCTGCCGGCGGTCGCCCCGCCGTCGACCGAACCGCGCCGCCCTTCGGCGCCGCTCATGCCGAGGCGTTCCTCGGCATGGACCTCGAAGCGTTCACGCGGGGATACTATCAGGGGCCAGGCCGACGTGCTCCGCCAAGGCCGCACGGAACACCTCGCTGGATATCCCCAGTCGCTCCGAGAGCTTGAGGTCACGGTCCAGGCTGTCCCACGCGCGCCCGACGAGCTCGAAGAACGTGCTGTTCACGCCCTGTCCGGTCTTCGCGCTCGCCTCCTGGACGGCGCGCTGCAGGTCGCCGAACCGATCCACGTCCGGCAGCGGCATCGCGTCCGGCAGGTCCCGCTTGTTGTACTGCACGACCACGGGGACCTTCTCGAGGCCCAGGGTCGCGAGGTTGGCTTCGAGGTTCTGCCAGGACTTGCGGTTCGCCTCGCGCGCCTCGGCGCTCGAATCGGCCACGAAGACGACGCCGTCCGCGCCGGTCAGCACGACCTTGCGGGTGGCCTCGTGTACGGCCTGCCCGGGCACCGTGTAGACCTTGATGCGGAACGAGAAGTTCGACGCACGAAAGAAGATCGGGAGGAGGTCGAAGAACAGCGTGCGGTCATCGCGCGTGTCGAGCGCGATCAAGCGGCCGCGATTCAGCTTGTCGACGGCCTCGTGCAGCATCCGGAGATTCGTCGTTTTCCCCGACAAGGGAGGACCGTAGTAGACGAGCTTGAGCGTCAACGTGCGCTCTGCGAAGTCCACCTGGGCCACGACTTACCTGTCTATCACGGTGGGTGAGGAGGCGCTCGGCCGGCGCTGTTTCATCTTGTCGCCGCGCAGGACGTAGGTGACGAGTAGCCCCGCGATGATCAGGAAGATCATGATCATGATCATCGCGATGCTCGCCTTGAAGGGCGTCTTCGTCTTCGTCTCGCGCTGGGCGGCGGTGGCATAGAGGGTCAGCTCGGCCGCCTTGCGGAGTCGCGTGATCTGCCGCTGCGCGACCGCGTCCTCGGCGTTCTCCTTGAGGCGCGCCTGGTATTGCTTCGCGGTCCAGCCGTACGCCTCGTGCTTCGCCGCGAGCGTGAGAAGTGCGTCGTGCCGCGCCGGGTTGTCCCAGTCGGCGACGGCTGCGTCCCACGCCTCGGTCACGACCGCGTTCACAGGCTCCATTCTACAGGACCGGCCGGAACGGCACGGGGGTGACGATCAGGCAGAACACCACCAGCATGCCGATGGCCCGCCACTGGTGCGCGGGTGGTAGCGGGGTCTCGTCGACGTCGGGGTGGTACTCGCCCGCCTGCCGCCGCATCCACAGGAGGAGCGCCGTCCACACGAGCCACGGGACGAGGCCGTAGCGGGCGTAGTTCAACGCGCCGAGGGTGTCCTTTCCGGCGTCCAGGGCCATGGCGAACATCACCCCCGCCACGGCCAGCCCCACGAGGGGGAGCGCGATGTGGAGCCGCTTCGACCACACCTCGTGACGAGCCCCGAGCGCGGCGCGCGCGATGTGGCCACCGTCGAGCTGGCCGATGGGCAGCAGGTTGATCATCGTGACGAGGAGGCCGACCCAGCCGGCGAACGCCATCGGATGCATGATCACGTCGACGGTCTCTCCCGGGAGCCATTGCCGGAACACGGCGTACTTGAGGAGCGCGTAGAGCACCGAGTTCCCCTCGATGGCCGAGTCGGGAGCCGGTGGGCCCAGCTCGGAGAGGGTGAGCCCGACGTACAAGAGCGGCACGGCCACGAGGAGACCGGCGATGGGACCGGCCGCGCCGATCGACAGCAGCTTCGCGCGGTTCGTGACGGGCTCGTCCATCTTGATGACGGCGCCGAGCGTGCCGAGGGAGATGCCGGGCGGCAACGGGATGAAGTACGGGATGGAGACCGACTCGCCGAGGTGCTTGCCGACGAAGTAGTGCCCGGCCTCGTGACAGACGAGGATGCCCATCAGCGTCGCCGCGAAGTACGGCCCCCCCGAGAGATACGTCGTCACGCAGGAGGCCAGGAACAGGATGATCTGCGTGCGGGGCGAGCCGAGCGAGGGCAGCTTCATGGAAGCGGACCGCCCTTCGGCGGCGCTGCGGCCCGCGGGCAAGCTGAGCGCCTCATCGCATCACCTCGAGTACGTCACCCACGACCTCGAGCACGAGCGGATCACGATGCAGTTCGCCGTCGGAGCCCATCTGGGCCGGCCCACACGCGCCATCGGGGAGCGCGACGCTGGCCAGCGCCGCTCGCATCGCCGCCCGCGGATCGGTGGGCGACTGCAGCGACGCCTGCGCCTTCACCACCGCCGTCGCCGCATCGAACGCCTGCGCCGCCGCCGTGCTCGGGACCCGGCTCGTCCGCTGCTGGAACGCCTGCGCGAACTGGGCGCCGAGGTCGCCGCCGAGCTCGGCCGCGAACACGTCGACGACGAGCGCGCCCTGGACCGCCGAACCTCCCCGCAGCGGCAGCGTCGAGTGATTCCAGCCGGCGCCGCCGACGAGCTGCACGAGCTGCGGGATGTTGCCGCCGTGCTTGCGCTCGAGCAGCACCGGATCCACGTACTCCGATGAGCGCAGCTCCACGTTGTAGTACGGGAGGAACGCGGCGACGAGCGCGGCGCGATCGTACTTGTCGGGGATGTAGAGCAGTGAGAACGGGATGTCGGGCGAAAAGGTGATCCACCCCGCCTTGCGACCGTGGGTCCGCAGATGCTCGGCGAGGCGCGGGTTGCGCGCCGGCACGAGGTTCAGGAACTCCTTCACGTCCGGCTCGAGGTTGCCGCCGGTCGGGTCGTAGGTCCCCTGCCCCGTCACGGCGATGCCGAGTCGCTCCGCCTCGGCGACGAACGCTTCGGCCGCATCGCGCCCGATGTCGTCGCGGGGTGCGAACACGCCGACGGTCGGGAAGTTGTCGTCGGCGGCGAGCTGGGCGACGGAGCGCCCCTCGTCGGCGGGCGAGTCCACCATGCGGAACACGCCACTGGCCGCATCCGCGCCGTCCGCCGGGGCGAGGAGCGCGATGGGGATCCCGTGCACGGCCGCCGCCCGCGCCGCCGCGATGCTCTCGCGCTCCCCCACCGGCCCGAGGATCGCGAGCGCGCCCTTCGCGACCGCATCCGCGACGGCCGCCGTCGCCCCTTCGATCTCGCCCCGCGTGTCGAGGACGAGCCACGTCACGCCCGGCACGAGCTGGATGGCGGCGCGGAGCTCGCTGCCGATCGCGGCGAACCGTCCCGACAGCGGTAGCAGCACCGCGATGACCTTGGAATCGACAGGAGGCTCGGCGAGCTGGGAGCTCAGGGCCGCGAGCTCCGTCGCCACGCTCTTCGCATCGGCGGCCGTGGCCGCCCGCGCGACGATGGCCCGGGCCGCGGCCGCATCGCCCCGGTGATACGCGAGGCGTGCGGCCCGCAGGGCCAGCCGCGCGGCCGGGGCGTCATCCTGCGCGCGCGCGAGGGCCGCGTGCACTGTCACCTCGTCGAGCGCGTCGATGGCCGCGGTGTCGAGCGTGGTCAGATCGTCGGGAAGGGCCCCGGGCTCGCCGACAGGTCCCCCCGCCTCGTCGACCGGCGTCGCGTGCTTGGCGCCCAGCTCGTGCTCCTGCCATGACGCGGGCGGCGCCTTCGGGCCACACGCCCAGGCGAACCCGACGATAGCGAGAGCCGGCGCGGCCCTCATTCGTCCAGCAGCGACCGCATACGGTCGAGGATGCCCTTCTTCGGTGCCGGCAGCTGTGGATCACCAACCCGCTCGCCCATCGCGACGGCCAGCGCCTCGACGGCCGCGCGCTGCTCGGCAGTCAGCTCCGTCGGCACCGCGACATCGACCTCGACGAGGTGGTCGCCGCGCGGCGCTTGCTTCGATGCGGCCTGCGGGATGCCGCGCCCCCGAATGCGGAACACGCGGCCCGGCTGCGTGCCCTCGGGGACGCGCATCTTGACCGGACCATCCAGCGTCTCGACGTCGATGATGGCGCCGAGCGCGGCCTGAGCGAACGAGACCGTGTGCTTGCTGCGGACGTCGAAGTTGTCGCGCTTGAAGGCCGCGTGCTCGGCCACGCGCACCGTGACGTGGAGATCGCCGGCCGCGCCGCCCACGGCGCTGGGCTCGCCCTCGCCGCCGAGCGTCTTCACGAAGCCATCCTTCGTGCTCGCCGGCACGACGACGTTGATCTGCCGCTCCTTGAGCGCGCCCGACGGTGGAATCGTGATCGGCTTCGTCGCGCCGAACGCCGCCTCTTCGAACGTCACCTCGAGCGTGTAACGAACGTCGCGGCCCTTCTGCTTCGCGCGGCGCCGGCGAAACAGGTCATTGATCACGTCCTGCGCCGCATCGACGACGGCGCCGAACCCACCGCCGCTGTCGTCGGAGTGGCCCCAGCGATCGTAGCGAGAGCGCTGATCCTTGTCGGAGAGCACCGAGTAGGCCTCGTTGATCTCGCGGAAGCGCTCGGCCCCCGCCGGGTTCACGTCGGGGTGGTGCTGCCGCGCGAGCTCGCGGAAGGCGCGCTTGATGTCGCCTTCGGTCGCGCTGCGCTCGATGCCCAGGACCGTGTAGTAGTCGCGCTTCCGGCGGGCCATCAGGAGCCTCCCGTCTCGGCGGCGGCGTAGACCGCTTCACCGATCCGTTGCGCGGATACCTCGAGGCGGGCGACCGCGTCCTGCACCATCACGAGGTCATCACCCTCGATGGCGGCGCGACACTCCGCGAGCTCGACCTGGAGGAACTCGCGCTCGTCGTCGGGCAAGAGGGCCCCGAACTCCTCCATCGCCTTCTCCGACGAGTACAGCAGGCCCTCACCCTTGTTGCGCGCCTCGGCGAGCAGGCGGCGGACCTGATCCTGATCCGCCATCTCGTACGACTCGCTGACGAGCCGCTCGATGTCGTCCTCGGAGAGGCCGGTCGTGGGTGTGACCGTGACGCGCTGAACCCGCCCCGTCCCGTGGTCACGCGCCGAGACCGCCAGCACGCCATCGGCATCGATATCGAACGCGACCTCGATCTTCGGGACGCCGCGCGGCGCGGGCGGGATGCCCGTCAGCTCGAAGTGCGCGAGGGACTTGTTGTCGCCCGCCATCTCGCGCTCGCCCTGCAGGACGTGGACGTTCACGAACGGCTGGTTGTCGATCGTGGTCGAGAAGATCTCGGTGGCGCGCGCTGGCAGGGCGGTGTTGCGGGGAATCAGGCGCGTGAACACGCCGCCCGCCGTCTCGACACCGAGGGACAGCGGCGTCACGTCGAGGAGCAGCACCTCCTGCACCTCGCCAGTCAGCACGCCGCCCTGGATGGCCGCGCCGACGGCCACGACCTCGTCTGGATTCACGCTGCGGCTCGGCTCCTTGCCGAACATCTCCTCGACGAGCGCCTGCACGCGCGGCATGCGCGTCTGTCCGCCGACGAGGATCACAACGTCGATGTCGTGCGGCTCGAAGCCCGCATCGGAGAGCGCCCGGCGGCAGGGTTCGAGCGTCGCCTGCACGAGGGGCTCGACCATGGCCTCGAGCATGGGGCGATCGATCGACGTCTGGAGGTGGCGCGGTCCGTCGGACGCCGCCGCGATGAACGGGAGGTTGACCTCGGTCTGCTCGCCGCTCGAGAGCTCGATCTTCGCGCGCTCGGCCGCCTCTTTGAGCCGCTGCAGCGCCATGCGGTCGCCGCGCAGGTCCATGCCGCCGTTCTGTTCGGAGAACACGGCGAGCAAGTGCTCGACGATCGCGTTATCGAAGTCCTCGCCACCGAGGAAGGTGTCGCCGGCCGTCGAGCGCACGCGGAACACCCCGCCATCGAGCTCGAGGATCGAGATATCGAAGGTGCCACCGCCGAGGTCGTACACGGCCACGCGCTGAGCACCCTGCTGATCGACGCCGTACGCGAGCGCCGCCGCCGTCGGCTCGTTCACGATGCGGAGCACGTTCAAGCCCGCGATGCGACCGGCGTCCTTGGTCGCCTGGCGCTGGGCATCGTCGAAGTACGCCGGCATCGTCACGACGGCCTCGGTCACGGGCTCGCCGAGCCAATCCTCGGCTGTCTGCCGCATCTTCTGCAGCACGAGCGCGCTCACCTCGGGCGGCGAGAAGTTACGACCTCGCACGCGCACGGCGGCATCGCCATTGTCCGCAGCGACGATCTCGTAGGGGCTCGTGAGCAGGTGCCGCTGCACCTCCTCGTCGTCGTACTTGCGCCCCATGAGGCGCTTCACGGCGTAGACCGTGTTCTCGGCGTTGGTCATCGCCTGGCGGCGCGCAGCCTGCCCGACGAGACGCTCACCCGACTGGGCGAAGCCAACGACCGACGGGGTGGTGCGAGCGCCCTCGGAGTTGGCGATGACCACCGGTCCCTCGCCGTCGATCACCGCGACGCAAGAGTTGGTGGTCCCGAGGTCGATCCCGACGACGCGAGACACGCAGCGCTACTCGGTCCTCGCAGCCGGCGCCTTCGCGACGACGACAAGCGCGGGCCGCATCAGGCGCTCGCCCGAGCGGTAACCACGCTGGAGCACCTGCACCACCGTCCCCGGGGGCTGGTCGCTCTCCTGCTGCGAGATGGCCTCGTGCAGGTTCGGATCGAACGGCTGGTTGGCCGCATCGATGGGCACGACGTCCAGGCGCTCGAAGGCGGTCGTGAACTGGCGCAGCACGAGCTGCACGCCCTCGATGATCGGGTTCGTGCCGGCCTGCGTGGTGGCGTGCTCGATGGCGCGCTCCAGGTTGTCGACGACCGGGAGCATCTCCTTCAGGACCTTGTTCTTCGCGTCGAACCTGGCGTCCTCGACCTCACGCTTCTGGCGCTTGCGCGAGTTCTCCAGATCCGCCGCCGCCCGGAGGTATCGGTCCCAGTTCTCTTTCTTTTCCTTCTCGGCCGCCGCCAGCTTGGCCTCGAGATCGCCCGCCGGCCCTGACACCGCCGCGGCGCCATCCGCCGGCTCGACCTCGACCGGGATGACCCCGCCGTCGTCAGCCGCCTCGGCGGCGCTTCCCCCGAGCGTCGGCTCGGGCCCGTCCGGCGCCTCGATGTCCTTCGGATCCCTCATACAACCCGGACTTTAGCCCTAGCCCGAAAGCTCGGCCAACACCTGGGACACGGTATCCGCGGTCACGTCCACCACCGACATCACCTTGCTGTAGTTCATTCGCATGGGCCCGATCACCGCGAGCGCGCCAATGGGCTGCTCCTCGGGCCCGTATGACACAGCGACGACGCTGCTGGTCGCCAGCGCCGACATGGCCGTCTCCGCCCCCAGAAAGACCTGGAGGCCGTCGGCGGTCCGCGTGCGGTCGAGGAGGCGCACCAGCGTCTCCTTGTCGTCGAGGGTGCGGATCAGCTCGCGGGCCCGCTCGGCCACGAGCTCGTCGTCGAGGAGATTCGCCTGGCCGGTCACGAGCACGTCGGCGGAGCGCTCCTTGTGCTCGACGAACACGCGGTGCCCGAGGCGCAGCGCGGTCGCCGCCGCCTCGTCGTACCGGTGCTTGTCCTCGGCCAGCTCGCGGATCACGCGCTCGCGGACCTCGTCGAGGGTCATGCCGCTCAGGAGCTGATTCAAGTAGTTGTGGATCCGCTCGAGACGGGTGGCATCGATCACCCCGCGCCGCCCGTCGGCGCCGGGCGTCCGCCCGTCGTCGAGCTGGGCGTCGACGATGAGCCGGTTCTCGATGCGCCCGTCGGCGGTGACGAGGACCGCGATGAGCTTGCCGTCGCGGAGCGGCACGAACTCGATCTGGTGGAGGCGCTGGTGCTCGGGATCCGGCGCGATGATCACGGCCGCGTGTTGCGTCAGATCCGAGAGCAGGCGCGAGGCCCGCTGCATGACCGCGTCGGGCGTCGGAGCGATCACCCGCTCGCGGATCTCTTCCTTCTCGCGTGCCGAGAGCGCCCGGACCTTCAGCAAGCTGTCGATGAAGAAGCGCAGCCCCGACGGAGTGGGCACGCGTCCGGCCGACGTGTGCCGCTGCTCGAGCAGGCCCATCTCCTCGAGGTCGGCCATCACGTTGCGCACGGTCGCCGGAGAGAGCCCCAGGTCGTGACGGCGCGTGACTGTACGTGATCCCACCGCGTCGCCACCGTGCAGGTATTCGGTGACAACCGCGTGCAGGATCTTCTGCGCACGCCGGTTCAGGTCGGAAGTCATCGCGAGCCTCCCCAGTCTTGCACGATGCGGCTCGCGATGCGGTCGGCGAACAGAAACCCGCGCAACGTGGGAGTGATCCGCCCCCCTACCTGCACGAGTAAGCCCTCAGAAATCCCCCACTCCGCGACCCCGGCGGCGGGGGCCAGGTCGGCCATGGCGACCCCCTCGAGGGTCCGCAGGCCCAGCCAGGCCCGCTCGGCGGCCAGCTCGGCGGGCGTCTCCTCGACGACCTCCGCCGGGGTTCCCGGGGCGGCCAGGTACTCGACCGCCCGGCGCGGATTCGTGGCTCGGCGCCCACTCCCGTCGGGCAACAGCTGGAGCGAGGCCGCGCCGACGCCGAGTCCGAGAAACGCGCAGCCCCGCCAGTAGAGGCTGTTGTGGACCGCGCGGTAGCCCGGCCGCGCATATGAGCTGATCTCGTAGTGCTCGTAGCCGGCCGCGGTCAGGCGCTCGTGCGTGGCCACGTAGAGGTCGGCGAGGGTGTCCTCGGACAGTGGTGTCAAGCGCCCGTCCCGCACGCGCTGACCGAAAGCCGTGCGCTCCTCGATGGTGAGCTCGTACACGGACATGTGGTGCACGGCCCCGTCGAGCACTGCGGCAGCGTTGCCGGCGAGCGTCCGCTCACCGTCGATGGCCGGCGTGGTCACCGTGCCTGTGGGCGTGCCGAGGATGAAGTCGGTGGAGACGACCAAGCCCGCGTCGAGGGCGGCGCGGACCGCCGCCGTGCCATCGCCGAAGCGATGGTCGCGCCCGAGGACGATCAGCGCAGCGGGGTCGTGCGACTGGATGCCGATCGAGACCCGGGTGACGCCCGCGGCGCGCCACGCGCCGAGTATCGCGGGGGTGCAATCCGTGGGATTGGCCTCGATCGTGACCTCGCGGGGGGCCGCACCGTAGCGCCGACGAATCGCCGCGATCGCCTCCGCGATGCAGTCCGGCTCCCACAGCGATGGCGTGCCGCCCCCGAGATAGATCGACACCAGCTCGCCGGGGAACGCATCCGCGCGCGCGTCCAGCTCACGCAAAATGGCCGCGAGGTATTCCGCATGCGGCGGGTCCCCGGTCTCCACGGCGAAGTCGCAATACGGGCACCGCTTGCGGCACCACGGAAAGTGGAGGTACACGCCGAGGTCGATGCCGCAAATCTACCTCGACCACGCCGCCTCGACGCGCCCCGACGACGACGTGATCGCGCTCGTCAGCGAGACCATGCGGGCTGCCTGGGCGAACCCGTCGTCGCAGCATCCCGGCGGCACCCAGGCGCGGCGGGCGATCGAGGAGGCCCGCGTCCGCCTGCTCGTCGCCCTCGGCGACCCGCCGCATGGCAGTGCTGTTGGATCGCCGGCCGGCCTCGGCGACATCGTCTGGACGAGCGGCTGCTCCGAGGCCGACGCCCTCGCCGTCCTCGGCGGCGCCCGGGTACACGCCGGCGGCATCGTCATCTCCGCCATCGAGCACCCCGCGGTCTCCGCGCCCGCTCTCGAGCTCGAGGCGCAGGGCCGGGTCGTCGTGCGCGTGGTGCCCGGCCCCGACGGCGTCCTCGATCCTGACGCCGTCGCCGAGGCCGCCGCGCGCTGCGAGGCAGGTGTCGTCGCGATCATCATCGTGCAGAACGAGGTGGGCCTCGTGCAGCCCGCGCAAGCCATCGCCGCCGCCGTGCGCCGCGTCCGCCCGAGCTGCCACATCCACCTCGATGCCGCGCAGGCGTTCGGCAAGGTCCCGCTCGACGTCTCGACGCTCGGCGCTGACTCGATCGCCCTCGCCGCCCACAAGCTCGCCGGCCCCAAGGGCATCGGCGCCCTCTGGCTCCGGACGGGCGCGCGGCTCCATCCCCTGTGGGCGGGCGGTGGTCAACAGAACGGTCTCCGCGGCGGCACGCAAGACGCCCCTGGCGCCGCGGGCTTCGGCCTCGCCGCCGAGCGCGCCGCAAAGGATCTCTCGGTCGCGCGAACCCACTGGCTCGAGCTCGCCGAGCGCGCGACGACGGTGCTCGCGGAGCGCGGCGTCGCGTTCAAGCAACTCGTCCCCGATCAGCGCCGCGCGCCGCACATCCTCGCCCTTGCCTTCGCCGGCGTTCCCGCCGACGCCCTGCGCAACGTCATGACGTCGCGCGGCGTCTGCATCTCCACCGGCTCGGCCTGCGCCGAGCGCGATCAGAAACCGTCGGCGATCCTCGCCGCCCTGGGCCTCCCCGAGGACAGCGGCATGTGTCGCCTCTCGTTCGGCCGCCACACCACCGCCGACGAGGTCGCCGCCGCGGCGAACATCCTGGCGGATGCGGTGACCGGGCTCCGTACGGCGTAAATCACTTGTGGTGGCACGGCCGCCGTGTCGTCCTTACCGGACATGGTCCTTCGCACCCTCGCGGTCGCCGCCCTGCTCCTCCTCGGCCCAGACGTGGCGGATGCCGGGCAGTGCGCCCCGACGTTCCTGAGCGCCAGCCCGGCCACGCCGGCCACGGTCGAGATCCCCTCCGACGGGGGCCTGCTGGTGATCTTCGAGTCGTTGCGGTCGGCCCCGGAGGACCTCTCGAAGTGGAAGTTCTCGACCAAGGGGAAGCAGCGCTCCACGCCCGTCGCGACCACGATCGCGCCCGGGCTCGTCCGGCTCACGCCGGCCGGTACGCAGCTCACGGATGGCGCGAAGCGAGTCCTCGTCACGTTCACGCGCGCCACGACGCCCGCCCCTGCCCTCGCCGCCCCGAAGGTGAAGTCACTCACGTTCCACCAGGGTCGCCGCGGCTCGGGGGTCACGGCCGAGCTCTCGACCGCGATCGACACCGGCTTCCTGGTCGTCTTCGATGCGGACGGCAAGGTGGCGCGGTCCTGGGGCCGCGTCAGCGGCACGAAGGCCTCGGTGTACCGGACGGGCGACTGTACGGAGGTGGCCTCCGGGACCATCCCGTCCCGGGGCGGCGACAAGGTTCGCCTGGCCCTGGTCGACGCGTTCGGCCGCATGTCGCCGCTCAGCACCGCGGTCGAGATCGTGGAGGCCCCTCCGACGGAGTACTGACTACGAGCTCCCAGCCGAGCGCTCGCGAGGCTACGAGCCTGTAAACACCATCGAGAACTTGAACGTCCCGCCGGAGTTCGGGCGGAACGACCAGGTCTTCACCGCGCTGATGAGGCACTTGCCGAGCGCGTTGTCGCTGGCCTGGGAGAGCGTCACGTCGTTGACCTTCCCCGTCGGGTCGACGGCGAGGGTCACGTTGATCTTCTTGATGTCGGCGATGAGCAGGCCGGTCTCGCCGCGCTGAGCGCGAATCCAGCAGCGCTGCGTGACCCCGGCGTTCTTGGCCGCCATCGCCTCGATCTCCTCGGCCTTGAGCGAGTTCGAGGGGAGCACCGGGTTCGGCACGAGATTGTTGCCGCCCGGGTTCCCCCCGCCCGACGTGCCGCCGCCGGTGTTCGGCTTCCTGCCGCCCGTCTTGCCCGGCTCCGTGATGTCAGGGACCTCGACCGCCGAGCCGCTGCCCAGCTGCTGCTGGATCTTGCGGATCGGGTCATCGGGCCGCGTCGTGTCGATGTCGGTGCCACCGCCGCTCAGGCGATCACCGTAGTTGACCTCGCTCTTCGACGTGACGAGCACGACGACGACGATGGCCGCGCCGAGGAGCGCGGCCGCGCCCACGAGGAGCGCGATCATGCCGCGGCGATGCGAATGCTGGACGACGGGCGCGATCGGAGCGAGGGGCTCGGCCCCGGGCTCCACCGATGCGCTCGGATCGCCGAAGCTCGCGCTGGGCGTGCCGGGGATGGCGGCGGCCGGACCGGTCCCGGCCAGCTTGGGCACCGAGCCGGAACCCATGTGCGGCATGCTGCCGGTGCGCACTTGCAGGACCGCGGGTGCGGTCGCGGCCCGTCGAACGGGCTGGCTCTCCTTGTTCGGCCGCCCCTGGCGCATGAGATCCGCGAGGTTCACCACGCGCGAGACCTCGCCGATGTTCAGACCATCATCATCGTCGCTATCCGTGACGCTGGTCGGATTCGGCATCGCCGGCGGTGGCGACGCCATGGTGGGCCCGTCGTGCCCTGACGCGAACGGATCGTGGGCAGGCTTTGCGGCGAACGGATCGGCCGGCCGGGGCGCGAACGGATCCGCCTTCGCGGCGGGTGCCGGCTTGGCCGCGAACGGATCGACAGCGCCGACAGGGGGCGCGGATCGATCGCTCACCTTGCCCGTCGGCCCGGTCCCGTTCGTGACCGCGTGCGCGCCATTTCGCTTCGCGGCCGCGACAGGCTCGGCGGTGGTCGACGCCTCGTCGTTGAAGGGCGGCTGCTCGATCTCGGTCGCGCTGTCGAAGGGCGGTGCGCCCATCCCCGGGGCCGTGCCCATGCGCTGTGGACCGGTACCGGACAGGTTCGACGCGCGACCGAGCGCGGGCACGGAGCCACTTCCGTTGGAGACCGTCGACGGTGCCGGGACGGCGGCGGACTTCGTCGTCTGAGGCGCGGGGCCCGAGCCCGCGAGCACGGGCGGCATCGCGGGCGCAGCGATCGGCCCGCTCGTCTTCTCGATCGCGGCCATCGTCGCGGCAAACAAAGGCTTGGGCTCGCTCTCGTCGCGCCGCCCGTCGGCGCCGCTGCTGGCGGTCATCCC
>JALHPV010000215.1 GCA_022842285.1 Kofleriaceae bacterium
AACGCGCGCAGAGCCGGGTCGCCGCCCACATCGCGGCCCTTGTCCGCGGGCTCCTCGCCGACCGCGCGGAGCGCTCCATCGCCGCCGAGGGAGGGCTCGGGCCGCTTGCCGCCACCGTCGCCGAGGGACGGTCCGACCCCTGGACCATCGCCGCGCGGCTCGTCGAGTGAGCCGCGCCGCCCGCCAGGTGTAGGTCTGTGGCTGCGGTCACGCCGGCGTCAGCTTCTGGATGCGTTTGCCGGGCGGATGCTAGAATCGAGGCCTTACCTCGGGTCGTGGGACCGAGGCCTTTGCTTATATGCGTGCAGTACCAAGCTTGTTCGTTCTCGCAGGGTGCGTGGCCGATCCGGTCTCGCAGATCGACCTCGAGATTCCAGCCAAAGAGTTCTCGATCGACGCCGAACGGTGGCAGCTCGATGCGGCTCGCTTGCCCGACTACTTCGCGACGACCTGCGAAACCACGCCGGTCTGCGCGCAAGCGGCCAAGCTCGCGTGCAACGGTCACTGCACGGGCGTGTGCGATCAGGCCACCAGTCGCTGTGCGCTCGATCTCGACGTGAGCCTCTACAGCGCCATCGACCTCGTACAGGAAGCGCCCGAGCTCCGCTCGCTCCCCGACCAGTCCGTGCTCTCGGTTCAGGTCGATGCCGTCGAGTTCGCCATCACGCGCAGCTCGCTCTCGATCGCCACCCCCGAGCTCGTGGTCTACGTGGCGCCCGCGTCGGTCACCGACGCCGATGACCCCGCTGCGATGGCGATCGGCACGGTCCCCTCGGTCGCCGCCGGCACCTCGCTGCAGGGCTCCGACCTCGCCCTCACCGCCGATGGCCGCACCGAGCTCGCGCGGGTCATGAGCGCCTACAAGACGCCGTTCAACATCCTCGTCGCGGCCAAGCTCGGGGTCGGGTCGGCGTCCGAGCTCCCCACCGGCCGGCTCGATGCCGTCGTGAAGATCCGCGCGCACGCGGGTCTCTGAACCGGCGTACACTGGGCCGGTGAGGCTCGTCGCGGTCGTCCTGACGGTACTCCTGTCAGGCTGCTTCGAGCCCGACCTCGTCGACTGTGGCGACGGCACGACGTGCCCCGGCGGAACGATGTGCGACCGCGAGCACGCCACCTGCATCAACGCGCTGCAGGTCGAGGCCTGCCTGGACAAGGAGACGGGCGCCGACTGCGTTGCGGGCGATATCGTCGGCGGCTGCTTCGGCGGCGTGTGTTTCACCCGCGGCTGCGGCAACCGGATCATCGAGCCCGGCGTCGAGCAGTGCGATGACGGCAACGTCGTCGACGACGACGATTGCAGCTCCGACTGCCGGTCGAACAAGCGTTGCGGCAACGGCGTCGTCGACGTCGATCGGGGGGAGCAGTGTGAGGACGGCAACCTCCTATCCCGGGACGGCTGTGACTCGCGGTGCCAGACGGAGGCCGTGACCTGGAGCGTGCTGCCGCTGTCGCCATGGATCCAAGGCGGTGGCACGTACGATCCGGTTCGCGACCGCCTCGTCATCCTGGTGAGGGACCACCTGTGGGAGCTCGCGGAGGGGCGCTGGTCGATCGTCGCAGGCAGCGACGTGAACGTTCCCGACGTCAGGAGCAACGAGACCGTCTTCTGGAATCCTGTCCGCGAGCAGATCGTCGCGGTGCATAGCGGCGGCACGGACGACCCGAATATCTACGACCTCTCGCTGCGCGCGTGGGACGGGGTGCAGTGGACCACCATCTCGGAGGTGCGCCGCATGCCATTCGCGACGCGTGCGGACGGTGCCGCCTACGACACGGCCCGGGGACGCACGATCGTCCTCGCCGGGACGACGAGCTGGGCCATCTCCTCGACGGGGGCGTGGACCCAACTCGGAGGGGGCTTCTCGTACGCCATCTACAACGAAATGGCGAACGATCCCCAGACCGGCGTGTTCTTGATGATGAGCGGGAACGGTGACCAGGCGTTCGAGCTGACCGGGTCGACCTGGACCGCCGTCGGGTACCCGGGCCCGAACACGTACGCGATGACGGCCGCGGAGACTCGCTTGCGCGCACTCGACCTGCAGACGGGGCAGATGTGGATCCGGCAGGGCGGGGCATGGGTCGCCCGACCGTCGGAGAACTACCGTCCCATCTCGCCGGGCGTCAGCTCCGGCATCGTCGCGGCCCTGTACTTCGACACGAAGCGCGCCGCGCTCGCCGTCTCCACCGGCACCGAGACGTCGTACTTCATCGATGGGGCCTGGGAGACCCACCACGTACCGAGTGCGGCCTCGCAGCTCGTGGCCACCGGTGACTCGTTTCATCTCGTGGCGCCGCCCGACGAGCGTTCGACTGCATCCATGCTGGCGTGGCGCGTCGACTCCGACCGGGTCTCCGTCGTCGACCTGCCCGGAGCCCCGTCGGCTCGCAACGGCATGACGTGCGTGAACGTCCCGGGGCGGGCGAGCACGCTGTGCCAGGGCGGGTATCAGTATGTCGGCACGGCGATCGAGGGCCGGGAGGAAGCGTTCCTCGTCGATGGCGCCGGCTGGCGCCCCCTCGCGCTTACCGGGTTCCCCGGCCCTGGACCGCTGGCGTACGACCCCGAGGGGCGACGGGTGGTTCACGTGTCCTTCGGTGGGACCGCGACGCTGGATGACACGGCGACGGAGTGGGTCCTGACCTCGACCGGCCTCCAGCCACCGTCCCTGGCGACGCTGGCCTGGGATGGTCGGAGCCGGCGGATGGTGGGGACGGTCAACCGCGACTCCGGGCTCTACGAGCTCGATGCCGATGGGTGGCGCATCGTCCCGTTCGCTCCGAACCTGCCCCTGTTCGCCCTCGCCAACGAGCGCCGCGGGACCGTGCACATGTTCGACGTCGGTAACTCGCGCAGCGCGACGTGGCAGCGCACCGGCAACACGTGGACCGAGGACGTCGCTCCGCCGATGGGCAGAATCTTCGGCGCGGCATACTCCCCGGCGACCGGCGAGGTCGCGCTGCTGATGTACGCCGCGGGCGGGGTGGTCCTCGCGACCCGGCGATTCGAGAGCGGGACGCCGCTCGAGACCTGCGGGCCGACGGACGACGCCGACACCGACGGGCTGGTCGGGTGTGCCGACCCGGACTGCTACGGGGCCTGTGGCTCCTGTCCGCCGTTCGCGTCGTGCATGCCCTGATATGCTCGCGGCATGCGGTCGGCGCTGGTGATCGGCTTCATCCTCGGAACGGCAGGTGTCGGCATCTACACCGCCACCCTCGACACCGTCATCGACGGCAAGGTGATCGAGAAGCGGATGATGGCGGTGCTCGGCGAGAAGGGCGTGACGGCCGTGACGTGCGACCCGCAGATCCCGTTCGGGACGGGGGAGTCGGTGTTCCAGTGCGTGGCGGCCGATGCGGCGGGCGCCACCGCCACGCTCGAGATGCGCATGCAGCCCGACGGTGCCTTCAAGTGGAAGGCCATCGGGATGACGGACGCCCCGAAGTCGCGGTAGGGTCCGCCCGCTATGCCGAACTACTCGAAGCTGCATGATCTCATCAGCCATCGCGTCGCGATCGAGTACGACACGGGGGCGAAGGTCGTCGGGTACCTCGCGTCGTGCCAGCCCAGCTCCGGTCCGGTCGAGTTCGTGGTGCTCCAGGACGCGAAGCTCATCGATTCGCACGGTCGTACCCTCCGCGAGGCCGCCGAGCTGACGATGTGCCCGAACGTGCTGACGTCGATCGCGCTGGACGAGGGTCCGCGCGGTCGCGACGTCCAGCGCTAGCTCGACCGGGAGCCCGGCCTACGCGGGCGCGGCCCCGAGGGTGCCGCCGAAGCGGGCGACCAGGACGTCGTCGTGATCGTCGGCGTAGGCCGTGACGCGGCGGAACAGCTCGAGGACCTCGCTCCGGTCGAGATCGAGGGTCGAGCGTTCGCTGACGAGGAGGACCTGATCGCCGTCCGTCGCGAAGGCGGCGCCGCAGAGCGCGGCGTTGAGCTCGAGGAGATGGGCGTGCAGGGCCGGGCGGTCGACCCTGCCGTCGAGGGTCATCACGATGGCGCAGACGCGCAGGTGGGTGAACTCGGCGCGATTGACGAGCGTGACCTTCGTGAGCGCGCTCCCCTTCGGGATCTGCCAGGCGTGCAGGGCGGTGCGGTCCTCGATGCGGCTCCCCGGCGTGGGATGGCCCATCTCGGCGAGCGCCGCCTCGACGAGTGAGATCGTCGAAGCGAGGTTGGTCTCGCGCTGGTTGGCGAAGAGGCTCTGCACGAAGCGAGGATAACGTAGTTCGCGCTATCGTTGCGGCGTGGCGGCTGCGCGTGACCGGATGCCGCTCGTCGTGGGCGTGGTCGGCGTGGTTGGCATCATCACGCTCGTGATGGTGCTGCCCGCCGGACGGACGCGCGTGACCGTTGCCCCGCGCGACGCCGCGGTGGTCCGCGACGTGGGGCGCATGCCGACCACGTTGCCGCCCGTCCTCGCCGACGGGGGCGTCCCGCAGCTCCTGACGGGCACCGTCGTCGACGCGAGTGGTCAGCCCGTCGATGGGGCGGAGCTCGCCATCGAACCCGAGCTGGTCGCGCCCGCGGACGCCACGGCGGGGAGCGATGCGGAGGTGGTTCCCAGCCTCCTGTATGCAGCCGCGAGCAGACAGGACGGGACCTTCTCCGTGGGCGTCGCGGACGCCGGGCGGTACCGCGTGAACGTGTCGGGGGCGGGCCTGGTGCCGGCCGAGCTGCGCTACGTCGCGATCCCCGGCGAGGCCCTGCGCGTCGTCGTCGCGCGGCAGGTGCGCATCGACGGCAAGGTCATGGACGGCACCCGACCGGTCGTGGGGGCGACGGTGGGCGTGCGCAGTGATGCGATCGGCGGCGGCATCTCGACGACGACGGATCGCGACGGGGCCTTCCACTTTCCCGAGCTCCCCGAGGGGCGCTACCAGGTCTACGCATGGAAGGAGCAGCTCGTGGCGCGCACGCAGGTGGTGCCGCGGTACGGCGGTGGACCGTTCTTGCCCGTCGAGCTGCGGGTCGAGCTGGGCTCGATCCTCGTTGGCCGCGTGGTGGATCGCGACGAGGGGATCGGCCTCGCCGCCGCCGTCGAGCTCCGCGCGTCGCTGGATGGCGAAGCCCCGCGGTATGCGCGCTCGGGAGATGACGGCGTGTTTCGCGTGGAGGGCTTGCCCGCCGGCGCATGGATCGCGGACGCCTACGCTCCGGGCTTCCTGAGCCCGGGGGCGATCGAGCTCGCCGCGGGGCAGGGCGTTCCCGAGCTCTCGCTGGTGCGCGGGGCTGTCATCGAGGGGCGGGTCGTGGACGCCGAGGGCACGCCGATCGCCGGCGCGAACGTGCGGGCGCTGATCGGCACGGGCGCGAGCGCCACCGAGCACTCGGCCGCCGTCGAGCAAGACCGCTTGCGACGCTTCAGCGGCGTCATCGCGACCTCGGCCGGCACCACCGGCGTCGCCGGCGCGGACCCCCAGCTCCTGCCACGCGGCGAGCTCGGCGTGCTGATCGGCCCGATTCCTCCCATCCCGCCTCCAGGCGCCACCATCGCGGTATCGGCCGCTCTCGATCCGACACGCGTGTCCCTCGCTGCCGAGCCCGAGCCGCTCCCCGTGGCGTTCGCGCAGGCGCCGACGTGGACCACCGGCTCCGACGGGCGCTACCGCATCACCGGCTTGCCGAAGGGCCGGGTCACGGCCGCGGGTCTCCTCGCCGGTCTGGCGGAGGGGCGCTCGCGTGTGGTCGCTCTCGAAGCAGGGGCGTTCATGATCGACGTCGACATCGTGCTCGCCGCGGGCGCGATCATCGTCGGGACCGTCACCGACCAGCACGGCGTCCCCGTGCCCGGCGCGACGGTACGGGCGACCCCCGAGTCGGGCCGTCCGATCGATGCCTTCGTCGACAGCACGGGCGCGTTCAAGCTGGGCCCGCTGATTGGCACCGTCGAGCTCGTCGCCTCGGCGCGTGGGCACACGAGTGTCAGCGCGCAGCTCGAGCTGCCAGCGGCGAAGGGCCTCACGCCGAGCGAGGTCCCCCACCGCTTCGTGCTCGTCGTCGCCGACGCCGTCTTCGCGGGCCTGATCGACGACGCGGCCGGGGCCATCGTCGATGCGGCCACACTCGAGATCCTCGATGGTCCGGCGGCCGGACGGCGGGCGGTCGCCGGCTCCGACGGCACGTTCGTGATCGACATGTTGCCGCCGGGTGCGCTGCGCGTCCGCGTCACGCATCCCGACTATCCGCCCGTCGAGCTCGAGGGCCTGGCCGCGACGCGCGGAGGTCCGACAGCGCGGCTGCGCATGCCGCTCGGCGGCGCGGTCGAGGGCGTGGTCCTCGATGCCACCACGGGCGCGCCCATGATCGGCGTGGGCCTGACGGCCTCCGGTCCCGGGGGCGCGACGACCGAGGCCAAGACCGACACGCAAGGGCGCTTCCGGCTCGGGCCGCTCGCGCCCGGCGCCTGGAAGCTGGCCACGAAGCCCACGGGCTATGTGGCCGCGGCGCGCGAGGTCGACGTGGTGGCGACGCGCGAGCCGGGTGGGGTGTCCGTCCGCGACGTGCGCATCGATCTCGAGCGCGGCGCGTTGCTCGCCGGCACCGTCCGGGACGCGCGTGGGCAGCGAATCGTGGGAGCCACCGTCGCCGTGCAGCGCGCCGACGGCACGGGGCCGCGGGCCGAGGCGATCGCCAACTCGCAGGGCGAGTTCCGGATCAAGGACGCGCCAGCGGGCGACCTCGCCATCACCGCGACCAAGGGCACGCTGGTCGGCGACCACCGCGTCACCATTCGCGCCGGGACCGAGCTTCTCACCTTGGAGCTGACGGTCCGTTGAGCGTCGGCCTGCGATTCGCGAGCGCGGCCGAGCTCAGCCGCGCCCGCGGCCGCGCATGCGACCGATGTCGATGATCATCGTGGGCGCCGCGTGCAGCTCTTCGTCGACGAAGATCGGCTGGGCCGGAGGCCGCGTCGGCTGCGCGCTGCGCGGAGGCCGCGGGGGTGGCGGCGCCGCCTCTGCCCGCACCGGCACGGGCGGCGGACGGCGGCGGACCTCCTCGCGGATCGGCGGCGGTGCCGTCGTGCGGGCGCGACCGCCCTCGATGATCGCGGTGTGAGCGGCGTGGATGTCGAACGGCGCGGGCGTGGGGCGCCCCCAGCCCGACTGCTCGTCGTGCTGTTCGACCTTCGGCATGGTCGTGAAGTTCGAGTCGCTCGAGAACTCGCTGACCTCCGACTGCCGCGAACCATCCCGCGCAGCCTCGCGGGCGGCGATGATCGACACGGACGTGGGCTTGGGCTGGAACGGGACTTCGGGCGCCTCGAAGTTGTCGTCGCCCTGTGACATGAGGTTCTCGCCGACGTCGTCGCTCGGATCGTCGGTGAGGACGTACTCCTCGAGCATGCGCAGCTCGCGCTCGATCTCCTGCGCGAAGCTCTTGCGGATGAACCGCCCGAGGTGGCTCCGCGAGTAGTTCGGCATGTACTTCTTCAGGAAGACCCGGAGGTCCCCCTCGGCGTCCGCGGCCGTCTGGTAGCGGTTCGCGCGGCTGCGCGTGAGGCAGCGATCCGTGATCTGCTCGAGCTCGAACGGCACGCTCGGCGCGACCTCGCTGACGGGCTTGTACTTCGCGTCGCGGACCTTGATGAGGAGGTCCATCTCGTTCGTGGCGGTGAACGGCGGGACGCGGGTCAGCATCTCGTAGAGGCACGAGCCGAGCGAGAACACGTCGCTGCGGTGGTCGAGCTTGCGGCCGAGCGCCTGCTCGGGGCTCATGTACTTGACCTTGCCCTTGATGACGCCGGTCTTCGTCTGGACCCGAGACAGGGTCGCCTTCGCGATTCCGAAGTCGCAGAGCTTCACCTCGCCCGAGTAGCTGCAGATGATGTTCGAGGGCGAGACGTCGCGGTGAATGATGCGCAGGGGTTTGCCGCGGCTATCGACGGCGGAGTGCGCCGCGTGGAGCGCGCTGCCAACCTCGGCCGCGATGTAAGCGGCGTGCTCCGGTGGCATCGGCTTCTTCTTCGTGCGACAGCGCTCGAGGACGGTGCGCATGTCCTTGCCGTCGACATGCTCCATCGCAATGAAGTACTCGCCGTGCGCGCGGGCGAACTCGTACACGCGCGCGATGCTCTGGTGCCGGAGCACGCTGGCGATCTTGGCCTCGTCGACGAGCATCTGGATGAAGTCGTCGTCCTCGGCGAGGTGGGCGAGCACGCGCTTCACCGCGACGAGGTGCGCCTGCCCGTTGCCGTCGAACGTCTTCGCTCGATAGATCTCGGCCATCCCGCCGAACGCGATGCGGTCCAGCAGGTGATAGCGACCCAACTGCTGGGCTCTGCGCACCTCCCCCGAGGATAGCGTTGCCCGCTTCCATCGCATAAGGGGTACATGTCCCACCCCCGCCGATCTGCTATCGTCTGGGCATGACCCGTCTCGCCTTCATCGCCCTGGCCCTCGTCGCTTGTTCCAAGGGGGCCGACAACCAGCAGAAGGGGGCGTCCAGCGAGCAGCCGATGGTGGCCCCGACGGGCACCGAGCAGGGGCGGGGTTCGATGCCAGCCGACCCGAGCACCGGCGGCCCCGCCGACGGTGGTGGCGATTCGTTCAAGCTGAAGCCGGCCGAGGGCACCCTCGCGATCGAGGTCCCGGCCGCCACGGCGGGGGCGAAGGTCGTCGCGAACATCGTCGTGACGCCGGGCGCCGGCTTCCACGTGAACACCGAGTACCCCACCAAGCTGAAGCTCGAGACCGCCACGGGAGTCACGTTCGCCAAGGCGGAGCTCAAGGCGGGCGGCCCGTCCAAGGAGAAGGGGGACGCGGCCGAGATGACCGAGCAGAAGCTCCACTTCGCGGTCGAGCTCACGCCGGCCGCGGCGGGCAGCTACACGGTCAACGGCAGCTTCAAATTCGCGGTCTGTGACAAGGACCAGTGCCTCCCGAAGAAGGAAGCGATCGCGATCCAGGTCGCGGCGAAGTAACCACGGGGTTCCGTCTGCTACCGTTGTCCCCGATGGGGACAGAGCTCGTCAAAGACCTCCTCTCCGAGCTCGGCACGGCCGTCCGGGATGACTTCACGCGGAACCGGCGGGTGCTCTCGTTCGCGGAGTACCTGTCGCTCGTCGTGGCGGAGCCGGGGCGTCAGCTCCGATCCTCGACGCAGTACATCACGGACTGCTTCGAGCACTACGGGACCTCCCAGGTCACCTACCCCTGGGGCGAGGTTCGCCGCTTTCATCTCTTCGACGCACCGTGGGCGGGCGGCGAGGACAAGCTGTTCGGCCAGGAGCACGTGCAGAACGCCGTGTACCGGACGCTGCGCAGCTTCGTGCAGGACGGTCGCCCCAACAAGCTGATCCTCCTCCACGGTCCGAACGGCTCGGCGAAGTCCACGTTCATCCGGTGTCTGGGGCGCGGCCTCGAGAACTACTCGACGCTCGACGAAGGCGCGCTCTATCGCTTCTCGTGGATCTTCCCCGCCCAGAAGACCACGAAGGGCGGCATCGGCTTTGGCGGCGGGGGCGCGGGCGGGCCGCTCGAGGCGATGGAGTCGTTCGCCTACCTGCCCGACGACGTCATCGAAGCGCGCGTCCGCGACGAGCTCCGCGACCACCCGCTGCTCTTGATCCCCGCCGAGCAGCGCCTCGCCCTCGCGACCAAGATCGCCGGCAACTTTCAGCTCGGTGACTACCTGCGCGGCGGTTCGCTCTCGCCGAAGAACCGCGCGATCTACGACGCCTTGCTCGCGAGCTACGGGGGCGACTACCTCCAGGTGCTGCGCCACGTCCGCGTCGAGCGCTTCGAGATCTCGCACCGCTACCGCGAGGGTTGGGTCACCGTCGAACCGCAGCTCTCCGTCGATGCGAGCGAGCGCCAGATCACGGGTGACCGCTCGCTCGGCGCTCTGCCGCCGTCGCTCCAGACCGTCGCTCTCATCGAGTACGGCGGCGAGGTCGTCGGTGCGAATCGCGGCATCATCGAGTACGACGACCTGCTGAAGCGGCCGCTCGAGCACTACAAATATCTGTTGACGACCGTCGAGCGCGCCGCGCTGTCCCTGCAGACGAGCACGCTGTTCCTCGACGTGACGTTCGTCGGCTCGTGCAACGACATCCACCTGTCGGCGTTCCGCGAGATTCCCGACTTCCAGAGCTTCAAGGGCCGCATCGAGCTGGTGCGCGTGCCGTTCATCCTCGACATCCGGCACGAACAGGCGCTGTACGGCGAGCGGCTGCGCGAAGCGGCTGGCACGCGTCACGTCGCCCCCCACACGGCGTACGTCGCCGCGCTCTGGGCGGTGATGTCGCGGATGCGCAAGCCACAGGTCGAGCGCTATCCGGCGTCCCTCGCCGACGTGATCGGGAAGCTCTCGCCGCTCGAGAAGGCCGAGCTCTACTCGTACGGCACGCTCCCCGGCGATCTGACGCCGGACCGGGCGAAGGAGCTCACCGCGCACATCAAGGATCTCTGGCACGAGAGCGACACGTATCCGATCTACGAGGGCCGGGTCGGGGCCTCACCGCGCGAGATGCAGGGCGTCCTGCTCGCCGCCGCCGGGTCCACTCGCTACGAGTACGTCTCGCCGCTCGTCGTCCTCGAGGAGATCGCCGAGCTCTGCAAGCAGACGAGCCTCTACGAGTTCCTGCGCCAGGACACCCAGCCTGGTGGCTTCCACGATCACAAGAAGCTGGTCGACGTGGCGAAGGCGCGGCTGTTCGACGCCATCGACGACGAGGTCCGCGCCGCTGTCGGCATGATCGAGGAGAGCGAGTACCAGCGCGTCTTCGAGCGGTACATCAACCACGTCATGCACGCCCTCAAGAAGGAAAAGGTCCGCAATCCGCAGACCGGTCGCATGGACGACCCCGACGAGGGGATGATGCAGGAAGTCGAGAAGACGCTCGAGATCGCCGGCAAGCCCGAGGAGTTCCGGCAGAGCCTGATCGCGAAGATCGGCGCCTGGTCACTCGATCACCGCGGTCAGAAGCCGGTCATCTCGGAGATCTTTGCCGAGCATCTGCGCCGCCTGCGCGACGCGTACTACGAGAAGCACAAGAAGACGATCGGCAAGAACGTCTCCGACCTCATGAAGTACCTCGCCGGGTACGAGTCCAATCTCGCCGCGGTCGACAAGGAGCGCGCCGAGACCGGCCTCAAGACCCTCATCGAGAAGCACGGCTACACGAAGGAGTCCGCGCGCGACCTCGTCGGTGCCCTGGCGAGCATGCGCTACCGGAGCTGATGCGGCTCGTCGCGGCCCTCGCACTGGTGGTCGGGCTGGGCGCCGCCGCATCCGCGGCGCCCAAGCTCCTCAAGGGCCCGTACCTCCAGGATCAGGCGCCGACGTCCATCACCGTGATGTGGCAGACGGACCAGGCGATGCCGGGGACCGTCGTCGTCACCGGCCCCGGAGGCGACATCACCGTCACGACGCCCGCGGCCCGCATCGGCGAGGCGGAGATCACGGGCCTCACGCCCGCGACCCGCTACTCGTATCGCCTCCAGCTCGGAGAGAAGAGCTATGCGGGCGAGCTGTCGACGGCGCCGCCGGTCGGGGCGGACGTGCCGTTCTCGTTCCTCGTTGTCGGTGATTCGCGCTCGGGCGTCGAGACCCATCGCCGCGTCGTGGAGCGCATGGCGCAAGAGGTCCCCGACTTCATCCTCGGTACGGGCGATATGGTCGACGAGGGGGCGCGCCAGGACCAGTGGCAGCAGTTCTTCGATATCGAAGCGTCGCTCCTGCGCGACAACGTCTACTTCCCGGCGGTCGGGAATCACGACCGGCAGGGCAAGGGGCGTACCGCCGACACGTACAAGGCGTACTTCTCGGTGCCCGAGAACGGCTCGGAGACCGAGCGCTACTACGCCTTCGACTACGCGGCCTCGCGCTTCCTGATCCTCGACTCGAACGTTCACAGCTTCGGCCTCACCGACCAGACGGCGTGGATCGAGCGCCAGCTCATCTCGGCGCGGCAGAACCTCGCCATCAAGCACATCTTCGTCGTGATGCACCACCCGGTGTTCTCCGTGTCACTGCACGGCGGGCACACGGACCTGCGCGAGAAATGGACGCCCCTGTTCGAGCGCTACGGCGTGGCGGCGGTGTTCTCCGGCCACGACCACGTCTACACGCGCGCGGAGCACGACGGGGTGCGCTACTTCGTGTCCGGCGGCGGGGGCGCGCCGCTGTATCCGTTCCGGCCGAAGTCGCGCGCCCCCGACCTCGCGGCGCTGAAGAAGTTCGAGCGCGCGTTTCACTTTCTCCGCGTGACGGTCGCGGGCGCGCGGATCGAGATCACGGCCGTGCGGTCCGATGGTTCGCCGATCGAGACCACGACCTGGCAGGACGAGTCGGTGCCCACGCTGTCCACCCCAGCGATTCCCGCCGCCGGGGTCCGGGCGCCGACGGCGGCTCCGCCCCTGGTCGTCCCCATCGTGCCGCCCGTCGCCGTGGCCGCGCCCACCGTGGCCGAGCCGGGTGGCCCGTCGCTCTGGTTCGCGGTTCTCGGGATCGGCCTCTTGTTGCTCGCGGCGGTCGTCGTCGTGCGCACGCTGCGGAAAGGGTAGGGTGGGGCCGTGGCGACCGCCGCGATCGTCATCATCGGCGACGAGATCCTGTCCGGGAAGTTCGCCGAGGAGAATGCGGCGTTCCTGATCGGTGAGCTGCGCACGCTTGGCGTCGATCTGAAGCGGATCGT
>JALHPV010000216.1:0-7896 GCA_022842285.1 Kofleriaceae bacterium
GAGGAACCGGGCTCGGGCTCTCCATGGTGTACGCGGCCCTGCAGGACCATCACGGCACGGTGGGCGTCGATAGCGAGGTCGGGCGTGGCACCCGCATCTCGCTCTATCTCCCGAAGGCCGAGCCCGACGTCGTTGCGGCACCGGTACCCGAGCCCGTGCCGCCGGCGGCGCGTGGCCGCGTGCTGGTGATCGATGACGATCCACTGCTACGCACCACCGCACGCCGGACCCTGGAGCGTGCGGGGTTCGAGGTGATCGTCGCGGAGGGAGGCGTGCAGGGCATCGAGCTCTACAAGCAGCACGGCGGCGTGATCCTCCTCGATGTCGCCATGCCAGAGATGGATGGCCCGGAGACGTTCCGGCGGCTGCTCGCCATCGACCCCGGTGTTCGTGTCGTGTTGACCTCCGGCTACGCGTTCCAGAAGGACGTCGAGGCCTGCATCCAGCAAGGCGCGCGCGGCTTCATCGAGAAGCCGTACGCGCCGAAGGAGCTGGTCCAGACGCTGCTCGCGGCGCAGGGGCCGGTGGCGTCGCCGCCGATGACCGGCGCCGGTGCCTAGATCCTGCTCGCCACGAACCGCGCGGCTGCCGCAGCGTGAGCGGCACGCCGGCGCGATCATCAGCGGCCGGAAAGCGGTAGGCGAACCAGCTGCGACTCCGCGACGAGGAGGAGCTCTCGGCCGAGCTCGGCGCCTGCCCATACCGCATCGGCGACCCGCACCTGAACAGCACCAAACGACCTGCCGTCGTCGCGCGAGAGCCATAGACGCTTCCCTGTCGCCGCGATGATCGAGTCATCCGACGCCGCGAACAGGCACGTGACGCCTCGGGCGCCGAGCTTCACGCTCCGCCAGGTCTTGCCCTCGTTCGTGGACCGCATGAGGGCCCCCGTCGTGCCCACGAGCAGCGTGCCCTTCGAGGTCGCGATCGCCACATCGATCCGCTCGTACTGCTCGGGCACCCCGAGCGAGGTCGGAGGCTTCCCATCCTTGCCGACGAACAGCTCGTCGAAGCTCGAGACGAGAACGCCGCCGGCCCCCGACCCATGGACCACGACCAGCCCGTTCGTCGGCGCAGGCACGGCTGCGAACTTCTTCCAGTCGGTGGAGTAGAAGAGCACGTTCTTGTCGCCACGCGTCGCCGACAACCACAGCCGATTGCCCTCGTCTGTGGCCATCGCGTCGATGCGTCCGCGGAGCACGACGGCGAACGACTTGCCACCATCGTCCGACGCCCGCAGAGCGCCGAGGTCGCTCACGTACAACGAGGTGGCGGAGGCCACGATTCCGGTGATTCGCGGGTAGCTCGCGACTCGATCGACGGTCCCGTCGGAAGCGACCGCCACCAACGCATCGCCGTGGAGCCCGCCGAGATACGCGCGCTCGCGATTCGCGGAGATCCGTCGCGCCGACGTCGGGATCTCGAGTACCCGGGGGGCGCTCGTCGAGCCACGCGCCGATCCGATCCGCGAGCGCTCGGGACGGCGGGCACGCCAGATGGCGCGATAGAAGTCGGCGAACGACTTCGTGAGTCGCGTCGCGCCGTCGAACCTCCGATGGAGCAGCACGCCGATCACCTGGTCGGTGGTCGGCGCTCCGCTCACGTACCCGAGCCGGCGCAGGAGAGGGCCCGCCTCGGCTTCGAAGTCATCGTCGACACGACGCTCACCGAGCTTCGCGAGATGTTCGAAGAATCCGTCCCAGTTCTCGTGGTTCGTCCTGAGCACGTGGCCCGCGAGGCGACCGCCTGCGACCTGGACGATCGGATCGCCGCCCATCGTCCGCGCGACGGGATAGGCGTGGCGAAGCAGCCGCTGGTCCCAGAAGTGGAGCTGCGGCCGTTTCTTCGCGAGCTGGCGGCAGAGCGCCTCCGCGCCGAACACCTCGGCGACGTCGTCGACCCAGTCCGCGCCCGGCGCCCTTCCGGGCGTGGTCACCCCCGGCCACTCCGGCAGCGGCCGGTCGGCGGCGACGTTGATCGACGTGGGCACGCGGACCGAAAACGCACGCCAGTCTGGCTGGAGGTCGACGCGCCGCTGCGTGGCAAGCCTGCGTAGCTCGGGCCCGGGTAACATGGGCGCGAGGCTAGTGGACTTGGGATCGCGAGTCGACCTCGCTCGATCAGAACGATCCGCTGACGCCCAACGACACGCCGCCGCGCATCGGCGCGACGTTCGGCGCCCACGTCCGCGCGGGGCGTTCGTAGGCGGCGAGGTACTTGCCGTCGATGTACGACGCGGTGACCGCACCCACCAGCCCGCCGAGCATCAGCCCGACGAGCGATCCGCCCATCCCCACACACGCGCTCGCGGGCGCGCCGGCGCAGCCGTGCGAGCTGTGGCCGGACGTGTCTTCCGCCATCAGCTTGAAGCCGGCGAGCGCCCCGACCACGGGCAATGCGACGCGCAAGCCGAGGCTCTTCGCGGCGGCGCCTCCTTGGCCGTGGGCGAGGTGAACGAGCGGCGCTCCGACGAAGTAGCCGGAGACGCCCACCATGGAGAGCCCCGAGCTACCAGCCATTCCTCCGCCGACAACCATCAGCACCGAGGCCGCATCGGCGAGGTGGACGTCCGAGCGGTAGCTGATTCGCTCGCTCGGTGGAGCCACGACATCGAGCCCCGGGACGGGCTCGGAGTCGGGCGGGGCGATGGCGACGGTGCCCGGCGCCTGGGCGGAAGCGATCGTCGTGGAGAGGAGCACGGCAGCCGCGATGGGGAAGCGCATGACCGGACCAATAGCAGCCCCCGTGCCGACTACAGGGGGTTGAAACCAATGCCGTTTTCGCCGTGAGATTCGTTGGGCTCCTGGAACCACGACGCCGATGTCACGGCTCGCGCCCGCACGGTGTCGAACGAGGAGTGGCCCGCGCATCCCCAGCACAGTGGTGGAGCTACGCGCTTGGGCGCGATGTCTGGCGCCGCTGCCACGAGGCATCACGTTCGCGATGCCAAGGTCACGCTCGGCGTCGACTTCGCCTCGGAATGGGACCAGACCCGGCAGGTCGGGGGGAGACTGCAGGCGGTGACGTGTCAGGGAATGGTGATCGGGCATGCCTGCCCGGTCGGTACGTATCGACCGGCGTCGAACCGAAGCTCGAGGGCTGCTCCACCCGCACCCGCGACGGCGTCGACGAGCCGCTGCTCGACGTTCTCCGCGTTAAACGGGCGGCACTGGCACGGGTGGGTCGAGAAGCCGCGGCCATCTGCCAGCGTGACTGTGAAGTAGTCACCATCGAGATCGATGTCGCAACCCACACAGTCCGGGGGCGTGGCGACCGTCGCGAGCGCGAGCTGGTCCAGCAGCGACGTGTGACTCGGTTCGACCAGCGGGGTCGTCGCGAGCTGCCATCCGCAACGGAACCCGTCCCGCGAGATCACGACCTCGCCGCTCACCGTGCCCGCCTGGTGATCGTAGAGGACGCTCGCCTGGAGCTCACCCGAGAACGGGATCGACTCGAACGCGAGCGTGGTGGTCTCGTTGGTTACCAGCGGCTCGACGCGAACTTCGTCGCTCGTTCCACAGGCCGCGAAAAGAACCAGGAGTGCGAGATGCCGCATGGGGGGCGCGGCAGCACGAGCTGTGCCTGATCGTAACCACCTGAATGGTCGATGCGAGTCGCCCGAAACCGCGACACGGATGCCGTGGTTTCGGCACCTGACCGAGGAGTCGCCGCCGTTACGCACGGGCCGGACACGTGCCCCGGAGGTTCACCGCCAAGTCGCCGGTGACGCCAAGAGATCGGCTTCGGGCGCACCCTGTGCCCCGGAAGTTTTCACCGCCATGGGCTGATGTCCGAACCCCGGACAAGCGCGGCCGGTCGCCCCCCCCCTGCGACACCTCCCGGACAAAAGGGGTCGGACCCCTGCGCCCCCCCCCCCTGCGACACCTCCCGGACAAAAGGGGTCGGACCCCTGCGACACCACGGCTGATGTCCGAACCCCGGACAAGCGACCTGTCGCCCCCCTGCGACACCGCCCCGGGTGTCGCTGACTCAGACTCTGCCGAGATTTCGAGCTTGTCCGCGGGGCAGCCTCGACGAACGCATGCGCAAGGGAGGGCAGGTCGACCTCGCGGAGCCTTGTGCACGAGTTGTGCGCGGTCCGATCCATTCGTGTTGCCGCCGAGCGTCGCGGGCGTCGAAGGTCTACGTCGACGGGTTGACCGTGTCCCACGCGGTGGTGGGATCGTTCACCCAGGTCAGTGCCACGTGCCGCTCGAACGCGACGCACGACAGCTCCATGAACGTTGACTCGTCGGTATCGGCATAGCGGATGGCCGAGATCGCGAAGTCGTGGTCGGCGACCTCACGAGGATCGATCAGCCCGGCTTCCAGGGCGCTCGCCATCGCCCGCGCGACTGTCGCTTCGTACGAGTCGTCCGCGGGCGCTGGCTTGCCCTGTCGACGCAATATCTCGGTGCGTGCGCGCCAGTGCCAGAGCTCGGCGAGCTCGAGCGCACGCTCGATCTCCGGTTCGGAACGCAGCGGGGGCGCAGTCTCGCTGAGAGGTAGCTCGTCGAGTCGCGATATCACCGCATCGAGCGGCATGGTGTTCGCGTACGGGGGCATGGCCGGCAGGAGTCCGATGGTCCACAGCAGGGTTGCGACGGCCTCGGTCCGCCACATGAGCTGCGCGACCTCTTCGCGTTTCCATCCGCCGAGTGGATCGGCAAGCATGGTGCTCTCGATCGGCGAGAATGCGATCGACGACGCCATCAGCCACGACGACAGGCTGGCGTGGGCGGCCTCGATCGATGATCGCCGATCTGCGATCTCCGCGCGGGACGCCCCGGACGCGTGCAACTCCACTTCGAGCTGCGTGCGGAACAGCAGTGCGCGGAGGCAGAACAAGCGCTCGAGGACATCGTTGGCAGTGCGCGGCACCGCACGAAGCTAGCGAGAAGTGCCAGCCTTGAGAAGCTCGCCCCGCGTTCAGCGCCGGCTCGGGCTCGCCTTCATCGTTCCGAACGATCGAAGTTCGAACGAGGCGCGGGTGCGCGTTCAAGGCTTCACGTGAAGGTCGCGTTGGTCGACCAAGATGCTCCCCGGACTGCGTGCGACGTGGCTGGCACCAACGGCGAAGGCGAAGTGGACGCGCGGCGGCGCCACCGCGAAGGCAGCGTCAAGCTCGATCGCCGCGCTCCGCGAGGCCGAGATCGCACGAACTGGTGGGCGGCACGCGCGCTAGCGTTTGCAGAATCCGACGAAGGTGTCGAGCGCGGCGATGAGCATCTCGCGCTGCTTCCTCTTGAAGGTCGGCTCTGGCGCGAGCCCGTCGATCTGTTCGTCGAAGCACTTCACCATGGCCGTCCGCACTGCGGGCGCATCGAAGCCAGGTTCGGGCTTGTAGGGCCGCGCGCTGCACACGCCCATGATGGCGTTGAGGAGCCCGATGGCGGCAAACGCCGCGTCGAAGGTCTCGTCGATCTCCGGTGACGCCATGAACTCGTCGAGCGCACTCACGAGCTGGTCGACGACCTCGCTCGTGAAGTCCATCGCCGCATCGTTGTTGAAGGGGCCTGCGTCCCATGTACCCATGTGCCGAGACTACGTCGCGAGGCGACGCCGTCCAAGCGACCTGGTGGCACGAGCCGGGGTCCTCGGCGCTGCTTGTTCAACGAATCGCTTGTTCTAGAAGCAACCCTCTGGCGGACACGCGGGCAGGCAGCCTGTGGTGTCCGCCATCATCAGCTCCATGCTCCGACCGCCGCAGTTGCCCGGAGTCACGTACTGGCAAACCTGAAAGCTGCCGTGCTCGCTATGCGAGGCTCTGCCGCAGCCTACGTACTTGGTGGCTCTCCACAGGACTTGCGTGAAGTGCCCTCCCCAGGTGGCTTCTTCATCCTCCACCCACCTTGTCATCACGTTCGAGATGTCGGCGTGCACGCTCCCGCCATTCCAGGCCAAGTTCTCCCCATAGTCCGAGTTGCTGTGTTCCCACAGATCATTCTCGGCCAGGTACTCGGCGTAGCTCGTCGCGCTTGCGGCAAGAGCGGGGCTCCACTTCAGGGGGACATACGAGCCGCCATACTTGGCGTGATAGGTCTCCCGCCGCGAGTTGTGCGCGGACAGCCACTCGCTGTCCTCTGCTGAAAGGGGGGCGTCTTCGCCACCCGGAACGCCCGCATCCGTCATGGGGTCGGCGTCGGTAGCGTCGTCGGCGTCGCCGGCGGCGTCCGCGCCGGTGTCGGTAGTGCTGTCGGCGTCGGCGTCCGACTGCTCGTCGGCAGGCGCGTCGATCTCGTCGCAACCCCACATCACGGTGAGGGCCGGAAGTAGGGCCATGCGGGCCCAGAACGAAGTTGCGATAGCCGCCATCGGAAGCCTCCTTGTGGGCTTGCTGGGGTTGGTGGGATGCCTTCGCTAGCCTGCTGCGGCCCCCGTACTTCCGAGTGCATACTGGATGCCGGGTAGCGACACGCCGGAGACACGAAGCAACGCGTCGGCCGCGACGTGGTGTGGCGTGCAACCCCCGTCGTCTGCGGCTCGTGCCCCCCTACAGCCCGTACGAACATGTGTGCGCGAGGCTGAGGCGCCTCCTCACGTAATCGGTCGACGTAGGTCAGCGCCCACATCGGGCGGAAGCGGCACTTGCTCGCGAGCCGGTGGACCTTTCTGCGACCTGTTCGCGCTTGGCTCGGCCGTGTTCGATCGGTTCGAAGGATCGCTGACGCTCGCGGCGACGACACTTCTCAAGCCGACGCGCACGTGCCAGCACCACACCGCGTGATGCACGAAACGTGTCATACAGCGGAACGATGTCGCTCCAGTGGTACCCGGGCCACATGACGAAGGCGCGGCGGGAGCTCGTCGCGCTGATGCCGTCGCAGGACGTGATGATCGAGGTGCTCGATAGCCGCCTGCCGAAGGCGAGCTCGAACCCACTGGTCGCGGAGATTCGCGGCGACAAGCCGGTCATCAAGGTCCTCACGAAGAGCGACCTCGCCGATCCGATAGCGACGCGCGCGTGGGTGACGTATCTCGAGGGCGAGCCGGGGGTAAAGGCGTTCGCGGCAACGACGGAGCGCCCGCAGGTGACGCGCAAGCGGATCGCGGAGCTGTGCAAGGACCTCGCGCAGCACCGGGGTGCCGACAAGCCGGTGCGTGCGCTGATCGCCGGCGTCCCGAACGTAGGCAAGTCCACGCTGGTCAACACCCTGATGAACCGGCTCGTCGCGAAGGTCGGCGACAAGCCGGCGGTCACCAAGGACCAGCAGCTCGTGCACCTCGCCAACGGCATGGTGCTCACCGACAGCCCCGGCCTCATGTGGCCGAAGATCGAGCACGAGCCGCGCGCGTTCCGGCTCGCCTTCGCCGGCTCGATCCCCGACACCGCGATCGACTACCTGACGATCGGCCTGTTCGGCGCCGCGCACCTCCTCGCGCACTACGCCGCGCTCGTGGTTGGGCGCTACAAGCTTCCAGCGGTCCCGCCGAGCGCCGAGGCGCTGCTCACCGAGATCGGTCGCCGCCGCGGTGGCCTGCGCAAGGGCGGGCAGGTCGACCTCCACAAGGCCGCCGAGCTTCTCGTGCACGAGTTTCGCGCGGGCGTCCTCGGTCCGATCAGCCTCGAGTTTCCGCCGGTCGACACGCGCCCGCTCGACCCGGTCGACCCGCTGGTGCCGGCCAGCGACCCAGCGGCGTGATCGCCGGGTTCACGCGGCCCCTCACCAACGAGGTCCCCGTGCGGTGGAGCGATGCGCGAAACAGACGAGCGGCTCCAGAACGCACCTATAGTAGGCGCCATGAAGTGGCCCCTGGGCACTCCGTTGAGTCTCGCCGTTGCTGTGTCGGCATGTGGACGCATCGGGTTCGAGGGACGTGGAGTGGATGGGGGCGACGGCGGCCCGTTCGGCGACGGCCCGTTTGGCGATCTCGGCCCGTTCGGCAACGTCCGTC
>JALHPV010000216.1:7906-12548 GCA_022842285.1 Kofleriaceae bacterium
ATCACGGAAGTGAACTCGCCAGACGTCGACGAAGATCCCTCGATGACGGCCGACCTCCTCGAGCTCTACTTCTCTTCCACTCGACCGGGCGGGGCCGGAGCGGATATCTGGGTCGCACGGCGCAGCGACCCGTCGCTCGCCTGGTCGGAGCCCGACGTGGAGGCCAACCTCAGCTCCGCGGCGCTCGACTCGACGCCAAACGTCAGCCCGGATGGTCTGGCTGGCCAGTGATCGCGACGGCCAGCGCGGGATCTACCTATCGACACGCACTACTCGATCGATGCCGTGGGGCGCGCCGGTGAGCGTTACCGAGCTCGAGTCCTTTGGAGTGAACGCTGACTTTGGCGCAACCACGGACCTCACGGCCGGGGTGTTCGACTCGACGCGGAACGGCACGCGGGACCTGTATTCGACAACGCGGCCATCGTCGTCGGCGACGTGGGATGCACCCACACTGATCGTGGAGCTCTCGAGCCCCGACGAGGACGCAACGCCATGGCTCTCCGCGGATAGCCTCGTCCTCTACTTCTCCTCGACCCGGCCCGGCGCCGGCAAGCGCGACCTGTATCGCGCCGATCGTCCCACGGCGACGGCGCCGTTCTCACCGCCGGTGCCGGTCGACGAACTGAACTCCAGCGACCTCGACAGCGACCCATGGCTCAGCGAGGACGAGACCGTCATCGTGTTCTCGCGTGGCGGAGACACGGGGGCCGACCTGTACGAGGCGCGACGCTGACCATCCGGATCGCTGCAGTGCGATACTTGCCTTATGCCCCGCGCTTGGCGGCCACGTGCTGCCCCTCTGGCCGGATGCGCGGTCGCGGTCGCGCTTGCGGGCCTGGGCTGTGGTCGCATCGGGTTCGCAGAGCTCGATGTGGTGACCATCGACGCCGGCGAGCAGCGGGGGCCGTGTGGTCCGTGGTCCACGCCGATCCGCTTGGTCGACGTATCGAGCCCCGCCACCGAATGGGCGCCGGCGGTGGATCCGACGGGGCTCGTGCTGGTGTTCTCGTCGAATCGCGGGACCGGCTTCGACCTGTACCTGTCCCGACGTGCGAGCCCCGGCGACAGTTTCGGTCCTGCGACCCGCTTGTCGATCTCCGGTGCGTCCGATGAGACCGGTGCGGCTTTCAGTCCGGACGGTGCGCTGTACTTCAACGACGACGTGAATCTCTACCGCGCCGCCCCCGATGGTGCCGGCGGGTTCGAGGCCCCCGCCGTCGTCACGGCTCCCGGGTTCGCCATCGACATCACGAGCGACGGCCTGGAGCTGTTCACGAGTGACGTCGCTGATGACAGTCTCGATGTTGTGCACGCCGTGCGCGCGGCGCCCTCCGAGTCATGGAACGTCGTCGATGACCTCGACCTGGTGAATCGCGTCGGGCTGGACGAAGGCTGGCCGTCGTTCGACGAGCGCGAGCAGACCTTGTACTTCGAGCGCGGAGATACGCCGGATGGCAACAGTGACCTCGCGCGCGCGACGCGGCCGGGGCCTGGCCTGCCGTTCTCGGTCGCGGAGCCGATCCCAGAACTGGACGTGTTCGGCGTTTGGTACGCGGACCCCGAGGTCACCGGTGATGGCATGACCATGCTGTTCTCGGCGGATATCTCCGGCGCGACGGAGTTCGACCTGTATCAGGTGACGCGAGACTGTCCTCCGTGAGGTCGCGGTGTCGACGCCAAGACCATCGTTATCGCCCCCCAAGGGCCCGCTGCTTCTCTGGGGCACCGTGATCCGAGAGGGCGGTGAGGTGGCGCCGGTCCGGGGGAGTGTGAACCAGTGGGCACGACGGGGGGCGCGGTCCACGCAGGATCAGACGGTTGCCGGTGGCGCGGTCGCTGCACCGCGAGCGCCTGATGGTGCGCTTCCTACTCGTTAGCTTGCTCGGGCTCGTGACTGCCACCGGATGCGGTGACGGAGGAGGGGATGATGACAGGCCCGCCCCGCCCGACGACCAGGTCACGGCGTTGTGCGACCTCTACCGGGTGGCGTGCGCGCGCCAGGCCGAGTGCGGCGTCTACATCTACAGCCGCACCGGTGACCCGGTCCGCTGCGAGGAACAGCTCGCGTGCGAGGACGTGGTGGCCGGCCTCGCCGCCGCCGATATCGCGGTCTCGATCGCGGACGCGAACGCGTGCCGTATCACCCTCGAGGCCGCGACGTGCGAGGGCCTCGTGCTGTGGGAGGGCGCGTTCGCGAGCTCGCTCCTGTCGGCCGATGCGGCCTGCCGCGACGTGTTCGCCGGTCAGCGCGCCGCTGGTGAGAGCTGCGGTTGGTCCGAGCAGTGCGAAGCGGGCCTCTCGTGTGCCGGCCAGACCTGCCCGGGCACGTGCCAGGAGGGCTCGTCGTCGTGCCAGGCCCTCGGCTGCGACGCCGGCCAGTTCTGCGACAACCTCGGCAGGTGCAAGCCGCGCGGGGCGCAGGGTGACGAGTGCGGCTTCCCCGGCACGGAGTTCGAGAACCCGTGCCAGGACGGTCTGCGCTGCATGCCGCTCGGCTCGCCGCAGGAGCTCACCTGCCAGCCGCAGATCGCGCGTGGCCAGTACTGCGAGGAGCTCAGCTTCTTCTCGTGCGCGAACGGCGACGTGTGCCGCGACAACAGCTGCCAGGCGCCGGCGGCCGCCGGTCAGGCGTGCAGCGCGTCGACGGACTGCGGCTTCGGCTCCTTCTGCGCATTCGACGACCCCAACGGCCAGGTGTGCATGCCGTGGCGCGCGGAGGGCGCGAGCTGCACCCTCGCCGGCGGCGAGTGTGGCCCAACCGCGAGTTGCGACGAGGACACGCGTCGCTGCGTCGCCGTCGAGGCGCCGAGCAGCGAGCCACCGCTCGCGACGGGGACGCCGCGCCCGTTCGTCGGCGACGGCGAGGACTGCGAGATGGCTAACTGCAACGCCGGCCTCTCGTGCCGCCCCGTGGACGGGACGTGGCGCTGCCAGGCCGCGCCGGCGCTCGGCGCGTCGTGTCGGCCAGTGAACCCCGACGACGAGATCGAAGTGCTGTTCTCTGGCGTCGGCGGCGTTGGCGGTTGCGCGGAGGGCGTGTGCGACGTGCTCGGCTCGTGGACGTGTGTCGTGCCCGCCGAACCCGGCGAGCCGTGCCCGACGCCGGGCGTGACGGCCGCGTGCGCGAGCGTGGTGTGCAAGGCCGACGGCACGTGCGCCGACTACTTCGAGGAGTGCGCGCTCTCGCCCTGAGGACCAAGGTCTCCGGCCGCGTTCACGGCGGATGGCAACTGCCGCCGCCCGTGTCGAACCAATCGATCGGTCGTCGAGCGAATGCCTGCGAGCGTACAATCCTCGAATGCGGGTCCGGCACGTACTGACGGCGATCACGATGGTCCTGGGTCATGGTCTCGGGTGGGGAGTGGCCACCGCCGAGGTCATCCACGTCACTACTACGCAGGAGACGGTCGACTTCGCCAGGTGCAACGAAGTGGCGCTCGACGAAGTCCCGCTCGCCCAGCTGTGTCCTGACGGAGCGGGCGGGCATCTGTCGCCGTGCGAGGCCCCGGGAATCTCGCTGGTCGAGGCGATCTGCGCCGCCAACACGGCGCCGGGCGCCGACACGATCGTGCTGGCGACCGGGGCGACGTACACCCTGACGACGTATCGCCATGACGTGTACGGGCCGACCGCGTTGCCGATCATCACGAGCGACGTCACCATCGACGGCAGAGGGGCCACCATCCAGCGCGATCCCAGCGCGGTCGACTTTCGTCTGTTCGTGGTCGCGGGTGAGAGCACGGTCGCGGGCTACGCCGAACACAGCTTCACGACAAGGGTCGGTCAGCTGCGGCTACACGACGTGGTTCTACGCCACGGACGCGCACGGGGCGGTACGGCGCTGGGGCCAGCGCAGAGCCACAACGGTGGCGGCGGTGGCGGCGCGGGCCTCGGCGGCTGCATCTTCAACGCGGGATCCTTGACCATCGAGCAGTCGGCGCTGCTCGACTGCAGTGCCGTCGGGGGGGCGGGAGCCGTCGGCGGTCGCGCGGAGCAGTTGGGGGGGCCGGGAGGGTCCATGTCCCACGACGTCCCCGCCGCCGCGGGATCATTGCCGTTCGGATTCGGGCCTCGGTTCCTTGCCGCTGTCGGCGGGCTGCCGGCGTGGGGTGGGTTCGCGGCCTTCTCTCCGGTCTTCGGAGCCGGTGGTCGCGGATCGTCTCGTTCCAGCGGCAGCGTCGGCTTCGAGGGTGGCTTCGGCGGTGGCGGGGGCGCCGGTCAGGCCGGAATGCCCGTGACCCTTCGCAATGGGTTCGCCGGCGGGTTTGGCGGCGGGGGTGGCGGCGGGGGCGGGCTCGGTAATGGCGGCGGCGGTGATGGTGGCTTCGGTGGTGGTGGCGGGGGCTGGGATTCGGGCGGCGGCGGTGCCGGGCTCGGCGGCGCAGTGTTCAACTACCGGGCCGTGCTCAACGTCGTCAACTCGACGTTCACCGGCAACTCCGTGCTCGGCGGTGCGGGCGGCGGGACCAGCTCGTTGTCGGAGAACAACGGGCTCCCGGGGCAGGGGCACGGCAGCGCCATGTTCAACATCGGTGGCTCCGTCGCCATCTATGCGGCCACGATGGCGGGCAACACCGGCGGCGCCGACTTCGAGCAGGCTACCGATGCGGCGGCGATGACCCTCGCCACCATCCATCAC
>JALHPV010000217.1 GCA_022842285.1 Kofleriaceae bacterium
ATCTGCGTTCCTTGTGTCGAGGGTCAGCGCAAGCGCCCTTACATTCTCTGGCTGCGTACCGCTTGGTACAACGAGCACGGTCGCATGCGTATTCGGTTCACCAAGATCAGCGACTAACCGTTTCGCCGTTGGCGAAACCCATGTTGGAGATAGTGGCGAACCCGCACGAGCCCACTCCTCGCGGGCCAGACGCGGGCACTAGCGGGGCGGACGGCAGTCGAGCTCGGCGCCGATCAGCACGCGCTCAAAGCCGTGCAGGCGCGCGGTGCCCATCACCTCGACGAGGTCCTGCGCGATCGCGTCGGGATCGAGCGCCACGACGAGGGTCGACGCGCACGTGGGCGCCTTGCAGGCATTCGCGAGCTTGGCGACGAGCGCGCTCGTGGCCGCCGGGTCATGGAGGGGGACGCTTCGCGCCGTACCCCCACGGCATGCGGTGAGCTTCTGCCCGGAGACGCGAAGCATCGGGATGACGACGTCGGCATCCCGAAGGAAGCCCGGCTCGAACGCCGCGGTGCGGGCCATCGCGAGGTAGCGCGGCGAGGGAGCGTCGCCTGCGAGCGCGATGATCGCATTCTCGATGTTCGCGACCCACTCGATCGCGAGGGTGATGAGCCCACCCTTCGCAGCGGGATCGACGACGAGGAGCGCGGCGGTCGCAGGCGGCAGCGGGTCAGGGGCCGTGCCGTCGACGACGAGCGAGAGCTCCTGGGAGCGGACCTGACGGGCGTCGATGGTGACGATCTCGTAGCCGCCGTCGGGTGAGACGAGCCACGGCTCGGCGTCGCCGCGCGAGACATCGCATGCGATCTCGGCCGGGCGCGCGACGGGCGAGAGGACCTCCAGGTTCCCCAGAGCCTCCTCGATGCACTGCTCGACGCGGCGCTCGCCGAGGCCTCCGGTGCGGACGGAGAAGACTTCGCCCGCCGACGAGAGCTCGATCAGGGTGCGCGCCGATCCGGTGCGTCCGTGGGGCTTGGCGTCGACGAAGCACTGCTCGATCGCATCCTGGCGGCTCCGCACCGCGGCCTCCGTCGCGCGCGCGATCCCCTCCACGCCCGTGGGGTTGCCGCCGAGCACCGCGAACGGCGTCCATGGGACCTCGGCGGAGTTGCCACTGCTCGGAGCGACGGGCCGGGGCTTCGGTCCGTCGAGCGCCTGCGAGTCGAACATCACCGGCACCATGAAGGAGGTCGCCGGTCCGCGCGGAAACGTGAGGGAGCGAGCGATGCCTTGCACGCAGGAGCGGAAGTCGCCCCCGAGGCCGAACTCGGGAGTCTGGAGCGCCGTGACCTTCCCGACCGCCGTCACGGTGAAGCGCCACTGCCCGACGAACTTGAGGATGGTGCCGGGCTGGATGACGCGCCGGAGGCAATCGGCAATCTCGTCACTGCGCGCGGCGATGGTGCTCTGGAGACGGGCGGCGTCGGTCCGCGTGCCCGTCGTGATGACAGCCTCGCCGATGACCACGGCGGGGCCGACAGCGCGGGGGCGTCGCACGGCGAGCGGCTCGGCCCGCGTCCAGCCGTTGCCGACGATCTCGTACTCGTCGTCGGATTGCCACGTGAGCATGGTGGGCGGTGTCGGCGCAGGCCGACAGCTCACGACCCGCGCGTGAGGCGCCTCACGCGGCCCGACCGGTCCCGTGCCGCGACATGCCGCGATCATCGCGAGCAACGTCACAGCCCGCGGCGCAACGCACGGCCCTGTCATCGCAACGATCGTATCATCCGCGGATGACGCTTCGAACGATCCTACTGGTGACAATGGTGGCCGCGTGTGGCGGCGATGACGGCAGCGGCCTCTGTCCGCTCGATGTCCGCAGCGCCACCGTCGACGCGAACTTCGGTCGCATCGAGCTCGATGCCCTGATCGAGGCGACGGGTCGCTTCAGCGCCGAGGTCACCGGGCTCGACGCCGCTCTTCAGGACGCGTGCAACAACATCTCGACCGACCTCGGCGGCGCGGAAGGCGCGACCACGCAGGTCGCCTGCCAGAACGCCTCCGACGCTGTCGAGGCCAAGCTTGCGGCCAGCCCGGGCGTGACCCTCATCGTCACCATCACGGAGCCCGTGTGCTCGGTCTCCGCGCAGGCGGTGATCGATTGCACGGCCGAGTGCGACGTGAACTTCGATGCCTCGGTCACGCCCCCGACGTGCACGGGCGGCGAGCTCTCGGGCTCCTGCAGCGGCTCGTGCTCGGGCGAGTGCACCGTCGAGGGCTCGGTCACGTGTGAAGGCAGCTGCACGGGGTCGTGCTCGGGCCAGTGCACCGGCGTGGTGTCGGGCACCTGCACCGGCACGTGTAACGGGCAGTGCGAAGGCACCTGCAGCGCGATGGGCCCGAACGGCGAGTGCCAGGGCACCTGCACTGGCACCTGCTCGGGCTCGTGCACGGGCACGATCGAGGGTGATTGCTCGGGCTCGTGTGAGGGCACCTGCCAGGGCTCGTGCCGCAGTGACCTGACGGGCTCGTGCTCGGGCTCGTGCTCGGGTAGCTGCGACGTCGCCTTCACCGAGCCGCGCTGCGAAGGCGGCCACTTCGAAGTCGACGCCGATGCCGACTGCAAGGCGGCCTGCGAGTCCGAAGCGTCGTTCGATGTCGAGTGTGGCGACCCGACCGTCGTCATCACGTACACCGGTCCGGGCTCGGCGGACGTCGAGGCGGTGATCGCGACCATCGAGGAGAACTACCCGGCGATCGCCGATGCCGTCGTGCGCCTCCCAATCATCGCCGACGCCACGGTCGATCTCGCCGGTCGCGCCGGGGCGGCGGCCAATGCCGCGGTCGAGGTCGGCGTCGAAGGTGTCGCGTGCCTCGCGGCCGCCGCCACCGCTGCCGCCGAGGCCGCGGCGACGGTCTCGGTCAACGTGATGGTCTCCGTCGAGGTCCAGGCCTCCGTCACGTCCAACTAGAGGAGCTCGCGAGCCCCGGGCGACCTGGGAGGCCGACGCATGCGCTAGTCTCGCCGCCAATGCGGTTTGTCCTGATGCTGGCGCTGGCGGCGTGTGGTGGCTCGAAGCAGCCGGCCATCGTCGGAAACACGGGGGCGGCCGGAGCCGAGAAGGGCCCCGGCGTCACGGCCTTGCTCGCGGTGATCCCGGAGGGTGACGGCTGCGCGCTCGCGCGGCTCGAAGGCGACGATCCACCGATCGTCATCGCCGTCGTGAAGGACCCGTGCTTCGGAGCCCGGATCGCACGCTGGTCCGACGCCACGAAGGTCCTCCTGTGGTTCGACCCGCAGCTCGTCGAAGGGGGAGGGTTCTTCTCCCAGGGCTATCCGCCGGCGCTCCGGCCCGTGGAAGAGCAGGGCGGCTCCGGCGCGATGTACGAGATCACGCTCGCGACCGGCCGGGCGCGCCGGCTAGCGCCGTTCCCCGCGCCCGATCCGCTCGAGTTCCTCGGCGTCGTGGACGGGAGCATCTACGGGTTCACCACGCATCCGATGCCCGACGCGAAGGGCGTCGTCGACTACCTCGGGACCAAGCTCGACTTCACGCAGATCCGTGAGGGCGAGCCGGCCGCCGCCGTCGCCTACCGCGAGGTGAACGGGGCGTGGGAGCTCGCCAAGGTCACCGATACGACCACGGGGTGGGACTACGCCATGGGCTACATGGCTATCGATCTCGCGAGCAAGGCCGCGCCCGAGTCCGAAACGCTCGTGAGCGGGCGCACGGAGCCCATCGAGATCGCCGAGACCGCGATCGTGAAGGCGCTCGCGCCGCTCGCCCCGGTCCCGCCGACCTCCGAACCCTACGATCGCTGGTACACGGCCGTGCCCGGCAAGTATCCCGTCTACGCCTGGATGGTCACCGGCGAGTTCACCTATGCGACGGGCTTGCTCGCCTGGCGTGACGAGCGCGGCGAGGTCGTGCCCCTCCCGAAGCTCGATGCGTCCGCGAGCGACATCGTGGCGATCACGCCGTTCGGTGCCGACTACATCCTCGTCACCAACACGCGTACGGGCACGCATCCGCGCGTCTACAACATCGTCGGACGTCACCTCGTCTTGGCGTCTGATCAGGCGCGTGCTGCCATGCCGTGGTCCGAGTCAGGTACACTTGGCAACTGATGAGCCTCCTCGACGACCTGACCAGCAACCTCGACGTCAACAATCTCGGCAAGGTCGCGGGACCGCTGCAGGACATGCTGGCCAACGATGGCGTGCAGAATGTCCTCGGCAAGCTCAACGCGGGAGGCCTCGGCGACAAGGTCCAGTCGTGGGTCGGCTTGACCAAGAACCTCCCGATCTCCGCCGAGCAGATCCAGAGTGTTCTCGGCAACGACACGGTGAAGTCGATGGCCGAGAAGATCGGCCTCCCGACCGACAAGGTGGCCGGCGCGATCGCGCATCTCCTCCCGCAGGCCGTCGACAAGATGACCCCCGACGGCAAGCCACCCGCGGCGGACGCGAAGGTCCCCAACATCATGGACATCGTGAAGAACGTCCAGGACATCGCCGCGAGATCGGCGAAGTAGCGTCTTCGCGTGAGAGCGACGCTCGTCCTGCTGGTGCAGCTTCTGATGGCGTGTGGCAACCGCGACGCCACGAAGAGAGCCACGCCCTGAGCGGGCCAAGCGATTCGCCCGCGACGAGCCCGCTAGTGCGAGAGCCGGTCGGCCGTCACGAACTCTTCGCTCGCGACATCGAACACGCGCAGGCGGCCCTCGTTGATGTCGTAGACCCAGCCATGCAGCTGGAGCGTGCCCGCCTTCAGGGCCTCGGCGACAACGGGGTACGTGATGAGGTTGTCGATCGACGAGAGGACGTTCTCCTCGACGCCGGGCGACACCACGCCGAGCCATTCGTGAAGGCTGGGCAGATGCTTGAACGCATCACGACCGTCCGCGGCCGCCTTCACCCCTCCACAGCCATCGTGGCCGCAGACGACGATATGCGGCACCTTCAACGCCGCCACCGCGTAGTCGATCGCGGCCCCGACGGAGGCATCGGCGTGATCGAGCGGCGGGACGACGTTCGCGATGTTGCGGACGACGAATAGCTCGCCCGGACGCGATGAGGTGAGGAGCTCGGGCACGACGCGTGAGTCCGAGCAGCCGATGTACAGCGTGCTCGGGTTCTGCCCGTCGCGAGCGAGCGTGCGGAGATACTCGCCCTCGCCGGCAAAGTACTCGCGGCGAAACAGGCCATGGCCAGACAGTAGGTGCTTGGTCATCCTTCGCGGAGGTTAGCCGCGAGACGCGTGCAGATGGAGTCGAGAGGAAGGTCATTTTCGCGGCGGCCGAACGGACCCTCGATCTCCGTTCCGATCTCCTCGATGCCGATGAGCACGTAGGAGATCAACAGGCTCACGAGAACCGTCCACTCGTGGAACACGGCCACGAGGGCGAACGGGAGTGACGCGCAGTAGAGAACCAGCGAGCGACGCAGGTGCACGGCGTACGCGAACGGCAGCGGGGTCTGATCGATGCGCTCGCAGCCGCCGAGGTGATCGATCAGCTCGTCGACCTCGCTGTCGAGCATCTGCTGCTGGATGTCACTGATCTGGCCGGCGGCCTTGGCCTCGGCGATGAGTGTCGTGAGGCGGCCGCCGCAGTAGACCGGTACGTGGGCGACGGCGAGGGCCGCGGCCTGCTCCTCGGCGGGCAGCCGGCAGTCCGGCCCGAGGCCCTTCTCGTCGACGAGGCGGTGCCGCATCGCCCAGGCGAACGCGATGGACCATTCGACGAGCTGCGCCGCGACCGGGGCGGGCAGCATGGCGTCGGCCTTGCGGCGCAGGTTGCGCGTCGAGTTCACGACGCCCCCCCACAGCCGCCGACCCTCCCAGAAGCGATCGTTCGCCGCGTTCGTGCGAAACACGAGCAGGAGCGACAGCGCCGGCGCGATGAGGGCGTGCGGCTGGCCGTTGATGGCCAAGGGCTGCCAGTAGTGGTCGACGATCGAGACCGCTCCCGCGATGCAGACGCAGAACAGCAGCCGGTACGCGATCTCGCGCACCATCGACCCCTTGATGTCGAAGAAGTGACTGCGCCAGTTCCGAGGCTGGTACTCGATCACGACGAGCTAGCGCCCCTTCCACACCGGCGTGCGCTTGCCGAGGAAGGCGGAGATGCCCTCGGCGGCATCCTCGAGCGCGAGCACGCGACCGAGCTCGCTCTGGAGGTAGCGAAGCTGCGGCTCGAACTCCATGTCCTGGGCGCGATAGAAGGCCTTGAGACCGAGCGCCACCGCGGCCGGACTCCGCGCCGCGATCTCGCCGGCGAGGGCCAGCGTGGCGCCTTCGAGCGCGGCCGCCGGGACCACGCGGGTCACGAGTCCACACTCGAGGGCCTCGTTCGCATCGAGCTTGCGGCCCGTCAGCATCATCTCGAGGGCGCGCTTGCGCCCGACGCTGCGCACGATCTCGGCGGTGATCATCATCGGCCACAGGCCGACCGCGATCTCGGTCGTGCCGAAGGTCGCCGCATCCGATGCCATCACGATGTCGCACGCGACGACGAGGCCGAGGCCCCCCGCGAGCGCGGGACCATGAACCATCGCCACCGTCGGCTTGCCCAGCTCGTGCATCGCGCTGAACAGGTCGACGAAGCTCGCCCCCCCGGCCTTGCCGCCCTGCATCGCCGACAGGTCACCACCCGCCGAGAACACCGGGCCCGCGCCCGCCAGCACGATCACCCGCACGTTCGGGTCCGCCTTCAGCTCGGCGAACGCCTGCACCAGCTCGCCCACGGTGGCGGGTCCGATCGGATTGCGCTTGTCGGGCCGGTTCAAGGTCACACGCGCCACGGCACCGGGCTCGACGAGGATCGTCTCCATGGCCTGGATGTATCAAAAATCGCGAAGTTGTCCTACGCTCGCAGCGATGCTCAGGGGGCTCGATCGGGCTGCACCGCCAAGCGGCGGCGCTTCGTCCCGCAGTGCCGTGGGACTCGTGGCGCTTGCCCTCGCGCTGGGCGTGCCCGCGACCGCGCACGCCGACGAGAACGATATCGTCCTCTCGCGCCTGACCGAGGGCTCGCCCGGGGCCCTCGTCCCGCAGAACGTCCAGCTCCGCGGCCTCGCGTCTCAGCTCGGTGTCGTCCTCGCCCCGCACCTGTTGACGCCCGCCGACACGCTCGGCTTCGGCGGCTTCCAGATGACCGTCAACTACTCGACGACGACCATCGACTCCGATGCCACCTACTGGCGGGCTCGCGCTGGCAGCTCACCCACCCCGGGCTCGATGAGCACGGTCGGCTTCTTCGCGCGCAAGGGCTTCTGGTTCCCGGTGCCGTCGATCGAGCTCGGCGGCGGCGCCACCCACCTCGTCGACTCGCGGATCTGGACGGGCCAGCTCTACGCCAAGCTCGCCGTCGTCGAGGGCTTCCACGGCCTGCCGCTCCCCTCGTTCGCCGCGCGCGGCGGCGTCTCGCGCATGATGACCCAGAACCAGCTCGACCTGACCGTCGCGTCGCTGGACGTCACCGTCAGCAAGCACATCGGCATCGGTGGCACCTGGCGCCTCGATCCGTTCGCCGGCTGGAACCTCCTCATGATCGTGCCGCGGTCCGAGGTCGTCGACGGCACGCCGAACGTCGATCAGCTCGCGCCCGGCAACGCCATGGACGGCGTGAACACCTTCGTGTTCCGCGAGCAGGACACGATCTATCGCCACCGCTTCTTCGTCGGAGCGAAGGCGCAGTTCTCGATCGTCCAGCTCGCCCTCGAGGCCAGCTTCGCACTCGCCGGCAGCTCGCTCGACGACCAGCCCTCGCAGTCGGTGCTCTGCGAGCAGACCGCGACCACCGAGATGTGTGACTCGAAGGACCCGGCGGCCGCGCAGCGCACGATCTCGCTGTCGGCCGGCGTCGACTTCTGACTACCGCACGGCGTACGTCGCGGCGATGACGCCGCTCGAGTACGTCTTCGACGTTGCGAGCTTCAGCTTGCGCAGGTCGAGCTTCGGCGGGGTGAAGCCCCGGCCGGCGCCGACGAGCACGGGCACCGTCCACAAGCGGAGCACGTCGACGAGATCCTCCTCGAAGAGCGCCGCGCACAGCTGCAGGCTGCCCCACACGACGATGTCGCCGGCGTGCTGCTCGCCGAGCTGAACGATCGTCCGGCGCAGGCTGTCGCGCTCGATGACCGCCGGCGCGTGCTTGCCCCACGGAGCTTCGGTGAGGCTCCCGGAGAGGACGTGCTTCGGCGTCTGGTTGATGAGAGCGGCGAGCGGGCCGTCGGCCTTCGGCCAGAACTTCGCGAACATCCGGTAGGTGTTCGCCCCGAGCACGATCGCCTGGAGGTTCTGCAGGTCGTCGAGGTGATCCTGCTCCGTCTCCGCGAGACCTTCGAAGTCCTGGAAGAACGAGCTCCCGCCGTCGCGGGCCTCCGCCATCCCGTCGACGCTGACATACTGGTCGACGATGAGCGTGGCCATCGATTACTCGACGGTGATCGTGCCGACCATCTGGCTGTGCGGCATGCAGCGGTAGTTGAACGTCCCGACCGCGTTGAACTGCAGGCACTTCACTTCGCCGAAGCCCACCACCAGCCCCGGATCGGTCGGCAGCGTCGGGTGCGGAATCACGTTGTGATTCGAGGCGGGCGTGAAGCGAACGATCTCGCCGCTCTGGATCGTCAGCGTGGCAGGGGTGAACGCGAACCCGGTCGTCGTGACCGTGCCCGCGACCGTGGCCGGGCACGTGACGGTGGTGACCGTGGCCGCCGGCGGCGCGTCCGGCATCGCGTCGATCGCCGCATCGGGGGCCGGCGTGTCGTCGGCATCGGCATCGGCATCAGCGTCGGCATCGGCGTCGGCGTCGGCGTCCGTCATGTCGTCCGCCGTGTTGTCGTCGCCACCGTCATCACCGCAGGCGGTGAGACCGAGAACAGCCGCAAACGCGACCAGGTACTTCATCGTGATCATGACCGACCTCCTCTACTGAACCGTGATGGTGCCCACGAAGCCGTGGGGCGAGCACTTGAAGCGATACGTACCAGCCGCGCTGAACTGCAGGCACGCGTCACCGCCGAGGCCGACGACGAGGCCCGGGTCCTGCGTGTTGTCGGCGGGCGCCACGTCGTGGGTCGAGCCGAGGTCGAAGCGGACGGCCTGCCCGACGGAGATGGTGGCGGCGTTGGGCATGTAGGCCGTACCGGCGGTGTTGGTCGCGATCGTCGCGGCCGGCGACGCGGGACAGGTGACGGTCGTGACCCGGTTGCCCGACGGTGCGTCCAGCACGTTGCCGTCAGTCGAGCCATCATCACCACCATCGTCACCACACGCGGCGAACGCGAGGAAGAGCACGGGAAGGAGTCGGAGCATGACCGGACCCTACCTCAATCGACCTGGCTCGGGGACGTGACGGGGCCCACAGCGGGCGGCTTGCTGGCCGTGGTCGTGGCGGGCGTCGTGCCCTTCGTCTTGCCGCGGCGCGCCTTGGGCGTCTTCTTCCACTGCTCTTCGGCGCGATCGGAGCGCGACGGATCGACGACCTGGTAGACGATGATCTTGTCGCCCTTCTCGAGAACCTTGTTGTAGGAGATGCGGTTGATGCGCGCGAGGTCGTGCGAGCCCATGCCGTAGCGCTTGGCGATGTCCTCGAGCTTCTCCTTGCTCGTGGCCGTGTACTCGATGCGCTTGCGACCGGTGCGGGCCTCCGCGAGATCGAGGTGCTCCGCCGACCCGCGCGTGACGACGATCAGCATCGACTCGTCGAGCAGCGCGACGTGCTCCGCATCGGCATCGAAGTCCTCGTCGACGAACGCGACGAGCACCATCCGGGGATGGAGGGACGCGTCCTTCTGCAGCCCGCTCCAGAGGGCGAGGTCGGCCTTCGCGACGTGGAAGGCCTTCGCGACCGTGGACAACGTATCGCCCGCGACCACGCGATAGAACACGCGCCGCTTGCCCTTGATGGCGAAGTCCTTGTCGGGCACGGGCACGATCAGCGCCTCGCCCTCCTTGCTGTCGACGGCCGAGGCCTGGAGCTTTGCCTTGGCCTTCGCCTTGTTCTTCTCGCGCGTGTCGGCGCTGATGCGCGGGACCACGAGCACGGTGCCGCCGGAGACCTCCGATTCCTTGTCGACGCCGTTCAGCTTCTTCAGCTGCGCCTTGGAGACGCCGAAGGTGGTCGCGACATCCTCGAAGCGCTCACCATGCGCGACGACGTACGCGTCGTAGCCATCCCAGTCGGATTGGAGCTCGGCGAGGCGGCGCTGCGTGTCGGCCTTCGTGCCGACCGGCACGCGGACGAGGTAGCCCGTCTCCCCCGGCGGCGTGCGGTTCTTGCGGAGGTGCGGGTTCAGCTTCTTGATCTCGGCCTCGGTGGTGTTCGCCGCGCGTGCGATCACGGAGAGCGAGATGCTGGTGGGGACGCTGATCTCGTCCCACTGCTCGGGCGTATCGACCTTCAGGTTGTCGAAGCCGAACGCGGCGAGGTTGTGACCGACGATCGCCGTGGCCATGATCTTCGGCGTGTACCAGCACGTCTCCCACGGGATGGCGTTCTCGTATTCGCAGAGCTGGTAGTAGTCGTTCGTGTTGTACCGAGCGATCGAGCGCAGCACGGCGCCGTAACCGACGTTGAAGGCGGCGAGCGCGATGTGCCACTCACCGAACCGCTGGTACAGATCGCGGAAGTAGTCCATCTGCGCGATCGTCGAGCGATACGGATCCTTCCGCTCGTCGACCCAGCGATCACGGCGTAGCCCGTAGATCGTCGATCCCTCGGGCATGAACTGCCACAGGCCGAGGGCACCGGCGCGCGACAGCGTCTCGTTGTCGTACGATGACTCGATCATCGCGACGTACAGGAGGTCCTCCGGCAGCTTGGCCTTGCGGAGGTTCGAGACGATGAGGTCCTTGTACTTGCCCTGGCTCTTGAGCCAGCCCTTCATGATGTTCCGGCCGCGCGGGTCGTCCTTATAGAAGACGAGGTAGTCGGCGAGGCGCTGGCTCCAGCGCATCGGGATATCTGGCAGGGCGAGCTGGTCGAGCCACGGCGCATCGGGCCGGAGCTCGCTCGGCTTGCTCACCTGGCGAGCGGGGCCGGCCTCGACGGCGCTACGGGCGGGCGGCTCGTGCTCGCCCACCCAGGGATCCTCGCCGGGCGGCGGCAGACTACCGACCTCGAACTCGCGCAGGACGGCCTGGGGGTCGAGACAGGACTCCCCGACCGGGCAGCCCCGGATGTTCTTCCGGGCGTCGGTGTCCTGCTCGAGCTCCGTCGTGGCTGGCACCACGGGTGGCGCTGATTGCACCCCTGCAACAACGGGGTCATCGGGACCGGCGACGGCCGTCCCACCGAGGACGACCAGCCACGGAAGTACTGCGGCGACGCGTCGCATGGCCCGAACATAGGCACCCCCTCGCGGGTGAACCAAGTTTTCGAGGCCGGTTTCGCGCTAGGCTGCCGCCATGGGCCTAGGCGTAACCGAGCTTCTCATCATCCTGGTCATCGCGCTGGTGGTGTTCGGGGCCAACAAGCTGCCCGGCATCGGGGATGCGATCGGTCGCAGCATCAAGAACTTCAAGCGGGCGTCCAAGGACGAGCCGGAGGACGAGAAGGACAAGGCCCTGCCTGCCGGCTCGGCGGCGCGCACCGATCGCCAGCTCGACAAGGCCGCGACCAAGGCGTCGACGGACGAGGACGGCGAGTGGGAAGAGGTCGTCGTCCGTCGCAAGAAGAAGTCCGCTGATTCCTAGTTGATCGGCCTGCGCTGTGAGGCGGCGCGGACCTGAGCCGCGTGCTCGCGGAGTGGGGCGGGCAACGTCGGATCGTCGGCGATGCCCTCGAGCTCCGTGGCGCGCAAGGTGGTCGCGATCCGGATCGCCTCGGCGAGGGGCGTCGACGGATTGTAGACGAGCGCGCGCTTCACGGCGTGGCGCACGCTCCAGCGGGGGTGCTTCGCGATGGTCGCCAGCGCGTCGGGCACCGCGGGGCGCACCGACGCGAGCTTCAGGACATCGGACTCGGTGACGTGCGGGTTGTCGAGGAGGATCGCGACAACGGCGGGATGGGGATCGCGGAGCAACAACAGGATCTGCTCCCGGTCGTGCGTGCGGGCGAGCGACTTCCGCTCGCCGAGGGTGAGCGGCCGACCGGTGGGCTTCAGCGGGCGCTCGGGGGCAAGCTGCTTGGCGAGCTGCGCGCTGGCCGAGCTCGGGGACGCCTCGAGAAAGAGCCGCGCGATGGCCGGCGCGCCGCGGGCCACCGCCGCCTCGTACAGCCCCTTGCGCGTGGCATAGGAGAGGCTGGGCTCGGCCGCCGCCTTCGTGATCGCCTGGACGGCCAGCAGGGCATCTGCATCACCGCCGCTGTGCGCTCGTGACACGAGCTGCGCCAGGACATCGACCCACGCGGTGGGCTCCCCTTCGCCGAACGCCTGCGCCAGCGCCAGCACCCGCATGCGTGGGTCCCGGATCGCCTTCAGGTGGTCGACGATGCGATCCGGCCCCACCCGCCCGTTATAGCGCAGTGCGTGATACCGTCGAAGTGGCCATGCCGGAGACCCGGATCATCAAGCGGTACGCGAACCGCAAGCTCTATGACACCGAGCACAGCCGGTACGTCACGCTGGACCAGATCAGCGAAATGATT
>JALHPV010000218.1 GCA_022842285.1 Kofleriaceae bacterium
CGCCCGGCGTCATCGTCTTCCTCCGGCGCGAGTGACATAGTCGCGGGATGGCCAGCCTCGTCGACGTCACGACGCCCACGCCCGCCGGTGACCGCTACACGCTGAATGTCGCCGACGGCTGGAAGCAGGGCCGTGGCGCCTTCGGCGGGCTGTCGATCGGGGCCCTCGTGCGGGCCATCGAGCATCGCGTCGGTGATCCCGCGCGAAAGGTCCGCACGGTCACGGCCGAGATTCCGTCGCCGGTGCTCGCGGGGGCGGCCGAGATCCGGGTCGACATCATGCGCGTCGGCAAGTCGCTGACGGCCGCGCGCGCCGCCTTGCACCAGGGCGGCGAGATCCGGTGCCACGCGGTCGCGAACCTGGCGATCGTGAAGCCGGGACACGGCCCCCCTGGCTGGCGCGACATCGAGGCGCCCCCGGCGCCGCCGTGGCAGGACCTCCCCGCCGTGCCCTTCAACGCCGCCATGGGCGCCCCCGAGTTCACGCAGCACTTCGAGTTCCGCGTCGTCGAGGGCATCCCGGCGAGCGCGAAGGACCCGCGGGTCGTCGGATGGATCCGTCCGCGGATCGCGTGTCACGTCCAGGACGGCGGCTACATCGCCGCCATGTGCGACACGTTCTGGCCGGCGGCGATGGTGCGCTTCACGCAGATGCGCCCGATGGCGACGATCGCCTTCGCGCTCGAGGTCATCGACGGACTCGACGGCCTGAACCCCGATTCGCCCCTGCTCTACCGGGGCACGGCTCCGGTGCTGCGGGATGGCTTCTGCTCCGAACGCCGCGAGCTGTGGGGGGAGGATGGCCGCCTGGTGGCAGTGAACCACCAGACGTTCGCCGTGATCGCCTGAGGACGCGAACCCGAGCCGGCGCGCGGACTTCGGCGCCGCAATCGGACTCATGTTAACGGTTGGGCTCCTGATGCGTCCTGACTCCATGACCTCGCTTAGCCCCGCACTCGTCGCCTTCGCCGTACTCGGTATGTCCGCTGGATGCGCGCGTCCCGACCCGGTGCAACCCTCCGACCGGGGCAGTACCGCCGCAGACCTCGCGACCGGCGCGGTGCTGCCACGGTACTCGAATCACATGGTCGTCGAGGCGCCGCCGAGCGAAGACCAGGGCACGCGCAGCTCGGACGTGGTGCTCGTGACCGAGGCGACAACGCGCCGGTACTCGCGCCTGCCGGAGGGGGGATTCGTGCTGCACGAAGCGCCAGGGGTCAGTCCCGCGGATGCGCCCAGCGGCACGCGGCGTACAGACCTCCCCAGCGTCGTGCTGCACCAAGAGCGGGACGGCGAGACCTTCCACACGGCGCTCCAGGTCGGGACCGAATGGATTGCGGTCCCCTGGCCCTACGGAGACAGGCGCCTTCCCGGAGCGGACCATGACTGCGGCGACTCGTGCGTGTCGTCGTGCGAGTACGAGGTCCAAGGTTCCACGATGATCGTTAACTGTGACTGGCCGAGGAAGGACGAGGCCACGAGTTACTTCGCGGTCGATTGGCCGCAGCTGGCGCACCCGCGCGCGCTTGTCGCGCCCGACCGCGGTTCGCTGTCCCGTGACGGCCGCCATCTAATCTCGACCCGCGGCGAGGGCTACGTCATGAGCACGGCCGACGGCACGGTCGAGCTCGAATCGCCCCTCGAGTATGGCCCCTACATGAGCCTGCGCTGCGGCGACGACTGGTACTACAGGCGAGACGATAAAGACTCGTGGCATGGGCTCCGGAGCAACGCGACCTTCTCGGGCTCCCTCGCGTGCTCGGCCAACGGGAACTATCTCGCCGATGACACCGGCGTCTTCGACGCCTACAGCCTGCGACGCGAACCCGTCCGGGCGCCGTGAGCGACATCCGAGGCCGGTCCGATTCGGTCCAGTCGTCTTAGCAGCCGTCGAAGACGTAGCCGCTGGCGCCCGGCGCGACGAGATTCCGATCGCGCAGGACGATCGAGAGGCCGGGGAAGTTCGCGCAGCCCTCGTCGAAGTCCGCACGCACGTACTCGATCACGATGACGTGGTCGCCGTAGGCACCGGTGTACACGTCACACTCGTCGTACGTGTTGCACTCCTCCGCGACGACGAAGTCGGTGGCCATGGCGGCCTTGTTGCCGACGAGCTCGGCGGAGTTCTTCTGGGAGATGGGCAGGCCTTGCGCGTGGGCGGCATCGGCGAAGAGCCGCATCGCGGCGACCGCATCGGCTTCCTGGAGCAGCCCGGTCGAGCGCGAGAACGAGTCGAGGTTATCGATCTCGACCGCATCGAAGCCCGCGGTCTTGCAGCCGGCAATCCAGCCCCCGACGATCGCGGCGACGGCCGTCCGCTTCTCGGGAGTCCCGACGTCGATCAGCATCTCGTCCCAGTCCGCATCGATCACCGGGTCGCCGTTGCCATCGCGCAGGACGAGATCGGGATGATCCGCCAGCCACTCGGCTTCTTCGTTCGGCTGGATCTGGAAGCCGTTCACGTAGCAGATGTTGTAGAGCCCCGCCGCCGGCGTCTCGGTGCGGTCGCGCGACACGATCATCACGCCCGCGGGCGGTGGGTACGCGCCCCCGAGCTGGTAGTCGACGGGCGCGTTCACGGGGGGCAAGACAAGCTCACCGTCGCCGCCATCGGTATCGCCCCCATCAGCGTCAGCGCCGTCCACGTCTCCATCGGCCGCGTCCGCGTCGGTGGAAGTGGTGTCGTCGTCGGTGCCGCCGCAACCGGCCGCGAGGATGAGCGTGACGACGACCCCGAGCCTGTACACGTCTCGCATGGTACCGCGCCGACGGCGCCCGGTGGCAGCGCTGACTACTTCGCCGGCGGATAGGCCGCGTCGGCGCCGACCTGCAGGATGATGTCGAGCTGCAGCGCGCCGTACTTCGCCTTGAGCTTCTGCTGCACCTCGGCCGACGTCTTCGACGACGCGACCGCGGCATCGAACGCCGCGAGGTAATCCTTCGTCGCCTTCACCGCGGTCGGCGAGTCAGCGAGCTTCGGATCCTTGTGGCCGGCGATCACCGTCGACGGGTTCAGGGCTGCGATCTCGTCGAGCGTCTTCACCCACGACGCGCGGCTCGCGGCGTTCGACTCGGCGGTCCAGGCGTGCACGCCGTTGAAGACGATGTCGCCCGCGATGACCGTCTTCGTCGACGGGATCCAGACGTACGTGTTGTCGGCCGAGTCGCCGACGCCGGCCTTGATCTCGAGGGTCTGGCCTTCGAGGGTGAGCGTCGTGCCCTTGAGCGCCGTCGGCTGGACTGGCTTCGTCGGGACGTTGCTTCCGTACATGCCGCCCCAGTACTTCGCCTTGGCCTTCGCCGTCGCCTTGATCTGCTTGATGGCGGCAGGGAGCGCGTAGAGCTTGGCCTTGGGGAACGCCTGCTGGATCACCTGGAGACCGAAGTAGTGGTCCGGGTGGTAGTGCGTGATGTAGACGGCCGTCAGGTTCTTCTTCGACTCGAGGATCGTCGCGACCAGGCGGTGCGCGTCGGCGAGCGCGAACTGCGCGTCGACGAGGATGGCGTCCTTCTCGCCCGCGACGAGCGTCGAGTCGACGTAGAAGCCACCGGGGGAGGCCGTGTGCACGGTGGTCGTGAGCTTGGTCTCGGCCTGCGCGGCGGCGGCGAGGGTGAGGAGCGTGGCGGCGGCGAGGAGCGTGGTCTTCATGCGCCCCAAGCTAGTGGTCACCGCGGCCGGCGGGCAGAGTGAGGACCGGCGGTCGGATGGTAAAAACGTGCGTCAGAATCCGAAGCCGACCGCGAGGGTCAGCGCGCTCGGATTATCGGAGCCCGCCAGGACGCCGAGCTCTACGTAGGACAGCCCGGCGCCGAGCTTCAGGTCGACGCCGAGCCCGGCCGATGCCGCCGCGCCCGCGTTGAGCGGGACGGACGTGTGGTGGTTGAGCGCGAAGATGAGACCCACGCGGCCGAAGGCGAACGGCCGGATGCGCGAGCCCGGCCGCAGCGCGAAGCGGACTCCGAACCGGTAGAAGCCCGACACGAGGAGGTCGATCGGCGCGCCCGCGATGGTGTCGCGACCGACGTCGTAGCCGAGGTAGTCATCCTGGACGACGAGCATCATCGGAATCGTCCACGTCGTTCCGCGGTCCTGCATGACCGGCATCGCGCCGACACGGAGGGTGCGCACCCAGTTGCCCGGGACCAGCACGTCTTTCCCTGGCTCGGCATGCGCCGTTGCCGACGCCGCGAGCACCATCACGATCATCCAGACTCTCATGCCGCGCCCCTGTTGCAGCGAGCGCGCCACGTCGTAGACGCGGAGTTGCGCCGATCGTCGCGCCGCGATCGCGACGCTGGTGTCGTGAATTTCGGGCGGACATGAAAGTGCTCAGGACCGACGAGAAGTCATGGCGCGCTTCGTCGCGCGGGTGGCGCGAGGTGGCGTGAAGGTTCGCTGGGCCTCGCGGAAGGCGGCGGGCGTGGTGCCCGTGTGCAGGCGGAAGAACTTCACGAGGTTCGTCGGCTCGTCGAAGCCGGTCCGCACGGCGAGCTCCTTCACGGTGATGTCCGTGTGCGCGAGGAGTCGCTTGTGCTCGAGCACCACGCGCTCGTCGATGATCTGCTTCGTGGTCTTGCCCGTAGCTTCCAGCATGAGCTCACCGAGGCGGCGCGAGGAGAGTGCGGTCGCTTTCGCATAGTGCGCGACCGTGCGCGTGGTGGCGTGGTCGCGCTCGAGGATGGTGAAGAAGCGACTCAGCGCCGAGGTCTCCGCGACGCCAGCCCACGCGGTTTGGAGGCGCTCCGCGCGCCAGAGCAGGGCGCGAAGTAGATTGGCGAGGATCTCGGGCTGGGCCGCGTCGTGCGGGTGCGCGTGTTCGATGGCGAGGGCTTCGGCGGCGGCGAGGAGCTCCGACCGAGCGGGGCCGTCCACGTCGATCCATGGCCGCGGCCAGAGCGGCGACAGGATCGAGAGCTTGGGTACGAGGTCGATGACGACCGCGGGCTCGAAGATGATCATCCAGGCATCGGCGGTTCCGCGGTTCCGCGCGAACGTGCGCACGCGCCCGCGCGCCGAGACCGACAGCCAGCCCGCGCCGATGGGCACGGCATCGAAGTCGACGAGGACGGCGCTCTCACCGGTGATGCCGATGAAGACGCAGTAGAACTCGTGGCGCTGCGGCACGAAGAGCGTGTCGCCCGGCGGGCCCACGGCGGCGCGCGCGTAGAGCTCCGAGAGCTTGAAGATCTCGAGCCCCAGCCACGGTCGGTCCCGCCGTCGGAAGGTCAGCGGCTCGATGTCGGTTCGCTTCACAGCTTCTGGGCGGTGAAGCGCACGAGCTTGGTCGTGCGCAGGCTGAAGTCGGCCGTGTCCTCGACGACCTCGTCGGTGATGATCTTCCAGCCGCTGGCGAACGCGGTGGTCAGCTGATCGGTCGTGAAGCCGCCGACGCCCACGCCCGCCGTGCCGTCTGCGTGAAAGTACTCGATGACGAAGAGTCCGCCCGGCTTCACCGCCGCCTGGGCACGCGCGATCAGCTTCGCGTCGGAGCCGGCGTAGATCATCGTGACGAGGTCCCACTTCGCCGTGCCCATGTCCCACGTCTCGATGTTGTCGACGATGCCGGTCAGCTTCCGCTTCTGCTTCGCAGCCGCGGCCACCGCCTGACGCACGCCCTCCTTGGAGACATCGACGCCGGTCACCTTCCAGCCCGTGGTCGCGAGGTACACGGCGTTGCGGCCCTGCCCCATCATGATGTCCAGCGCCGTGCCCGGCTTGCGGCCCTCGACGGCCGCCACGAGGTGACGATTCGGCTCGCGCCGGAACGAGGTGCTCGTCCGGTACATCGTGTCCCAGAAGTCCGCCTCGGCAGCGAGACCGCCCTGCTCCGTCGACCACCACTGCGCGCGGTAGCCGTCGCGGTCCATGATCCAGACGATGGTGTGGATCGTCTCGAGCGTCCCCGCGGGCAGGTCCTTGTACGCCGGCAGGTTCTCGGTGCACTCGACGACGTAGACCACGTGGGCCGGTCCGCGCGTGATCCGGCCGTCGACGCACGTGCGCGATCGCTGCGGAATGCCCTGGTCGGTGCGCGCCTGCATCCCGCTCAGCACGCGCGCCTTGTCGTAGGTCCGCGCCCGCTCGTACATGGTGAAGCTGTCACCGGTGAGGCGATCCATCGCCGCGGCGTCGCGCTGATCGAGCGCCGTCATGAGCGCCAGGCTCTGCGTCTTCACGCCCGCGTCGTCGAGGGCGGGCGGCGGCGGCGGCGGCACGGGGGGCGGGGGCACGGGCGCCTCGGCCACCGGCGCCGGCGCCGCGACCGGGCCTGTCGGCGCCGGCTTCGAGGATCCACACGCCGCGACCACCAGGAGAGCGAGAGCGATCCGCATCGCCCGGACGATACCTCTACTCGCAGGCTGGAGACTGCGCGACCGACCCCGCCGCCATGTGCCGGATCGGATGGCTCCCGGTGAACGCCGTCGCCGGGAGCTCCTCCCACGCGACACCGTCGGTGCTGCGATAGAACTTCTCCTGCTCGTACCAGACCTGCCAGCCACCGCGCACCGCGACGAGCACGCCGTCGGCCGCGCCCATCACGCCGAGCGAGATCCCGGCGGGTGTCGTCGGGGTCCGCGTCCACGTCGCGCCGTCGGGGCTCTTCACGACGTGACCATCGCCCCACGCCACGAACTCCGTGCCCGTCCACACGAGCTGCGAGCTGAGCGCACCGCCCACGGGATGCGCCGTGAACGTCACGCCGCCATCGGTCGACCGACACGCGACGGCATTGTCCTTGGCGCTCGCGATCACGACCACGCCGCCCCCCGACACGATGCCGCCGCCCGACTGGAGGTCGCCCGTCGCGCAGCCGCCCGGCAGCACGGGATGCGCCCACGTCGCGCCGTTGTCGCGCGTGATGGCGGCATCGAAGACGTCCCCGTCGTTGCCGATCAGCACGAACGCCGGCTGCGCCGTGTCGGCCAGCACGGACGCGGTGCGCCGCACGTTCCAGATGGGGAACATCGGATCCGCCGTCGGCGCCCACGTCGCCCCGCGATCGAGTGACACCTGCGGCGAGTGACCACCCGCGATGGCGACCGCGCCTGCGGCGCCGACACCGCCGAACGCCACGTCGGGCAGCGCGGTCGTCCACGTCACGCCGTCGTCACTGACCCGGACCCCGCCCGGCTGGCCCCAGCCAAACGTCGCGTAGAAGCGCCCGTCCGCGTAGCCGATGCCTCGTCCGGCGTCCGGACCGTGGTCGCAGTCCACCCCGTCGGTGAAGCAGCGCACCGCGTCGTCCTTCGACTGGTTGTTCGTCCACGTCCGCCCGCCATCGCACGAGACGATGGTCCGCCCCATGTGCCCCTGCGCGACGAAGAGCGTCTGCGGCGCTGCATCGGGCGCCACTGCATCGTCTGCGCCGTCGACGGCATCGGAGCCCTCGTCGACATTGTCCCCTGCCCCATCTTCGTTGTCGTCGGACGGGTTCTCCGACCCACCACACGCCGACACGAGGAGGGCGCACGCGAACAGCCCCATGTGTTTCACCCGCCTATCGTACGCCCCGGCCCACCGGATTGTGCATCGTCGCCGTGGTCACCCCCGCGGCGGCTTGTAGCGAGACATCGCACCATGGCCGAGACGACGACCACGAGTGGGTCTGCCGGGACGGGTCACGAAGCGCCCCAACCATCTCTCTGGCCTTGGCCGCTTCGCGCGCACGGTGGTGGGACGTGCGCCCCGAGGTCAAAACCCAAGGCGCCCCAGACGCCAAGCAGAGAGAGGGTTCGGGGTGTTTCGCGCACGAGGGCGCGAGCTGCAGACCTGGCACATGGGTGACACACAGCAGACCGACCGCATGGGGTGACGTGTTCAGCCTGAATCGCCGCGCGGTACGGCGCGCCCACTCTCGAACTCTCCCTTGGCGTCTGGGGCGGCTTGGCGTTCAACTTCCGGGGGGCACACGCACGGAACCATCCGCGCGCACGGAACCACCCCTGCGCTCTGCGAACCTTTCCCTTGGCGTCCTCCGCGCCCTTGGCGGTGAAAACGCTCGGGCACGAGCACGAGCACGAGCACGAGCACGAGCACGAGCACGAGCACGACGGCACGAACGGAACCACGCTGCGCTCGCCCGAAATATCCTTGGCGTTCCCTGGCGTCTTGGCGTTCCAAGATCCGAGGCACGAGCACTGGGGCACGAACGGAACCACCCCTGCGCTCTGCGAACCTTTCCCTTGGCGTCCTCCGCGCCCTTGGCGGTGAAAACGCTCGAGCACGAGCACGAGCACGAGCACGAGCACGAGCACGACCGGAACCACGCTGCGCTCGCCCGAAACCTCCTCGGCTATGGCGTTCTACGATCCGAGGGCCGGCGCGTGCTCACGAACGCGCCTATCCACACTACGTGAACAGCTTGCGCATCAGCTTGAGGGTCTTTGCGACCTTCGGGCCGTACGGCGGATAGAGCTGCTTCACCATGTCGATGCGGCCCTGCCGGAGCACGGCGCGCTCGTGCGAGAAGGCCTTGAAGCCGAAGAAGCCGTGGTAGTTGCCCGAGCCACTCGCGCCGACGCCCCCGAAGGGCAGGTTCGAGTTGGCGAAGTGCAACGTGGTGGTGTTCACGCAGGTGCCGCCGGCGGTCGTGGCGCCGAGCACCTCGGCGATGTGATCGTCGTTGCCCGAGAACACGTACAGGGCGAGCGGCTTGTCGCGCGCCGTGACGAGGTCCGTCACCTCGGAGAGCTGCCGGTAGGTCAGCACGGGGAGGATCGGGCCGAAGATCTCCTCGGACATCAGCGCCGAGTCGGGCGTCACGCCGGTCACGACCGTCGGGGCGATGTAGCGCGCACCGGCATCCGTCTCGCCGCCGATGGCGACCTTCGCGCCCGCCTTCAGCGTGTCGTCGAGGAGGCCCTTCAGGCGGTCGTAGTTGCGCTTGTTGATGATGCGGGCGAAGTCGGTGTTGGACTTCTTGGCGTCAGGCGTCGAGCCGTACATGCCGTCGATCGCGCGGCCGAGCTCCCGCACGAGCGCGTCCTGCTTGGACTCGTGCACGAGGATGTAGTCGGGCGCGATGCAGGTCTGGCCCGCGTTGACGAACTTGCCCCAGACGAGGCGATTCGCGGTGAGCTCCAGATCAGCCGTCTCGTCGACGATGGCCGGCGACTTGCCCCCGAGCTCGAGGGTCGTCGAGGCGAGGTGCTTGGCCGCGGCCTCGGCGACGATCTTGCCGACCTTCGTGGACCCGGTGAAGAAGAAGTGATCGAACGGCAGGGCCAGGAGCTCCTGCGTGACGATGTGATCACCCTCGACGACGGCCACCTCGTCGGGTGAGAACACCGCGCCGATCAGCTCCACCGTCAGCTTCGCGACGGCGTCGGTCAGCTCCGAGGGCTTGATCACGACGACGTTGCCGGCCGCAACCGCGGCGATCAGCGGCGCGATGACGAGCTGGAACGGGTAGTTCCAGGGGCCGATGATGAGCACGACGCCCTTGGGCTCGTAGCGGATCTCGCTCTTGGTGCCGAACAGCGAGAGGGGCGTGCCCACGCGGTGCGGCTTCATCCAGTGGTGCAGCTCGCCGATCGTCTCCTTGATCTCGACGAGGCACGGCACGATCTCCGTGATCTCGACCTCCGTGCCGGCCTTGGAGAAGTCCTTGGCCAGCGCGGCGCGAATGGCGGCCTCGCGCTGGATGATCGCGGAGCGCAGCTTCTCGAGCTTCGCGATGCGCTGCTCGGCGGTGGTGCGCTTGATCGCCGGCGCGTTGGCCTTGAGCTTCTTGAAGAGATCCGCAGCTGCCATGCGGCAGAGCTTAGCGGACGGATGACGCCTTGGCGCTCGCCTGCTGCGCCGCCTTCGCGGCCGCGATGGCCTCCTCGACCATCTGGTCCCGCTCGGCCGGGACCTTCCACTTCGCCTGGATCTCCGGAGCGAGCGTGTCGACGGGATCGAAGTAGAGGAAGTAGCCCGGCTTCACCGACGGGGCGGCGAAGACCGAGATGCCCGTCGTGCGGTCGTAGTGCTCGAAGCTGTGGGCCACGCGCTTGCCGCCGCCACCGGGGGCATCCACGACGAACGTGGGGGTGTGGAAGCCGGCCGTGGTCCCGCGGACGGCCTTCTCGATGTCGAGGGCGGTCTGGAGCGTGGTGCGGAGGTCCTCGACGCCCTTCACGAGATCGTGCACGTAGACGTAGTACGGGTGCACCTGGCAGTGGCCGAGGCGCTTCACGAGGAGTTGCATCGTGGCGATCGAGTCGTTCACGCCGCGCTGCAGGACGCACTGGTTGCGCGTGATGATGCCGCGCTCGAACACGCCGTCGAGGGCGCGCTTGGTGATCGCGGTGATCTCGTTCGGGTGGTTGAAGTGCGTGTGCAGCACCACTTCCTTGTGGAGCTTGCGACCGCGGTCGACGACGCTCGTGAGCGCATCGAGCCACTCGTGGTCGGTGATGAGCTTCATCGGCATCACCGCCGGACCCTTGGTCGCGAAGCGGATGCGGCGGATGTTGGGGAGCTCGAGGAGGCGGTTGCCGATCAGCGTGATCTGGCGCGCCTTGAGCTGGTAGCTGTCGCCGCCGGAGACGACGATGTCCTCGAGCTCGGGCCGCTCGCGGATGTACGTGAAGGCGCGCTCCCAGCGATCCTCGGTCGCCTTGAGCGACACCTTCTCGACCTCATCCGTGTCGACACCGACCGCGTAGCTGCGCGTGCAGAAGCGGCAGTAGACGGGGCACGTGTCGAGCGCGAGGAAGAGCGCCTTGTCGGGATAGCGGTGCGTGAGGCCGGGGACCGGCGCATCCGCCTGCTCGTGGAGCGAGTCGAGCGTCAGCTTCGGGTGATCCGGCAGGAGGCGCGAGGCCACCGGCACGAACTGGCGGCGCAGCGGGTCGGTGTAGGCGTGCTGCCAGTCGATCAGCGACAGGAGGTACGGCGACACGCGGATCGACATCGGCGAGTGGCGGAAGCCTTGCTCGACGTCGTCGTAGAAGCTCTGCGGGACCAGGTCCTGCACGGCCGCGAGCAGCTTCTGCGGGTTGGTGATCGTGTTCTTCGCCTGCCAGGTGTGGTCGAGGAAGGTCGCTTCATCGATCTGGCGGTAGGCGGGGATGCGCTGCCAGAATGTTCCGTCCAGGAGCTGGCGATGGTGCAGCGTCGACGGGTCGACCGACGCCTTCAGGTGGCGAATCGGCTCGCTCGGGGGGGCATCCTTACCGAGTAGCTTGAGCTGAGTGTCCATGGGGTCCTCGAGAGCAACAGCAGTTACGTAACGGCTAGAGACGACGCGGTGGCGTGCCCTAGACGTCAGGCTGGTGCGGGACAGAACCCAGGTACCACATCGTGGGTATCGGATATCACGAGCCCGCTCCGGCGGCCAAGGCTAACCTACGGGATGACGGGTCCGACGACGCGACAGGTGATGGTGGCCGCCATCGTCCTGCTCGCGGTCGGCGCGCTCGGGGCCAGCCTGGCTGGGCGCGCGGGCGCGTCCTTCATGCGGGACCTCGAAGAAGTGCAACCCGCCCTGGCGCGCACCGCCCCGGTCATCGACGACACCCCGCGGCCGCGGCTGGCGAGGCGCGTATTTCTCGTAGTTGTCGATGGTCTGCGGTGGGATCGCTCGTTCGAGCTCGATTTTCTCGACGAGCTGCGGCGCCGCGGCGTGGATCTCGAAGCGCAGTCCCACTACCCGACCTGGTCGCGCCCGAACTACGTGGCGATCCTGACGGGCGTGCCGCCCACGGCGAGCGGGGTTCGCACGAACCATCACTCGACGCCGGTGCAGCTCGACTCGCTCATGGACCGCGCGCATGCGGCCGGGCTCACGGTGGGGACCGCGACGGACTATGACGTGCTACCGCGCCTCTTCCTGCGCCGCCGCAGTGCCCCGCCCGAGGCGGCCCGCATCGCCCTCGACATCGATACCGAGGCCGAGGCGGTCGGCGACGAGCTCGACGGTCCGGTCGCCCGCGCCGTTGGCGCACCGAACGCGGATCTCGCCTCGCCCTTCGACGACGCGCGCTACGCGCCCTGGCCTGGTGGCTTCTCGGAGGCGGGCAGCGCGCTCGTGGCGGGCACCACGGAGCTCGTCATCCTCCTGGTCGGCGCGGTCGATGCGGCGGGGCACACGCGCGGGGCCGCCTCGCCGGAATATCGCGCCGCCGCCCTCGCCGCCGACGATGCCCTCGCCCGCGTCCTGTCCCGCGTGGACCTCACGCAGGACGCGATCATCGTCGTGTCGGATCACGGCCACACGGATCGCGGCGGTCACGGTGGTCTCGAGCCCGAAGTGACGAGCGTCCCGCTGATCCTGGCCGGGGCAGGACTCCAGCCAGGCACCGAGGTCCATGACGCTCGGCTGATCGACGTCGCCCCGACGGTGGCCGCGCTGCTCGGGATGCCCGCGCCCGGTCACGGCTTCGGGCGCACGCTCGTGGAGGTGCTCGCCACCGATATCGCCGCTCCACTACGCGTCT
>JALHPV010000219.1 GCA_022842285.1 Kofleriaceae bacterium
TCGAAGGGCTACGCCCACGCCTGTTCCTCCTCGACGACCTGCCCGGCGGCTTCGACGTCGCCCGCGACTTCGAGTCGTTGCCCACGACCGACCGCGATGCCCTCGCCCACCACCTCGAGGACCTCGTGCCGCGCGACGCACCGATCGAGCACGCCATCGTCTACTCGACGTCGGCGACCACCGGGCACGCGGTCATCATTCCGAGTCATCCCAGGGCGATGGTGCAGAACCTCGCCCACCTCGAGCGGGCCTTCTCGTTGAACCACGCCCGCCTCGAACCGCAGGAGGGCGCCCCCCTCGCGATCAACGCGTCGATGCAGCGCCAGACGTACGTGTTTGCCACGACGATGAGCGGCTGGGCCGGCGCCGTGTTCGCGAAGCTCAACTTCGCCCCGCACGACTGGGCGGGGGGCGCTGCCGCCCGCGACCGCTTCCTGCAAGACTTCGCCCCCGCGTTCGTCGCCTCGGAGCCGCTCACGCTGTCCGAGTCCTTGCGCCTCGAGGTGCCGCTCCGTCCCGCCGTGATCGTGTCGAGCGCGGTGAGCCTGCATCCCGAGCTCGCCACGGCGTTGCGGGCGGCGTGGGGCTCGGCCGTGATCGACCTCTACTCCTCGACGGAGACGGGCCCGATCGCCGTCACCCTGCCCGGCCTGCCCGGTCACGTCGTGCTCCTCCCCGACATCTATCTCGAGGTCCTCGGCCCGCATGGCGAGCGCCTCCCCGACGGAGAGCGCGGCGAGCTGACCGTCACGGGCGGCCGCAACCCGTACCTCCCCCTCGTCCGCTACCGCACCGGCGACTTCGGCCGGCTCGGCACCGTCACCCTCCCCGACGGTCGCCCGGCGCGCACGATCCTCGATCTCGAGGGCCGGTCGCCCGTCGCCTTCCGCGCCGTCGACGGCGGCCCCGTCAGCTCCGTGGACATCGCGCGCCGGATCCGCCCGCTCGCTCCCTTCGTGCAGCACGCGCTCCATCAGCGCGCCGACGGCTCGCTCGAGCTCCGCCTCCGTCCGCTACCAAATGTCCCGATCCCGCTCGAGGACTTCGAGTACACGCTGCACGACCTGTTTGGCCGCACGGCCGTCGTGACGGTGGTGATCGATCACGCCCTCGGCCTGGGCGGCGGCAAGATCCTCGCCTGGCGCAGCGACGCTCGCTAGGCCCAGTCCCGATGCCGGTCAGTTGAGGTCGTTCGTGCACGTGGCACGTGCCACGTGCTCGTCCACGTCCACGAACTGGGCAACCAGGCTGAGGCGCGGCCGATCGGTGGGCATGCTCGACTACGAGAGACTCGACGCATGCTGAGCAAGCTCTGCCGATGATCGTGGACGTGAACGTGCCACGTGCCCGGAACCTGCTAACTGACCAGCATTCGGCCTGGTCCCTAGACCCAGGCGCGGGCGTTGCGGAACATGCGCATCCACGGGCTGTCCTCGCCCCACTCGCGCGGATGCCACGAGAGCTGCGCGGTGCGGAAGACGCGCTCGGGGTGCGGCATCATGATGGTGAGGCGGCCGTCGGGGGTGGTGAGTGACGCGATGCCGGCGGGCGAGCCGTTGGGGTTCGCCGGATAGGTGGTGGCGATGGCGCCGCGACCATCGACGTAGCGCGCGGCGACGAGGCCCGCCTGCGCGAGCGCGGCCGCGCCATGGGCGTCGAGCTCCGCGCGACCCTCGCCGTGGGCGTTGGCGACGGGGATGCGCGAGCCGGCCATGCCCTGGAAGAAGATCGAGCGAGACTCCTCGATGGCGAGGAGGACGACGCGGGCTTCGAACTGCTCCGAGCGATTGCGGACAAAGCGCGGCCACGGCGCGGCGCCCGGGAGCTGGTCGGCGAGATCGGCGAGCATCTGGCAGCCGTTGCAGACGCCGAGGAGGAATGTATCGGATCGAGCAGTGAAGGCCGCGAGGGCGTCACGAGCGCGGGCGTTGTAGCGGAACGTCGTGGCCCAGCCCCGGCCGGCACCGAGGACGTCGCCGAAGGAGAAGCCGCCGCACGCGACGGCACCACGCATGTCGGCGAGGTTGGCGCGCCCCTCGATGAGGTCGGTCATGTGGACATCGACGGCATCGAAGCCGGCGCGCGTGAAGGCGGCGGCCATCTCGATCTGTCCGTTGACGCCCTGCTCGCGGAGGATGGCGACGCGCGGCCGGGCGCCGGTGTGAACGGCAGGAGCCTGCGCGGGGTCGAACGTCAGGTGCGCGGTGAGGCCGGGGGCCTCGGCGTCCGTGCGGGTGGCGTGCTCCTCGGCGGCGCAGGTCGGATCGTCCCGGAGGGCGGCCATCGCGTGGGTGACGTGGGACCAGCGGGCACGGAGCTGGGTGCGCGGCGCGTCGATGACCGTCGAGCCGCCGTGGCGGATGACGACGCGGTTGCCGGGGATGGCGCGACCGAGGGCTACGACGCGGGCACCCGCCGCCTCGAGCGCGGCGCGGACGCGAGGGCCATCCGTGGTCTCGATGATGGCCCCGAGCTCCTCGGCGAAGAGCGCGGCGACGGGGTCGACGTGCACGGCGGTCGTATCGAGCTCGAGGCCGAGGCCGGAGGCGAAGGCCATCTCGAGCGCGGTGACGACGAGGCCGCCATCGGAGCGATCGTGGTACGCCGTGATGGCCTTGGCGGCGACGAGGTCTTGCATCGCCGCGTAGAACGCGAGCAAGCGCTTCGGATCATCGAGGTCGGGTGGCGTGTCGCCCACCTGGCAGAAGACCTGCGCGAGGCAGGAACCGCCGAGGCGCCCCTGGCCCGCGGCGAGGTCGACGAGGAGGAGCTCGTGGCCCTGGAGCTCGGGCGTGACGTTCAGGCGAACGTCGGTGACAGGGCCGAACGCGGTGACCACGAGCGTCACCGGCGAGACGACGCTGCGGGCGGCGGGTTGCTCGGATGCCGGGCTGGTTGCCACGGGACCGACGGCACCGGGGCCGAGCTGCGTGTCAGACTTGGCGCGGCTCGCGAGCATGCCCAGGCCGGGGCGCGTGGCCGTCCGGCTGGTGATGGCGGCGTCGATCGAGTCGGTGGCGGCGACGGCGCGCGCGATGGCGTGGTCGGCGGCGATCTCGTGCGCGACGTCGCGTGGCGAGTGCTGGTTCCGCGCATGCTGCCGCTCCGCATCCGCGAGTTGCTGCGGTGCCGGATCCTCGGCGGGATTCGCCTTCGCGCGGTCGCGGGCGAGGCGCGCGAGCGCTGCGTCCTCGTCGTCCGTGGCCGGGGTCGCGTCGCCGAGGCTCTTCTCGAGATCGCGGAGCGCGGCCTCGGCAGGATCGATCACGTCAATGGCTGGGAGCGAGATGGCGCCGAGCGAGCCCTGCGGTGCGGCGGCCACGGTTCCGAGCGACGTCGTGGTGCGTGCGCGGCCGGACGAGGCCGAGGCCGACGGAGCGGACCAGACGGTGCGCATCGACATCGAGTCCTTGCCGACGGGGATCGAGATGCCGAGGGCGACGGCACATTCGCCGGCGGCGCGCACGGCGGCATAGAGGCGCGCGTCCTCGCCGTCGGCGCCCGCGGCGGCCATCCAGTTGCACGAGAGCTTGATGCGATGCAGGGGCCCGATGGGCGCGGCGGCGAGGTTCGTGATCGCTTCCGCGATCGCGAGGCGCGAGGCCGCGGCGGCATCGATGAGCGCCACCGGCGGCCGCTCCCCCATGGCCATGACTTCGCCCGCGTACGTGTCGAAGCCGGCCAGCGTCAGGGCGCAGTCGGCGACCGGCACCTGGTGCGGGCCGACCATCGAGTCGCGCGCGATGAGGCCACCGACGGTGCGGTCGCCGATGGTGACGAGGAACGACTTGTCCGCGACCGTGGGCAGGCCGAGCACGCGGTCGAGCGCCTGCGCGATCGTCGCGCCGCCGAGGTCGAGCGCGCGGCGTGCAGGCTCGGTTGTCGTCGCCCGCCGGGTCATGCGCGGCGCCTTGCCGAGGATCAGCTCGAGGGGAACGTCAACGGGGTTCGACGTCTCGTCGGCGAGCAGCAAGTGACCTTCGGCCGTGGCATCGCCGACGTGAGCCCATGGCGCGCGCTCGCGGGCACAGAGGGCGGCGAAGTCCGCGAGCCGGTCCGCGGCGATCGCGAGGACGTAGCGCTCCTGGGACTCGTTGCACCAGACCTCGAGCGGCGACAGGCCGGCTTCGCCGCGCGGAATGGCGGCGAGCGAGAGCTTCGCGCCGAGACCCGCGTCGTGCACGAGCTCGGGTAGCGCGTTGGAGAGTCCGCCCGCACCGACATCGTGGATGGAGAGGATCGGATTCGCCGCACCCTGCGCCCAGCAGCGGTCGATCACTTCCTGGCACCGCCGCTCGATCTCGGCGTTGTCGCGCTGCACGGAGGCGAAGTCGAGGTCCTCGGCCGACGCCCCTTGCGCCAGCGAGCTGGCCGCGCCCCCGCCGAGGCCGATGAGGAACGCCGGGCCACCGAGGACGATGAGCGCGGCGCCAGCGGGCACCGGCGCCTTCTGCACGTGCTCGGCGCGGACGGACCCGATGCCGCCCGCGAGCATGACGGGCTTGTGGTAGCCCCGCGCGAGGCCCGGGCGATCGGCGTGTTCGTACGTGCGGAAGTAACCGAGGATCGCGGGACGACCGAACTCGTTGTTGTACGCGGCGCCGCCGAGCGGGCCCTCCGTCATGATGTCGAGCGCGCTCGCGATGCGACCGGGCTTACCGATCCACGCGGCGGCAGCGGGCTCCCACGGTTCGAGGGCGTTCGGGAGGCGCAGGTCGGAGACGGTGAAGCCGACGAGGCCGGCCTTCGGCTTCGCACCGCGACCCGTCGCGCCCTCGTCACGGATCTCGCCGCCGGAGCCGGTGGCCGCCCCGGGGAACGGCGAGATGGCGGTGGGATGGTTGTGCGTCTCGACCTTGCCGAGCACGTGAACGGCCTCGGCGTGAGCGCGGTACACGCCATCCCCGTCGGGGAAGAAGCGCGCGGCAGCACTGCCTTCGACGACGGCCGCGTTGTCCTTGTAGGCGGAGAGCACGCCCGTCGGCGCGGCCTCCGTGGACTTCTTGATCCACTGGAAGAGCGAATGGTCCTGCTTCGTGCCGTCGACGAACCACTCGGCGTTGAAGATCTTGTGGCGGCAGTGTTCGCTGTTGGCCTGCGCGAACATCATGAGCTCGACGTCGGTGGGGTCGCGGCCAAGCTCGCGGTACTTGCGCACCAGGTATTCGATCTCGTCCTCGGCGAGCGCGAGGCCCAGCGTGGACGAGGCGGCGCGCAGCGTGGCGGCCCCGTCCGGACCGAGCGCGACGTGACCGAGCGTCCCCGGGCGGCGGGCCGCGGCGAGGTGATAGCGGCGGACCCCATCGAGATCGCCGAGCACGGACTCGGTCATGCGATCGGAGAGCACGCCGCTCACGGCGTCCAGATCCGGGGCACCGCCCGCGAACGAATACTCGACGATCCGCTCGATCCGCGTGATCGCGGCGAGCCCGCACACGTGGGCGATGTCGGTCGCCTTCGACGACCAGGGCGAGATGGTGCCGAAGCGCGGCGCGACCCAGATCTGCGCGACGGCCGCGACATCGGCGGGCGCAGGGCCGTACTCGAACATGCGGTCGAGCTGCGCGCGTTCGGCGTCGGTGAGCGCGCGGGTGGCGTAGACGAGGTGGACCCAGCGCGTGGAGAGATTCGTCACGCCGGGCGCGACGGTGCGTACGCGAGCCAGGGCCCGCTGCCGCTTCGACTCACCAAGGGCCGCGCGGGCCCGGAGCACCAGGACGTCGCCCGACGCGCCGTCGCTCATGCCGCCCCGATAGCGGCGGCGATGCGGGGCAGCGGCGGCCGCGTGTCGGGCACGAAGTCGACGCCGGTGACGAGCTCGTACGACGCGATGTAGCGCCGCGCCGCTTCGAGCTTGATCTCGTCCGGCATCGGCGGCGGCGGGCCATCACCGGACCACTTCGCATCGTTCTTGAGCCAGCGCCGCACGAACTCCTTGTCGAGCGACCGCGGCTCCTCGCCGCGCGCGAGGCGCTCCTCGTAGTCGTCGGCGTACCAGTAGCGAGAGGAATCCGGCGTGTGGATCTCGTCGATCACGACGATGGTGCCGTCGCGATCGAGGCCCATCTCGTACTTCGTGTCGGCGAGGATCAGCCCCCGCGCCGCGGCGTGCGCCTGTCCGGCTGCGAACAGCTTCGCCGCGATATCGGCCGCCCGGTCGAACACCTCGGGCCTGATCTCACCGCGCGCCAGCAGCTCGTCCCGCGAGACCGAGATGTCGTGATCGCCGAGGGCGGCCTTGGTGGAGGGCGTCAGGATCGCCGCCGGCAGGCGCTCGTTCTTCTTCATCCCGTCGGGGAGCGCGTGACCGCAGAACGAGCGCGCGCCGTCCTCGTACGCCCGCCAGATCGACGTGGACGTGACGCCGGTCAGGTACGAGCGCATCACGAGCTCGACGGGGAGTGGCTTGCACTCGCGCGCGATCATCACGTTCGGATCGGGCGTGCGCAGCATGTGATTCGGCGCGATGTCGCGCGTCTTCTCGAACCAGAACTGCGCGAGCTGGTTCAGCACCTGCCCCTTCGACGGAATGAGCCCGACGATGGCGTCGAACGCGCTCAGCCGATCCGTCACGACGATGATCCGCTCGCCGCGCTCGGTGTCGATGTAGCAATCGCGAACCTTGCCGTCGTACTTGCTGAGGGTGCGCCCGCCGATCGTCGTCCAGGGTGTGCCCGCGAGCGGCGTGGCGAGCTGGGCCTTCAGGGCCGCATCGTGCTTGGACATCAGACGCCTCCCAGCGCGCGCTCGAGGATCGCCCCGGCATGCCGCAGGTGGTGATCGAGATCGAAACAGGCATCGAGCGCCGCCGTATCGAGGCGCGCGGCCACCTCGGGGTCGGCGCCGAGCAGCGCGCGGAACCGGCCGGGCTTCGCGCCCACCTGCCCCTCTGCCGCGGCTTCGTGGATGGCCGCGAGCGCCGCGCGCTGCACCATCACGTAGGCCTCCTGACGCGCGAGGCCCGTGCGGACGAGCGCGAGGAGGATCGCCTCCGAGAAGTAGAGCCCACCGGTCCGATCGAGGTTCGCCCGCATCCGGCTGGGGTGCACGACGAGGCCTTCGACGAGCGTCGTGGCGCGTACGACCATGAAGTCGGCGAGGATGGTCGCGTCGGGCATCACGACGCGCTCGACGCTCGAGTGCGAGATATCGCGCTCGTGCCACAGCGCCACATCCTCGAGGCCCGCGCCCGCGTACGAGCGGAGTAGCCGGGCGAGACCGGTCAGGTTCTCCGAGAGGATGGGGTTCTTCTTGTGCGGCATTGCCGAGGAGCCCTTCTGCCCCTTGCCGAAGCCCTCTTCGGCCTCGCCGACCTCGGTCCGCTGCCAGTGCCGCACGCCGAGGGCGATCTGCTCGATCGCGGTGCCCAGCAGCGCGAGTGCGCAGAGCACCTCCGCGTGTCGATCGCGCGCCACGATCTGGGTGGCGACGGTCTCCGGCGCGAGGCCGAGCGCCTCCAGCGCCTCCGCCTCGATCGCGGGGTCGAGATTGCCGTACACGCCGACCGCGCCTGCGATCTTGCCGACCGCGATCGCGGTCCGCGCCCGTTGCACGCGCTCGGCGGCGCGCACGACTTCCGCATGCCACCGCGCGAAGGTCAGACCCGCCGTGATCGGCTCGGCGTGGATCCCGTGCGAGCGCCCGATCATCGGGGTCCGTGCATGCTCGCGCGCCTTCGCGGAGAGGGCCGCCGTCAGACCACCGATCTTCTCGAGCACGACGTCGAGCGCGCGCATGGTCTGCAGCGCGAGCGCGGAGTCGAGGACATCCGACGACGTCATGCCCAGGTGGAGCCAGCGCGCCGGCTCACCCGCGAGCTCCTCGACATGCGTCAGGAACGCGATCACGTCGTGGCGGGTGGTCGCCTCGATCGTCAGGATGCGCTGCGCATCGAGCTTGCCCGCCGCTTGGGCCCGCACCCGGTCTGCCGTTCCGGCCGGCACCGTCCCTGCCCGCTCCATCGCCCGGCACGCGGCCAGCTCGACCTCCAGCCAGAGCTCGAAGCGGTACGCATCGGTCCAGAGATTCGTGAGCTCGGGCCGGGAGTAACGCGTGATCATTTCAGGGATCCTTGGGCGATCCGTACCTCAGCCGGCGTCCGGCCGCCAGCGTCTCGCGCAACGTCGCCAGCGCCACCGGCTTGCGCAGATGGGTGTCGAATAGAGCGACGCGGGCTCGCTCGCGATCCCCCTCTTGCCCATCGCCCGTGACCGCCACGAGGAGGCGGGCATCACGCCCTCACTTCACCCTGTCCACGCCGCGATCCACCAGATCGCCATGGTCACGGCCGCGGCAATGCCGATGACGGCCACCGCCGCGAGCACTGCCCGTGGCCACTGGCGTGCGCGGGCGCGCTCGGAATCACGCGGAGGCGCGAGGCGACCGAACCCACCCGGCGGCGCGAGCTTCACCCCCACCTCCGAGATCGCGCGCAGCTTCACCTCGCGCTTGGGCAGCACGGGCGGCGCCGGCGTCGGCGCTGGATCGCCCTGCCCGGGCGGCTTCATGGAGATCGCGGTGACGGCGGGTGCAGGCTCCCGGATCAGCGTCGGCGCGCTGTCCTGGAGCTCGTCGTCATCACGGTCCTGGGTCATCGCCCCGTGGATCCGAATCCGCCGGCCCCACGCGCCGTATCGCCGAGCTCGGCGACCTCGACCAGCTCGGCTTGCGCGACTGGCGCGATGACCATCTGCGCGATGCGATCGCCGGGGCGGATCTCGAACGGCTCCGCTCCGTGGTTAATGACCAGGATCATCAAGGAGCCTCTGAAGTCAGCATCGAGCGTACCGGGCGAGTTCACGAGCGTCACCCCGTTCTTGCGCGCGAGCCCCGACCGCGGGCGGAGCTGCCCCTCGAAGCCCGGCGGTAACGCAAAGGCGAGCCCGGTATCGATGGCCGTGCGCTCTCCCGGCTTCAGCACGACCGGCGCATCCAGCGCGGCGCATAGATCCAGACCGGCCGCTTGCGCGGTCGCGTACTGCGGGATCACGGCATCAGGGCGAAGCTTCTTGATCTCGACGCGCGGCACGCAGCCATCCTAGCGCTCCACCGGTGGTAGCTGGCCAGAAGTCGAGCTGGATCACCAGCACCCGTCAGTTGATGGTCCGCCAGCGCCACTGGTTGTGGCAGTCCTCGCATTCCGGCTCGGGGGGATGGGAGGACGTGCGCGGGCGATCGAAGGCATGGCACGCGATGCAGTCGGTGCGCACGCCTGTCCACGCGGGGTTGCGGTGGCAGCCGTCGCATGCCGCCACCCGATGGCGGCCCACCAGGGGATACGCCGTCACGTCGTGATCGAACCGGATCACGCGCCAGCGGTCCGCGCGGTGGCAGTCATCGCACTCGTACCCGGTGCTGCCGCGGTGCGGATCGCCGTGGCAGCTGCGGCACGCACTCGTGATCGGCGGCTTGCGCTTGGCGTCGTGACAGGCCCCGCACCGCAAGGTCCGGTGGCGGAGCTCGAGGGGGAACGCCGTATCGTCGTGGTCGTAGCGCTCGACCTTCGCCCACCCCTGCGTGGAGTGACAGCCAACGCACGATGCCGGGAAGTGCCGGTCGTGCGGGGTGGCGTGACACGTCCGGCAGTCGGTCGGCGCCTTGGACCGCGCCAGCGCCGTGCCGTCGGCCCCGTGGCAGCCCGTGCACGCGACCCCCACGTGCTTCGCCTCGAGCTTGAAGCCCGTGATCGCGTGATCGAAGTTCGTGACCTGCTGCCACGTCGTCACGCCGTGACAATCCTGGCACTGCGCCCCGAACCGGCCATTGTGCCGGCGATCCGCGTGACAGCTGACGCAGGTCTGCGACACCCCGATGAACACGCCACCGCGGTGACACGAGGCGCACGTCGCTTGGCGGTGGGACCCTCTCAGCGGGAAGGCGAACAGGTCGTGCTTGTCGATGTCGATCAGCGACGGCACGAAGGCCGACGTGGTGTGGCACTCGGTGCACACGTTGCCCTTGAACTGCGTGCCATGAGGATCGGCGTGGCAATCGAGGCAGCCGCGCACCGGCGCGTTCCAGTCGACCTTCGTCGGGTGACAGGCCGTGCATGGCGCACTCTGGTGCTTGCCCGTGAGCGCGAACCCCACGCTCGGCGCGGCGTGGTCGAACGTCGTCGTGCGCCACGTGGCGGTCGTGTGACACGTCTGACAGGCGCCCATCGGCTCGTGCGGACGCTGCTTGTCGTGGCAGTCGGCACAGGCGGTGGGCGTCGACTTGAACGTCGGATGACACGTGAGGCACGAGGCCCCGGCGTGAGCGCCGCCGCGCCGTCCTGCCGGCGCTGCGTTCGGGTTGGCCCCGGCGAGTCCGACGGTCCACGCGAGGACGATGATGACCACCAGCGCCTTCATCGCGCCCACCCCACCTGCAGCAGCCCGCGCGCGCCGTTGCCATACAGATCGACCTCGATATCGAGGCCGGCGAACCAGGCCTCGTGCGTCCAGAAGCCGCGACCGAAGGCATAGGACCGGGCTTCGAGCGTGTACGGCGCGCGGGTGGAGCCCGTGTCATCGCCGGGCGTCGCCGCGAGCTCGTCGCCGATGGCCGACACCGCGGCCACGCCGCCCGCGAGCTCGAGGGATTCCGTCTTGCGGCCGACGCTGGCCCGGCCGAGAAAGGTCGTCCGGTTGTCGTACATCGGCTCGTCCGCCCCGACGCGAACATCGGCCCCCGCGGCGGCCTGCAGGTCGAGGGCTCCGCGCCGGAACTGCGCCTGGCCGTAGACGCGGTACGCCTGCCGCGCGTCGGCCCAGACGCGAGCGCGCGTCCGCATCGCCAGGCGCCAGGTCTTGGCGCGGCGCCAGGTCGCGCGCCCGCTCGCCTCCAGGAAGCTGCCCGTGATCGACTGGGCGGCGGGCGTGTCCGTGAGCTGCCCGAGCTTCGTGCGATGCGCGGTCAGGCCCCCTGCGATGCGCCACTCCGGCGAGACCCTCACGTCGGCGAGGCCGAACACCGATTGCGCACCGAAGTACTGCGTGTCGAGGCGCGGATCATCGGTGAGCTCGGCAGCCACGCTCGGATACGTGACGAGGTACCGCGTGCCCATCGTCGCGCCCGCCGTGACCTGGACGCGGTCGCCGAGCAGCGCAAACAGCTCCGCATCGAGAAACTGTTCGGGTTGCTCGGACTCCGCCACCATGCCGTCACCGCGTGGGATCTCGACGCGATCGCGGGTCAGCGTGTAGGAGACGCGCGCCTGCACGTCGCCCTTCCGCGTCAGGGCCGCCCCGACCAGCGGCAACACGTGCGGATCGGTCCTGAGGAGCTGCTCCGTTCGCGCATTCGAGAACGAGCGCGCGCCGCCGTAGACCGCGACCTCCACCGAGTCCGTCAGGGCGAACCCGATCTGCACGCCATCGGCGAACAGCCAGTAGCCGCCCGGCACGCGATAGCGCCCGAGCGTGAACGTCATCGGCGCGAGCGTTCCGTCGGTGTACGCCAGCTCGTGCAGCTCGCGGCGCGCCGGGCCGCCGATCAACGACTCGCGCTGGACGTAGTCGAGCGTCGCTCCTCGCCGCTGGCCTCGCCACGTCACGTGCGCGGCCCACGCGACGTCGGCTGCATCCGCGTCCTCGAAGCCGGGCGACGCGGCGACATACGTATCCGCAGCTACGAGAGCGGTCACATCCGCCGCGTCGGCATAGGCGGCGGACGCCAGGGCGCGCAGCACGACTGGCGCTGCGAGCCCGATGGAGAGCAGCCCCCCTCGCCAGATCGGATTGCGTTGCCCCACGCGAACCAGCCCTGGACGTTACCAGGCGTGGTGCCCGATTGCGCCCGCGCGGCCCCCTGACGCGAGCCCGGGTGGGCGCCTCGACGAGGTCTACGGCCGTCTGGTCTTGGACCGAACCGCGCGAGGCATCCGCTCGAGGGGCGCGAACAGGTTCGCGACCCGGTTCTGGCGCGTCGCCTCGGTGCGTGCGCTGGCGACGAACGCGATCAGCGCGCGCTGCTGGCCAGGCGTCAAGGCCCGCCAGCGGCTCGCCATGCGAGGTGGGCGCAGGGCGAGAGCGATGTCGTCGGGCAGCGTCACCTGATCCGGGTCGACGAGCTCGAAGCGCACCGTGACCTCGGCGCCGATTCGCAGGCCGAGCTGCTTGCAGATCGCGGGCGAGATCATCGCGTAGTGCCCACGTCCTGGCGACGGCTGCCACGCGAGCTCGACGGGGACCTCCTCCACCTCGCCCACGAACCGCAGGCGATCCGCGCGATGGATGCGAGTCAGCGACCGGTCGGCGTGTGTGACGCCGAGGTGAATCGCCGACTGCCCGCGCAGGTG
>JALHPV010000220.1 GCA_022842285.1 Kofleriaceae bacterium
CATGGAGGCCGAGGCCGCGCCCAAGGATCTGCCGCCGAAGGCTGTCGATCCGGCCCCCGCCCGTAGCCCGCAGCCCGTGGCCCGCGACGAGCGCGAAACACGCGTCGAGATCACGAGCACGAAGCGCGAGCGTCCCTCCTCGGTGAATGGGGAGGAGCTCGGTCCTCCGCTCGCGAAGCCACCCGTCGTCGAGTTCAAGAACGTCACGAAGGTCTACGGCTCCGGCCGCGATGCCTTCACCGCGATCAAGGACGTCAACTTCGCGATCAAGGACTACCCCGGGCGTGGCGAGTTCGTCTCGATCCTCGGGCCGTCGGGCTGCGGCAAGTCGACGGTCATCCGCATGATCGCCGGCCTCCTGCCGCAGTTCCCGCAGTCGTCCGGCCAGGTCCTCATCGATGGCCACCCCATCACGGGTCCGGGTCCCGATCGCGGCATGGTGTTTCAGGACTACACGTCCTTCGACAACCGCTCCGTGCTCGAGAACGTCGCGTTCGGCCTCGAGTGCCGCGGCGTGCCGAAGGCGGAGCGCCTCGATCGGGCGCGCCACTGGATCGCGAAGGTCGGCCTGTCCATCAGCAAGGACTCCGACAAGTATCCGCACCAGCTCTCGGGCGGTATGCGCCAGCGGGTCGCCATCGCGCGCACGCTGATCCTCGAGCCGCGGATCATCCTCATGGACGAGCCGTTCGGTGCGCTCGATCCGCCGACGCGGTCGCGCATGCAGGACAACCTGGTGAAGCTGTGGCGCGAGCAGTCGCCGACCATCTTCTTCATCACCCACTCGATCGAGGAAGCGGTCTTCCTCGGCGACCACATCCTCATGTTCTCGAACTCGCCGGGCACGGTCCTGAAGGAGATCCGCGTGCCGCCTCCCGATCGTCCGTCGATCGAGATGCAGAAGGACCCCAAGTTCATGGAGGTGGTGATGGGAATCCGCGAAACCATCGATCGCCTCGAGTCCTCCAGCCGAGCGGGAGACTGACGCGTGTCCGAACCGAAGAAAGCAGGCCTCCTTCGCTACCTGAAGGAAGCCTTCATGTTCCGGTGGAACCTGCTCATCTTCGGCGGAGCCGCGGCCGCCGCCATCGTGTCGGGCCACGCGGACATCGCCCTTCCCCTCGTGGCTGCGGGAGAGGTCGTGTATCTCGCGGGCCTCGCGACCCTGCCGCGCTTCCAGGGCGCGATCGACGCGAAGGTACGCGCCGAGGAGCGCGGGCTCAAAGGCCCGTCCGGGGCGGCGCTGCAGCAGCCGCGGGTCGACGCGCGCGACAAGATCATGGAGGTCTTGAAGTCGCTGACCGAGGACCGCCGGGCGCGCTTCCTCCGGCTGCGCGCACGCTGCGTGGAGATGTCGCGCATCGCGAACGCCGTCCGCGGGGAGACGCGCGATAGCTCGGGGGCCTCGACGGAGCTACGGACCCCCGCGCTCGATCGCCTCCTCTGGGTGTTCCTCCGCCTGCTGCTCTCCGAGCAGGCCATCAACCGCTTCCTCCAGGCCGCCGACGAGGCCGCCATCGACAAGACGCTCGGCGACCTCCAGGTGCGACGCAAGAAGCGGGCGGACTCCGTCGGCGAGGCCAACCAGGCTGACGACCGCATCATCCGATCGCTCGACGACAGCATCTCGACCGCCGAGCTCCGGAAGGAGAACGTCGCGAAGGCGCGCAACAACGCCGAGTTCGTCGCCACCGAGCTCGACCGGCTCGAGAACAAGATCGCCGCCGTCACCGAGATGGCGGTCAGCCACACCGACCCCGACGAGATGTCGAGCCGCATCGATGCCATCTCCGAGGGCATCTCGCAGACCGAGCAGACCATTCGCGAGCTGCAAACGATCACCGGCGTCCAGGACGCTGACACGACGCCGTCGATCCTCGACACGGACCTCTCCCCGCAGCGAACGGTGCAGACCCGATGAGTGAGACCACCGAGACCAAGACGCTGGCGGGCGCAGATGGCGTGACGAAGGCGACGGCTCTGCCGGCGCACTTCCCGCCATGGGCGGCCAAGCTGGCCGAGCTCTACTTCTCCGGCACCACCTCGATGTTCGTGGTCCACGGCAACACCTTCGATGTCGTGCGCACGGGGGCGGACAAGTGGGGAGGCCTCGCGGACTTCCTCGCCGAGCAGCTGTTCGGACGCTGGGACCTCGTCATTCACTACGACCTCGCCCGCGGCCTGCGCTGCACGGCCGGCTCCAACGGTAAGCGCCTCCAGTCGATGGTGGAGACCGCGGCGAAGTGGCTCGGCGATCTGCGCCAGCTGCCGCGCGATCCGACGAAGGGCCTCGCCGCGATCGACCTGCTCGTCCAGAAGAACGTGATGGCCGACGACGACAAGCGGCTTCGTACTGCCGTCATCATCGACCATGCGGGCTACGTCGCGCCCTCGGGCGACAACCTCGACCTCAACGAGCAGACCCACCTCGTCACCTTGCTCAACTGGGCCTCGAGCCCGTACGTGAAGCGCCTGAACATGGCCTTCATCCTGATCGACCCTCGCCTGTCGTCGATCGCGGAGCGGCTCACGAGCAATCCCCATGTCGCCTCGCTCGAGGTGCCGCTGCCGGATGCCACCGAGCGCACCGCGTTTCTTGCCGCGCAGATCCAGTCGACGGGCAAGGAGGTCTCGACCTTCTCCGACTATGGCGTCGACGAGCTCGGCAAGCTCACCGCCGGCATCGGACTCACCGACCTCGAGGTGCTGGTGCGGTCCGCCACCGAGGGCCAGCGCCGACTCGATCCGAAGTACTTCCGCGAGCTGAAGAAGCGGCTCATCGAACGCCAGGCGCAGGGCATGCTCGAGTTCGTCGAGCCCAAGTGGGGGCTCGACACCGTCGTCGGTCACGAGGCGGCGAAGAAGCGACTCCTCGACGACGCAGAGCTCATCAAGCGCGGCGAGCTCGAGACCGTACCGATGGGCTACTTGTTCAACGGCCCGGTCGGCACCGGCAAGAGCTTCCTCGCCACCTGCGTGGCCGGCTCGATCGGGATCCCGGCGGTCGTCCTCAAGAACTTCCGCAGCAAGTACGTCGGCGAGACCGAGGGCAACCTCGAGCGCGTGCTCGGCGTGATGCGCTCGATGGGCCCTGTCGTCATCATCGTCGACGAGGCCGATGCCATGCTCGGCGATCGCGACCAGGGCGGCGACTCCGGGGTGGGCGCGCGCATCTTCGGCATGATCGCGTCGCAGATGGGCGACACGCAGTACCGCGGCCGCATCATCTGGATGCTCCTGACGGCTCGCCCCGACCTGCTCCCGATCGACCTCAAGCGCCAGGGCCGCGCCGAGGTCCACATCCCGCTGTTCTATCCGACCGACAACGACGAGCTCCGCACCATGATCATGGTGCTCGCGAGGAAGTCGGGCACCAGCGTCGCCGAAGCGGACGTCCCCGCCGAGATTCCGCACCGGGGCAACCTGTCAGGCGCCGACATCGAAGGCATCATTGGCCGCGCGTACCGCACGTCGCTGCTGGCGGGGTCCCGCACCATCACGAAGGATGCGCTGGCCCAGGCCCTCGCCGGCTTCATGCCGTCGACGCAGACGCTGGAGCGCGAGGCCCAGGAGCTCGCGGCCATCATCGAGTGCACCGACGTCGAGTTCCTCCCGCCGAGCAAGCTCGAGAAGCTCGAGAAGCTCGGCGGACGCGAGAAGATGCAAGAGCGCCTCACCGCCATCAAGCAGATCCTGGAAGCCAGATAGGTAGCGATAAGGAGACCAAATGGGACGCGTCAGCTGGATCAACGACGACACCACCCCCGAGCTCGACGAGCATGTCGGGCAGCTCGAGCACTTCACGCAGTCGATGGCTGACGGAGTGATCGATGCCAAGGAGCTCGCGACCCAGGAGCAGAACCTCGTCGCGGCCATGAAGGCCGTCGAGGGCGGGCTCGATGACGCGATGCACGCGAAGGTCACCAAGCTCCTCGCCGAGCTGGCCGCGTACAGCGTCATGCGCACGCTGCACGAGCTGTCCCAGGCGCGGGTGCAGAGCGCCGTCACCCCCAAATGAAGGTCCATGAAGCCTGAGGACGCCCGCCTGCGCGTGGTGTTCGACCGCGTGGAGCGAGCCGTCGAGGACCGGTGGCGGATTCCGGTGACGATCACCGACGTCCCGAATCCGTTCACTGGCGACCTCGACGGTCATCACATCCACGTGGATCACGATCTCGAGGTCGAGGACGCCCTCTTCATTCTCATCCACCTGTTCGGGCACACCGTGCAGTGGAACGTCTCCGAATCAGCACGCGAGATCGGGATGCGCCGGCCCGAGGAGACCTGGACGGAGGCCCAGCTCCACGAGCTCGCACTGTACGAGGCCGAAGCCTGCCGCTACAGCCTGCAGCTCCTCCACGAGTGCGGCGTCCATGACCTCGACCAGTGGGTATCGGACTTCGCGGCCTGCGATGTTGCCTACCTGATGCACTTCTACCGGACGGGCGAGAAGAAGCCCTTCCGCGACTTCTGGCGCGACGGCGCCGCCCTCCAGACCCCGCTCCCCATCCCCGACTTCCATCCGACACGCTGGATCTCCCGCTTCGACGGAATCGTCGTCTGACGGGGACGGTGTAAACTTGGTCAACCTCTCGAAGTGTTGACAAGGTTTACACCGTCTCTGCTCGTGGCCACGGCGACGGCCGCCCACGCGGCGCCGGTGCTCGAGTCCACGACCGAGCCCCACGAGGGCATTGTCGTCGAGCAGTGGGTCGACGCGAGCCCCACCGAACCGCTGCGGCTGCACCTCGTGCGCGTGAACCTGACCTCGGCCGAGATTGGTGTGTACGCGACCGCCGAGGCGGACAAGGGCATCACGCCGGCCGAGTACGCCTCGCGCACTGGGGCGCAGGTCGTCATCAACGGCGACGCCTTCTCGGTGAGCGGGTGGAGACCGCTCGGGCTCGCCGCCGCCGATGGCGTGCCCTGGACGCAGACCGCCGACGATGACCACAGCGCCGTGCTGCACTTCCTCCGCAGCGGCGACGAGCGCACGCGCGCCACCATCGAGCCGCCGGAGCTGATCACGCAGTACGACCAGCTGCCCTCGGGCACATCCGGGGTGGTGAGCGGGCGCCCGCTGCTCGTGCGCGCGGGCGCGGTCGAGAGCGCGTTCGATTGCGACGACCCCATCACGCTCGCGTGTGTGCGCGCCCCGCGCTCGGCGGTGGGGTTGTCGGCCGATGGCAACACGCTGACCCTGGTCGTCGTGGACGGGTGGCAGGAAGCCTCGATCGGCATGACGGCACTCGAGCTGGCGACGTTCCTCGTCGCGCGCAGTGTCCACCTCGCCCTCGCCTTCGACAGCGGCAGCTCCAGCGCCCTCGTCCTCGACGGGGTGCTGGCGAGCTCGCCGTCGGACGGCGTGCAGCGCGCCGTCGCCAACCACCTCGCGGTGAAGCACGGCAACCTGCCCTCGGGGCGGCTCCTCGGCGTCATCTGTACGGGCAGCGTGTCGAACTGCGGCCGCGTGGCCGATGCCGAGGTCACCCTGGACGACGGCCGGGTCGAGACCACCGGCGCCGACGGCTTCTACGAGTTCGCCCCGGTGTCACCGCGCCTGGCGTGCGTCACGGTGCGCAAGAACGGATATCTCACCACCACGCAGTGCAAGCAGATCGACCTCGACGATGACCCGGGGACCTTCCTCTCCATCGTGCTGCAGGAGGGCGACGATCCGCCCGATGGCGGCGTCAGCGACGCCTCCATCCCCCCCGACGCGGCCGAGCTCGTCGACGGGCCGCTGCCCCCGGACGGCGGGAACCCCCTCGAGGGGGAGCCACCCGCCGGCTGCTGCGCACAGACCCGCGGCGGCGATCTGGGCGGCGCTTGGTTGGTGGCGTTCGTCGCTTGGTTGCTGGCGCGTCGGCGCGGTACAACGACTCCAGCGTGAGCCAGATCCACACGCAGCTCCTCACCGACGACGCGAGCGGTCTGCTCGTCCAGCGCAGCTTCCGGCTACGCATCGCGTCGGGTCCTGATCAGGGCAAGGAGCACACGCTAGACGAGGGCACCACGATGGTCGGGACGCATCCCGACAACGACTTCGTGCTCGCGGACGCGACGGTCTCCCGGCACCACCTCGAGATCCGGGTGCGCCGCGATGGCATCGAGGTCCGCGACCTCGACACCACCAACGGCACGAAGCACGGCGGCATGCGCATCGGTCAGGTCGTGCTGTCCGGCGGGGCGCGCCTGCGCGTCGGCAAGCACACCGAGCTGGACATCGAGCCGATCGACACGAGCGTGGACCTGGGCGCGTGGACGGGTGACCGGTTCGGCGACGTCATCGGGACCACGGAGCCGATGCGGCGCCTGTTCTCGCTCCTGAACCGCGCCGCGCCGACGGAGGCCACGATCCTCCTGCAGGGCGAGACCGGCACGGGCAAGGAAGCCATCGCCGAGGCCGTGCACCGCCACAGCCGACGCAACAAGGGACCGTTCGTGGTCGTCGACTGCGGCAGCATCCCGCACGAGCTGATCGCATCGGAGCTGTTCGGTCACGCGAAGGGCTCGTTCACCGGGGCCGGCGCCGACAAGCAGGGCCTCATCGAGGCGGCCAACCACGGCACCCTGTTCCTCGACGAGATCGGCGAGCTCGCGCTCGATCTCCAGCCGCAGTTGCTACGGGTCCTCGACCGTCGCCAGGTACGCCGCGTCGGGGAGACCCACTCTGTCGACGTCGACATCCGGGTCGTGGCCGCCACGCACCGCGACCTGCGCGCCATGGTGCGCGAAGGCAAGTTCCGCGAGGACCTCTACTACCGCCTCGCGGTGGTCGCGACGTTCGTGCCGCCGCTGCGCGAGCGCAAGGGCGACATCCCCGCGCTCGCGAACTGGTTCGCCGACCGGATGGGCCGCGGCGGCTGGACGCAGTCGCCGACGCTCCTCGAGCAGCTCCAGCAGCACGACTGGCCGGGCAACGTCCGCGAGCTCCGTAACGTCGTCGAGCGCGCCCTCTCGCTCGGCACCGCCGGCGCGTCCGCGTACCTCTCCGAGCTCGCCGACTCGCAGCCGCGCATGCCCGCGGTCACAGCGGACGACGCGGCGCGGCCCTCGATGAGCGGCATCACGCCGACGTCACCCGACGTGCTCGAGCTGCCCTTCAAGGATGCGAAGGCGGCCCTCGTCGAGAACTTCGAGCGCGACTACCTGACGGCGCTGCTCGCCCGTCACCGCGGCAACATCTCGCGCGCGGCGAGCGAGGCCGGCATCGACCGCAACTACATCCACCGCCTCGTGAAGAAGTACGGCCTCGAAGTCGACCGGGGCTAGCATGCGCGCCGTCGCGATTCTCCTCGCGTTCGCGGCGTGCAAAGGCGGGGCGTCGAAGCTCGATGATATCGGCTCGGGCTCCGGCTCCGGCTCCGCCGCCCCGGCCGTCACCACGGCCTGGGTGCCCGCCTGCCGCGTGACCCTCGAGGGACTGGCCAAGCTCGGCCCCGCGCGGCGGGTGCAAGCGCTGCTCGATGGGTGTCAGCCCTGCGACACGACCGCGTTCCTGCAGTGGCGCACCCTCGCGGAGGATGGAGGTCCCCGGCTCGAGCTGATCGAGCTCGCGATGGAGTCCTGCGAGGCGTTCTGCTCGGACAAGGCGCGCGGGACGTTCTACGGCGCCCTCGACACCGCCCGTGGCAAGCAGACGGAGCGGCCGTGGCGCCGCCTCGCCGAAGCATGTCCGCAGAGCGGCAGCGACGGTCGGTTCGCCTCCGCCCCGCTGTTCGCGCTGGATCGCATCGCGCGCGCGGCGGCAAAGGATCCGACCCTGGCGCCGCTCCTCGCGCAGGTCGAGCTGCCCCTGCCGCCGTGGGCCTCCACCGGCTCGGGGGTGCTGCTGCCCGAGTCCGCCGTGATCAAGCCCCTCACCACGCGGGCCGCGCTCACCGTCACGCAGACCGAGCTATGGGTCGGGACGCTCGCCGTCGCCAAGCTCACCCCTGATGGCGTCACGGTCGATCTCGGCCCCTCGCCCTACCCCGGCGACCGCGTCGGGGCGGACGGGGTGACGGCCGCGCTCCACACGCTCGGAGGCACCAACCCCGTCGTGGTCATCGCCCCGAGCGGCATGCGCGCGAGCCGGGTGGTCGAGGCCATCGGGAACGGCTACCCGGACCTGCGCCTGGCCGTGGCCGCGCCGGGGTCGCCGGATGGCTGGTCGCTGCTCGGCATGTCCGGGCCGCGGCTCGCCTCCAAAGCACCGGGCCCCGGACCGCGGGTCGAGGTGGGAGCATCGGCGGACGCTGCCGTGGCCGCGCTCTCCGCGCTGAAACCCGAGGAGGTGGCGGCTCCCATCACGCTTGTTGTCGCAGCCGACGCAACGGTGGCGGAGCTGGCCAAGGCCATCGGGGCCGTCGGGTATCATGGAGTCTCCACCGTTCACCTCGTGAAGGCCGCTCCATGAAGTACGACCTCCTCATCATCGGCGGCGGGATCACGGGCGCGGGGATCGCGCGCGATGCGGCGCTGCGCGGAATGAAGGTCGCGCTGTTCGAGAAGGGCGACTACGCGTCGGGCACCTCGTCGAAGTCGAGCAAGCTCGTCCATGGCGGCCTGCGCTACCTCGAGCACGGCGAGATTCGCCTCGTGTTCGAGTCGGTGTCCGAGCGCCGCGTGCAGCAGCGCGTCGCTCCGCACCTCGTGCGGCCGCAGCCGTTCCTCATCCCGATCTACGAGGGCGCGAAGCCCGGCCTCGAGCTCATGAACGTGGGGCTGTGGATCTACGACTCCCTCGCGATGTTCCGCGCGCCGCGGATGCACCGGACGTTCCGCGGGACCAAGGCCGCCCTGAATCTCGAACCGAAGCTCGCCTCCGAGGGCCTGCGGGGCGCGCTCGAGTACTACGACTGCGCCACCGACGACGCGCGCCTCGTCATCGAGAACGCCCTCGACGCGAAGAACCTCGGGGCGGACTGCCACACCTATACGGAGGTCCTGCGCTTCGTCCGCGCGCCGGACAATCGCATCACGGGTGTGGTCGTGCGAGATCGACTCAGCGGCGAGGAGTGGGTCGCCGAGAGCCGCTGCGTGATCCTCGCGGCCGGCGCGTGGACGGACGAGATGATCCGCCGCTTCGAGCTGCCGTTCGAGCGGCCCCTCCTGCGGCGCACGAAGGGCGTGCACATCGTGGTGCCTCGCGACCGCTTGCCGCTCGCCCGCGCCATCACCCTCATCTCCCCCGTCGACGGGCGTGTGATGTTCGCCATCCCGTGGCGCGAGCGCACCGTGCTGGGCACGACCGACACCGACTTCGAGGGCAGCGCCGACGAGGTCGCGGCCGATGCCGCCGACGTGAAGTACCTGTGCGACAGCGGCAACGGCTACTTCCCCGGCGCGAAGCTGGTGCCGTCGGATGTCATCGCCACCTGGGCCGGCCTCCGCCCGCTCATCGCCGCGCCGCCGAACGTCGACGAATCCGAGATCTCGCGCGAGCATGAGGTCTTCACCCGCAAGGACGGCCTCGTCATCATCGCGGGCGGGAAGCTCACGACGTACCGCCGGATGGCCCGCGAGTGCGTCGAGAAGACGCTCCATCTCCTCGAGGAGCTCGGGGACCTCCCCGAGGTCGCGAAGGTCACCACGAAGCACCGGCCCCTGCCCGGCGCCGAGGGCATCGCCTCGCCGGATCTCCAGGGCGTGGCCACGGTCGGCCGCACCCTCATGACCGAGCACGGCCTCGATGCCGATACCGCCACGCACCTGTGCGGCGTGTACGGTGCGCGGGCCCCGGTCCTCGCCGCGCTCATCGCGCAGGATCGAACGCTCGGCGAGCGCATGGAAGCGGAGCTGCCGTACGTGTGGGCCGAGATCGAGTTTGCCGCCCGGCATGACCTCGCGCGCACCGTCGAGGACGTGCTCGCCCGTCGCGTGCCCTTGCTCCTCGTGGGCCGCGATCAGGGCCTCGATGTCTGCGAGCGCGTGGCCGATATCCTCACCAGCGTACTCGGCTGGAGCGGCGACCAGCGCGCGACGATGCTCGCCGAGTACCGGGCCGAGGTGGCGCTGTCGCGTCGCTGGCAGGCCCCGCCCCTTGGTGGTTGATCGCTTTTCGACGCGGCGTTGATGCGGTCTTGATGCGGCGTCGGCTACCCATGGAGCGTGCTCGCCACCATCCTCGTTGCTGACGTCGTCGTCGGCGGCTACGTCGAAGCCTTCTATCAATGGCACGCGCAGAACCCGGAGACCCGGATCACGAACCTCCGCGGGTTCGACGCGCGGAGCCGCATGTTCACCCTGGCGAACGTGGCGCTGGACGTGAAGGCCACGACCGGCCCCGTGACGGTACGCGTGATCGGTCAGACGGGCCTGACGCCGCAGATCTACTACGCCGCCGAGCCCGAAGACGGTGCCGAGACGTGGCAGCACCTGCAGCAGGCGACCATCACCGCGGCGCTGCCGCACGAGCTCACCGTCGAGGCGGGCCTGTTCCCGTCACCGATCGGCCCCGAGGTCTTCGCGGTGAAGGACAACTGGAGCTTCTCGCGCAGCAACTTGTTCTTCGGGCTGCCCTTCTATCACACGGGCGCCCGCGTCTCGCGCCCCCTCGGGGGCGGGGTCACGGCAACCCTCGCCGTCTACAACGGCTGGAACAGCATCATCGACAACAACGACACCCCGAGTGTCGCGGCGTCGCTCGCGTACGCGCGCGAAGGCACCACGGCGCAAGTGCTCTACTTCGGCGGCATCGAGCGCGACGACACGTGGCGCCATCTCTTCGATGCCTACGTGCAGCACGCGATCACCGATCGCGTTTCGGTGCTGGCCCAGGCGAACGCGGGCGTCGAGCCGGGTGACCTCGGCACGGCCTCGTGGGTCGCGGGAGCTCTCTACGGCAAGCTCGTGCTGTCCGGCTGCCTCTATGTCGCGCTCCGCGGAGACCTGTTCTACGAGACCGTGCCTGACGGCGCCGCGTCCATCTTCTGGCCGACGCAGTGGATCACGTCGGGAACCGCCACCCTTGGCTATCAGCCCGTCGACACGGTGTCGCTGCGGCTCGAGTACCGCCACGACCAGGCAGCTGACGACGTGTTCTACGGCGGCGGCGGCGACGTGCTCGATCGGGCCGCGCAGGACACCGTGACGGCGGGCGCGACGGCCTGGTTCTAGGGCGAGCATGCGAGGCCAGGACGGCCGCCTCGGAGCTGCGCTCCATGGGCATCAAGACGGTGATGATCACGGGTGACAACTCGCCCACCGCCGCCGCGGTCGGGTGACGCCACGAGCAAGCGCCTGTAAGCGAGCGGGATCGCGGATCTTTACGCAATCTTGATGCAGAGACTCACGTTGGCTTTCTCGACGGGAGGTAACCCCGAGGCATCTCGCACTCCAAGGACAAGCTAGCCGTCGCCGCCCTCGGCGCTCTGGGCGTGGTCTACGGCGACATCGGGACGTCGCCGCTCTACGCGATGAAGGAGTGCCTCGCGTTCCCGACGAGTCCGCACGCCGTGGTGTCCACGGCCGCGACGCTCGAGGGCAACGTGCTCGGCGTCCTGTCGCTGATCCTCTGGTCGATCATTCTCGTCGTCTGCGTGAAGTACCTGGCGTTCGTGCTGCGCGCCGACAACCGCGGCGAGGGTGGCATCCTCGCGCTCGCGGCGCTGGTCGAGGCCAAGACCAGCACCGCCCGGCGCGGACTCTCGGTCGCGATCATGCTCGGGCTCTTCGGCGCGGGCCTCCTGTTCGGCGACGGCATCATCACGCCGCCCATCTCGATCCTCGGCGCGATGGAGGGCCTCTCCGAGCACTCCACGACGCTGAGCTATCTCATCGTGCCCATCACCGTCGGCATCATCGTCGGCTTGTTCCTCTTGCAGCGGCACGGCACCGGCCGGATCGGCGTGGCGTTTGGCCCGGTGATGCTCGTGTGGTTCACCGCGATCGGCGTACTCGGAGCCCGCGAGATCGCGAGCCACCCGCACGTGCTCACCGCACTGAATCCCGCGCACGGCCTGACGTTCCTCACGACGCACAGCTTCCACGGGTTCCTGATCCTCGGGCTCGTCGTGCTGTCGATCACCGGCGCCGAGGCGCTGTACGCCGACATGGGGCACTTCGGGCGCCGCCCGATCCGGGCCGCGTGGTTCGCCATCGCGCTGCCGGGCCTAGTCCTGAACTACTTCGGTCAGGGTGCGGTGCTGCTCTCGAGCCCGCCCGGCTCGATCGCGAACCCGTTCTACACGCTGTGCGAGGGCTGGATGCTGTGGCCGATGATCATCCTCGCCACGATGGCGGCGATCATCGCGTCGCAGGCGCTGATCTCGGGCGTGTTCCCGCTCAC
>JALHPV010000221.1 GCA_022842285.1 Kofleriaceae bacterium
GTCCCGGCGGCCTCGCGGCCGCGGCGCGCCTCAACCGCCTCGGGCACACCGTCACCGTCTTCGAGGCGGCGGCCCGCCCCGGCGGCCTCATGCGCTACGGCATCCCCGACTTCAAGCTCGGCAAGGACGTCCTCGACCGCCGGCTCGCCGTGCTCGTCGCCGAAGGCGTCGAGATCAAGTGCCACGCCGACGTCGGCCGCTCGCCCACGTGGGATGCCCTGCGTCGCTCGCACGATGCGGTCGTGATCGCGACGGGGGCGGCGCGTCCGCGCGAGCTCGCCGTCCCCGGCCGCGACCTGCGCGGCGTCGTCCTCGCCATGGATTACCTCACCGCCCAGAACCGCGTGGTGGGTGGTGAGGCGGAGGCGACGCCCTTCTCCGTGCGCGGCCAGCGTGTCGTGATCCTCGGCGGCGGCGACACCGGCTCGGACTGCCTCGGCACGGCCCTCCGCCAGGGCGCGGCGAGCGTCACGCAGATCGAGCTGATGCCCGCTCCGCCGGCGGCCCGCGCGGCAACGAACCCGTGGCCGAGCTGGCCACTCGTCTTCCGCACCTCGAGCTCGCAGGAGGAAGGCGGCGCCCGCGAGTTCGCCTTCCGGACCACCGCGCTCGAGGGCGAAGGTGGGCAGCTCACGGCGCTCCGCGGCGTGCGCGTCGATGGCGACGGCGCCGAGATCAAGATCCCCGTCGACACCCTGATCCTCGCCCTCGGCTTCACCGGCCCCGAGACGGCCACGCTCGTGGAGCAGACCGGCGTGCAGCTCGCGCCGAACGGAACGGTGCGCGTCACGAGCCAGTTCGAGACGTCGGTGACCGGCGTGTTCTGCGTCGGCGACGCGAAGCGCGGCGCCTCGCTCGTCGTGTGGGCTATCGCCGAGGGCCGCGATGCGGCCGTGCACGTCGATCGCTACCTCACGACGAGCTCGCGCAGCGGCCGTCGCGCATGACCGCCGACGATCTGGAGGAGCTGATCGTTCTCGCCGAGGCGGCCGCCCCCAGCGACGATGCCGCCGCGCTCGTCCTCGCCGATCGGCTCTCCGCGCTCGGCGATCCGCGGGGCGAGCTGATCGTGCTCGATGCCCTCGATCGCGCCGGCCGGCTCGACCGTCCCGACCAGCTCGAGCGCCTGCTGCTCCTCGCGGCCGAGTACACGTTCCCCCGGCGCGAGCCCGAGCCGCCTCCGCTTCGCTGGGAGCGCGTGTCTGCGGGCGCCGCGATCACGTATCGGGTCTTCGACACCGCTGCGATCGTCACGTTTGACTTCCACGGCTTCGACCTGCAGTTCGAGGTCGCGGGCACTGGCGTGTCACTTCACGATCCTCCGGACGTCGACGGGTGCGGCCCCTGGGCCCTCGAAGAGACTGCTCCTGCGCTCTCGGGCTGGCTGCCTGGGCTCGACCACGATGACCGCTGGACCGAGGCGTTGGCGACTCGCTGCCTGGCCACGCTCGCCGACTGGGTTCGACATCGAGTGCCCGCATGCGCGCTCTGGCTGCCCATCGAGACGCGAAGTGACGAGCCTGCCCCCGAGCTCGACGGGGGCCCCGTGCGGATCGCTCACGTTCCGGCGCGCTTCCGCCAGCCCCGCGGTATCCCATACGACCGCTATGCCCTCGCCGGCCGCGACTATCACCGGTGGATCTCGACGTACCGGCGCCTGGAGGCGATGTAATCGCCGTGATCGCCGAGCCGCGCACCGCTGGTAGGCTCCGGCCGTGGACCTGAAGCGACTGCCAGCCGTCATCGGCGTGGGCCTTGGGGTTCACGCGTGCCTCTTCGTGTTGCGGATCGTGACGTACGGCGCCGCGATGGACTGGATGGCCACCGAGTCCTGGCAGCTGGCGATGTCGGGCGTCGCCGTGGCGGGCTCCTTCTGCCTCGCCTTCGGCAACCTCGAGCTCGCCGCGCGCCTGACCGACGGCCGCGCGCGCTGGCTGCGACTCGCCGCGTGGCTACAGCTCTCCACCGCCGCTCTGGACATGCTGACAGGCTGGTACGAGCACGCGATCAATCTGGGCTGGGGATGGGAGGTCCTGCAGTGGACATTCAGCGTGCTGCTCTTCGGCAGCGCCACGTGCCTCGCGCTCGCTGCCCGGCAGACCCGCGCCCGCTGGTTCGCCGTGATCTTCTGGGTGCTGATGTTCGTGATGCGGCCTCCGCCGCCCGTCGCCGAGACTCTCGATGCGCTGGTGTCGGCCCCGGTCTATCTGGTCGTGCGGGGCGCCTACCTCGGCACCCTCGCGACAACGCTCGTCTTGCTGGCGCGGACCGCCAGCGTCGCCCCCGCGGATCGCTCGCCCCAGGCCCTGTACCTGCTCCACGGCTCGATCCGCGTGCGCGTGGCCGCCATCGGGGTGTTGATCGCGGCGACGATGTTCGCCGTCTCGTCGCACACCGTGTCGGCCCTGCGCTTCCTGATCGTCGCCCCGGTCCTCGTGAACATCTTCGCCGCGATCGCCTTCGCCGCGGGGGCGGCGCTGTTCGCGCGCGGGGCCCGGCGCGGTGTCGAGGTCGCGTTCGCCGTCACGGCGTGGCTCTCCGCCTGGATGGCAGGCGTGCTGGCCAATCAGGTCCCCTTCATGTATGGGGTCACGACCGAGAACCACCGGCGCGAACGGCGCTACGAGGAGACGGCCGGCGCCCTCGAGGTTCCGGTCAAGGTCGCCGTGATCGCCGCCATCGCCATCGCGCTCGTCGCGCTCATGGTGCACATCCAGCAGCACGGCTCCGCTCCCCTCGCCCGCTTCATCCGCCTGCGTGCCACGGCGTTCGTCGTCCTGATGACGCTCGCGATGACGATCGCGGAGCAGATCTTCAAGGCGAGGTCGACGAGCGCGATCCTGATGGCCGCATCGCTCACCTCGGGGTTCGGCATCGCGGCGCTGCTGCTGGCCGCCGGAGCGTTCAAGCGAGCAGCCACGTCGACGGGCGCCACCGAGCTCCCGACGGCACGGCTCGTGGACTAGCGATTGCCGTCGGCCTTCCGGCCTGCGCGTGTGAACGCCGGCGCGGCACTCTCGAGCATCGCAGCGGCCTTGTCCGACGACCGCGCCTCGAGCTCCTTGGCCGCATCGTGGAGCGCCGCCGACTCCTGCACGTAGCGGACGTTGTTCTCCATGTCCTCGGCGGACCAGCCGCGCGAGTGCGCGATGTATGGGAACTGCGGGAACTGGAAGCCGAGCTCCGAGAAGAACTGCAGCGCCTGCCCGGCGACGCCCTGCACGTTGTCCTGGCCGCCCGTGATGACGAAGCCGGCGACCTTGTTCTTGATCAGCACCCGCTCGCGGAGCGTGATCTGGTTCTGCACGCAGTTGAGGCGCTCCGCCATCTTGAAGTAGAGGGCGCTCGCCACGCCCCAGCGGATCGGCAGCGCGACGAGGACGACGTCGGCCCAGAAGACGATGGCCTCGTAGACGCGCTCCATCTGGTCGTCCGGATCCATCTGCGTGATGGAGCACGGCCACGTACAGGCCCGGGCGCTCTTGCTGTAGAAGCCCTCGCAGTTCCGGAATGCAAGATCGCGCAACGCGATCAGCTGGGTCTCGCGTCCCGCCGCCTTCGCGCCGGCGAGCGCGGACGTGAGGAGCGCGTCCGACGTCGAGTACCGCGGATGGCCGCGCTCCATGTTCGTCGTCGAGATGCCGAGCACTCGCACCCCGCCCGGCGCGCGCACGAGCGAGCGCTCGAGGGCATGCGGCTCGTGCGGAGACTTGTGGCGCTTCGTGCTCGCCTCGCGCTTCACGAGGAGTCGACCGCCCTCCTCCTTGAGCTCGTGTCGCGGCACCTTGTCGACCTCGTAACCTGGCTCGCCCTCGCCGGTGGCGCGGTGGAACTTCCAGTGGTGCCAGGGGCAGACCACGTACTCGCCGTCGAGCGTGCCCTCGCCGAGGGGGCCCCCGACGTGATTGCAGACTCCCGAGATGACGCCGAAGGCCCCGTTCGCGTAGGAGACGGCGAGCTTCAGGCCGCCGACCACGACCTGCTGCAGCGGCTTCTGCTTCAGCTCCGCGGTCGCTCCGACGTCCACCCAGTCGTCGCTCATACGAGCGGCGCGCCCGTCGCGGCGATGGCCTGCTCGCGGGTCACGCCCGGCGCCAGTTCGACGATGCGAAAGGCCTCGCCCGTCGGCGCGAACACGCCGAGGTCGGTGATGACGAGGGTGACGACGCGCGTGGCGGTCAGCGGGTAGTCGCACCGCGCGACGAGCTTGTGCTCGTTCTTCTTCGTCACGTGCTGCATCATCGCGATCACGTTCTTGCAGCCCGACGCGAGATCCATCGCGCCGCCGATGCCCATGACCTTGCCGCCCGGGACGGCCCAGTTCGCGATGTCCCCGTTGGCCGCGACTTGCATCGCCCCGAGGATGGCGACATCGACGTGGCCGCCGCGGATCATGCCGAAGCTCGCTGCGCTATCGAACGTGGAGCCACCAGGGAGCACGGTGACGGTTTGCTTCCCGGCGTTGATGAGGTTCGGATCCTCTTCCCCCTCGAACGGAAACGGGCCGGTGCCGAGGAGTCCGTTCTCCGAGTGGAGCCACGCGTGACCCACGGGGAGATAGTCGGCGACCTGCGTCGGCAGCCCGATGCCGAGGTTCACGATCGACCCGGCGGGAATCTCCTTGGACGCCCGACGCGCCATGTCTTCAGTACTGAACGTCATGGACGCTTCCTCACGGTGCGGAACTCGAAGGCGTTCTCGTGCTCGGCGACGTGCACGATGCGATGGACGAAGATGCCGGCGAGGTGGACGTCATCGGGCGAGATGGCGCCGTTGTCGACGAGCTGATCGCACTCGACGATCGACAGCTTCGCGGCGGTGGCCATCACGGGGTTGAAGTTGCGGCCCGTGCGCCAGAAGCGCAGGTTGCCGAACCGGTCGGCGCGGTTGGCTCGCACCAGGGCGACATCGCCCGGCAGCGCACGCTCGAGGATGTAGCGGCGGCCGTCGATCTCCTTCGTCTCCTTGCCCTCCTCGACGACGGTGCCGACACCGGTGGGGGTGTAGAAGGCGGGGATGCCCGCCCCCGCGGCGCGTAAACGCTCGGCGAGCGTGCCCTGCGGCGTGATCTCGACCTTGACCTCGCCGCTCGCCATCCGCGTGTGCAGGTCCTCGTTGCCACCGATGTAGCTACAGATGACCTTCTTCACGATGCCGGCCTTGAGCCAGAGCGCGAGCCCCTTGCCCATGTTGCCCGCGTTGTTCGAGACGAGCGTCAGGTCCTTCACGCCGCGGGCGACGACGCCCTTGATGAGCGCCTCGGGGTTGCCCGAGAGTCCGAAGCCGCCGCAGAGGATGGTCATCCCATCCGTCAGCGGTGCGAGCGCTTCCTCGATGGAAGCCACGACCTTGTTGGCATGTCGACCGACCATCACGATGCAACTCCTACCGCCGAAGCACCAAAGGCCGCCACCGCCGCATCGCCGAAGCTGCGTACGCCGCGCACCAGCTCCTCCTCGGTGATGCACAGCGGCGGGGCGAAGATCGCCGTCCCGCGCTTGCCCTCGACGTGCAGCGACAACTTCCGCTTGGCGAGCTCCGCGCCGAGCGTCTGCCACGCGGAGAGCGGCGCCTCGGGAGCGATGGCCGCGAGCAGGCCGAGGCCCCGCACCGGCGCGCGCACCGCGAGCCGCTTGCTCACGGCGTCGAGCTCGCGCAGCAGCACCGGGCCGAGCTTCGCGCTGTGCTCGAAGCTGCCCTCGTCCTCGTACAGCTTCAGCGTCTCGAGCGCGGCCGCGCAGGCCGTGGGATGCGCGTAGTAGGTGAGCCCGCACGCGAGGACGTTGGCATCGAAGTGCTTTGCGACGCGCTCGTGCACGATGACCGCGCCGATGGTCGCGTAGCCCGACGCGAGCCCCTTCGCGACAGTGATCATGTCGGGGACCACGCCCCAGTGCTGATGACCGAAGGCGTTCCCCGTCCGCCCGAAGCCGCACAGCACCTCGTCGGCGACGAGCAGGGCCCCATCGGCGTCGCAGGCCGCCCGCACGCGCGGCCAGTAGTCGGGCGGCGGCACGAACGCGCCATTCGCCCCCGGCACCGGCTCGAGGAACACCGCCGCCGTCGTCCCCGCGCCATCGAGGCGGAGCGTCTTCTCGATCTCGCCCGCCATCCCGCGATCGCAGACGTTGCCTGCGCGATTGCCGTACTGGCACCGCTCGCACTCGCAGTCGTGCACGTGAACCACGCCTGGAATCAGCGGCTCCATCGGCGGCCGACGCCAGTCGCCGGTGAGTGCGAGGGCGCCCATCGATGCCCCGTGGTAGCTGCGGTATCGGCTGATCATCTTCAGGCGGCCGGTGACCTGGCGAGCGATCTTGATCGCGTTCTCGTTCGCCTCCGCGCCCCCGAGGGTGAAGAAGACCTTGGAGAAGCCCGGACCGGCGAGCGCGAGCAGCCGCTCGGCCAGCTCGACCTTGGCCGGGTACACCGCGTTCGGGGCCGACAGGCACAACTGATTCGCCTGCCGCGTGATGGCATCGACGATCCGCTGCCGACCGTGCCCGGCGTTGACCTGATAGCTGAGCGCGCCGAGATCGAGCCAGCGCCCGCCGTCGGAGGTCGTGAACCACGCGCCCTCCCCGCCCGTCAGCTCGAGAGGCTTCGCGGCGTTCTGTGACGTCCAGGTGAAGAAGAACGGGTAGTCACTCATAGCTGCCAGCGCTCCGCGGCGACATTGTGCACGAAGCCCTGCTGGGCCCAGAGCTCGCCGGTATCGAGGTTCATCGCGATCGCCCCACACGTCGCCGCGCCATGCGGAGACTCGGGCGTCGCCATGTTCGTACAGATGCTCCGCGGCCAGCCGTCGTCGCTCCCGAGCCGGCGCCACGCATCGGGCAGGTCCCGCAGCGGCTCCGCACGCAGGTTGCCCTCGAGCCACGTCATGCGGTCGTAGGTCGTCGACGTACTGGGCACCTTCGACCGCGCCGCCACGTCGCCATCGAGGCAGTGATTCGTGTGGCAATACACCGCGCCCCCGCCGAATACCTGTTTACGCCGCGTCCCGGACGCCTCGATCGCGAACGCGTGCCGGCGGTCCGCGACGAAGTAGTGATGCCCCGACCCGATCGGTGACGTCGCGATCACGTCGCGCGCCTGCTCGGCCGTCGTCTCGTGGAGCGCCCGCCGTACCATCGCCGGCCACACCACGCCCAGCGTCGCGTCCGTCGAGAACAGGTTGTTGATGGCGATCCCCACGCGGGCGCTGTTCATCCCCGCCATCCCGAGGCAGCCCGTCACCGTCAAGAGCGTCGCCGCTGGTCCAGCGGGGCTCGCCGGGACGCGCAGCACCATCACGTACGGGATCGCCGTCGCGTGCATGTCCCACGTCTGCGCGAGGATCCGGCCCGTCCCCGTCTCGCCCCACAGCACGCTGCACCCGTCGCCGCCCAGGCCCTCCGCCCCGGCGCTCTTGCCGCCGGCGGGGGGGCCATGCAGCGACGCATCATCACGTGTCGGCGCCGGCTGCCAGGTCGACGGATCCGGGTCGAGGTCACGCAGATCCGTGTAGTGGTTCGCGACGACGATGTCCTCAGCCGCCACCCCCGCACCCTCGGCGATCCCGACGAGCTCCGCGTGAATCCCGGCGTGATAGCGCTCGAGCACCGGCAGGTGGGCCGCGGCCGCGACCTTCACCTGAGCGGCATCTTTGAAGCCGCCGACCTTCGTGCAGAGGTAGGTGCGGATGGCCGCCAGCGCCCGGATCTCGCCACGGAAGCTCTCGCCGTGGATCCGCCCCCACTCGCGCGGTGATTTGCCCTCGGGTAGCTCCAGGACGCGCATCGGGGGCAGCTTACCAGCACGCGCCACCTGCCGCATTTCTCGGCGGGCCGCGCCCCGAACGACGTCGTCCCGGGGGCCGCTGCGGTATGCCCTGTTTCATGCTGACGTTTCAAGACTTCGTCCCGCAGGCACACCGCGAGACCGAGCTCCGCTGGAACCTGCGCAAGGTTCACCACGTGGAGAGTGGCTCGTTCGAGGAAGTCGTCGCCGCGGCGAACGCCTGGATCGAGGAGGAGGAAATCGAGGTGTTTCAACTCGAGACGGTGGTGCTTCCAAACATCTGGGCGCCTGGCGAGGGCGGCTCCACCGACGGGGCGCTTGCCATTCAACACACGGGGGATCAGAACCCGCGATTCTCGCACTGGCACCAGTTCTTGCGTGTCTGGTACCGAACGCCTGCGAGCGAGTAGTGCGCAGGCGTCTCTCGCCGCGGCGACTCGCAGCTTCTCGACGTCGACCGTGCCGTGCGCGCTTGTTCGCTCGCCCTGTACCCGCGCCTCATCCCCGCGTCCGGACAGCAGGAGCACATTGATAGGTGCTCCTACGCTCATCGGTGTGCCGTCGCGGGTGCGCACACGCGTCGCGGCTTGTGCTGAACGCTCGCGTCCAGTCTGGCCCTGAATTCACCCCGCCGGGGTGAGAGCGAAGAAGCTCGTCGGAACCCGCGAACATCGTGCGACGATTGCGGCGATGTGGCGCCTCGCTCTCGTCTCCGTCCTCACCGTGGCCTGCGGCGATCCTGATCCCGCGACCACACCGGACGGGGCGCTACCCGATGCGAACGTGGATGCGCCGGCAGAACCGAGCACGTTGCTCGTCGACCCTGTGATCAACTACGCCGAGCAGGCCCCCGGACCATCGCCCAGATTGCAGCACGTCAGACGGGTTGGTGCCCGCGGCCCAGGCTTCATCGCCGAGCTGGCAGTCTGGAACGAGACCGACGCCGTGTTTGAGTTCCGCGTAGTCTCGCTCGATCGCGATGGCCTTGTCGCCAACGTGTTGTCTGACCTCGGCACGGACCAGGTCGCGAGCGGCTTCGCGTGCAACGGTGACGGCGCGTGCGCGTACATCCGGTTGGGTTCGGCGTACGAGCTCGAACGCATCTCGGCGACCGGCGAGGTCGAGACCACCTCGTTTCCCGAGCTCCGATCCGGAGAGTACGTCGGCGCCTACGCCACGGGGTTCGTCGCCGTCGCGCAGAGCACGGTATTTCGGTACGCGAGCGCGGGCGCGCCCGTTGGCGCGAGCATCTCCCTGACGGCCGAACTGGGTCTCGAGAGTCAGCAGCTCCGGGCCTTCGAACCAGGCTGCACCAGTGATGGCTGCTGGATCGCACAGACTCCGACATCCCTCGTGTTCGTGTCCGACAGCGGCGCCGTTTCCACGGTCGCGATGGACAGCTCGTTCGCGGTGGATCGCATCGAGTGCACGGAGGCGGCGTGCTTCGCGTTCGACGGAAACCGCGTGTCGCGGCGCATCGGCACCGGCGCGTTCGAGCCGCCTGTCGAGCTGCCCTTCGATATGTTCCTCGATTCCGACGTCGATGGCTCGAACGCCATCGCATGGCTGGCCGTCGCTGACGGCACCCACGACATCTCCGTGGTGGCACTGCCCTCGGCCGGCCCGCTGACGCCGAGCACCGTCGCGATCGCCGACGATACGAGCGGAGGGACCGGCGCCTGCAACGCCGGGCGCTGTCTCGCCATGTTCGCGCGTCCCGAACCGGGCACCATTGGTGGCGTCGCCTACCGGGTTCGTCTCGACTTCTTGACCGTTCTCGACACCACGCCTGTCCCCCTCTTCCCGACCACGAACACGCAGGACCTCGCACGCGTTGCATGCGACGGCACGGGGTGCCTCGTGAGCTGGCGCGACCAGCGCCTGACGGGGACCACGGGACGCACGGCTCGCTACATCCCCGATGTCGGGTGGGAGAGCCCGACGAGCGCGGCGCTGCCGTTCGTTGCCGACCAGATCGAATGGACCGGCACGCGCTATGTCGCCTTCGAGTCGTACGGCGAGCGCAGCGCGACCATCGATGCGACAGGAGCCGTCACCGCCGCCAACTGGCTGCCGAGCTTGTCCGAGCGCCGCAGTCTCGCGTGCGGCGACATCTGCGCTCTCGTGTGGGTCAACTACGAGGGCGTGCACCTGCGACGCCTGACCCTCGACGGCGAGCCACTCGGCGACGTCGTGGTGCACCCGACGCCCAGCAACACGTTCTACGCGCACTTCGTCAGCGTCGTCCGCCGCGGGGACGACTTCGTCGCGCTGTGGGCCGAGGATGTCGACGCGTTCCCGGATCGCTACGCCCTCGTGCGCGCGCGGCCGTTCACCTCGGACGGCACGCTGGGCACGACCACGGACCTCGCAAACATCGGGAACATCGCGAAGATCACCGCGGCCGCTGCTGGCGACCACGTCATCGTCGGCTTCGCGAACGACCGAGCGGGCTATTTCTCGTTCGACGCGGATCTCGTCGCCACGCCGGTCGTGCCGGTCGCTGCGGAGACGCTCGACCTTGGCGCCGCCTCGGCCCTCGGCAACACCGTCGCGCTGACCCTGGGCACCCAGGTCTTCCACCTGTCCGCGACCGGCGAGTTGCTCGCCACCCACGACGACGTGCCATCGGGCGACCTCGCCGCGAACGGCATCGACGCTGCCTTCCATGTCACGAGCGAGCGCGACGAGGTGCTCGGGGTGGACCGGCTCGCCCTTCGGCCGTTCCGCCTCGTCCCGTAAGGAAGTCGAGGTACGGCTTCGCACGAATTGCCGCCCCGCGCGCAGGCGACGGCAGTCCTAGTCCCGCAGCGCGGCAGCGAGCGCGGCCGTCGCCTGCTCGATCTGATCGAGCGCGGGGATGATGCCGAGGGCGCCGTTCGGGAAGCGCCGCACGGCGATGTCTCGCTCGGCGAGCTTGTCGGCGAGGCCCGCCGCGGGATTTGGAATGACCTGATAGGCCCCCAGGCCCTGCGCCCCGAGCGGGGCCAGCGTCTGGGCGAGCTTTGCCGAGGCGCCGGCGATGTCGAGCGAGCGCGCGGCGCGGAGCTGGTGGTGCTGGCGGATCAGCGACAGCTCGTCGCCGTCCCACGTGGAGACGAGAGCGAGCGGCGCGCTGACGAACCACTTCGTCGCGACGTGGAGGTAGCCGGTCTGGCCACCGCCCCACCAGACGAGGACGTCGGGCACGAGGCCCACCGCCTGGGACAGGAACGCGCCCCGGCCCGAGCGATAGATCGACGTCGTGGTCTCGACGGCGATGAGCGGCAGATCGAGCTCCTTGCGGAGCTGGCCGAGCGCGGCGATGAAGTCGGCCGGCAGGACGGCGCCCGTGCGCTCCTGGACGAGCTCGTAGAAGAGCCCGAAGACCTTGTCCTTGCCCCCGGCGGCGTCGACGGCGGCGCGGATCGCGGCGATGGTCGCGGCGGTGCCGGCCTGCGCCGGGTGCCCACCCGCCGGCGAAGCCGCGGGATGGGGAACCCGGGGCCACGCGAAGTGACCGGGACCGCCGCGGTGCGTGTCGGGATCCGAGAGCGAGCGGCACGATGCGACGGTGTGCCCGAGGTAGCCGCCGGCGAGACCGATCGCGACCTGCGCCGTCTTGCGCGTGGACCTGATGAGGCGGATGGCCTTGTCGATGCCCTCGTCGCGCGACGACGTGAGGTACATGTGCGGGAGCTCGGGCACGAGCGCGCCGATCCACTCGAGCGCCCGCACCGTCGCCGGCGTCACGTAGTTCATGAGCGTCAGCTTGTTCACGGCCGGGCCGTAGAGCAGACCGTTCGCTTCGTTTGCCCGCAGGGACGCGGGGCCGCTGGCGAACGGCTTGGTGAGGCCGCTCGCGAGATCGAGATCCTCGGACTTCTCGATGCGAGCCCCATGGGACGCCGCGCCGCCGGAGGGCGCGGAGGTGCGCACGAGCTGCGGATCGGGGACGAGCGGGCCGATCGGGATGCGGTAGTAGATGGCCTGCCCCTCCGGATCCTCGTACTGGCCGGTGAGGATCGAGACGACGTGCGCGCCGAAGACGCGGTTCAAGTGCGTCATCTGGGCCGTGCGGCCGACGCGGTTGCGGCCAGTGACGTACCGGTAGCGCGGCGTCCCGTCTGCGCGCTTGCGCCCCGCGGCGTCGCGGAGCTGCATCTCCTTCAACTTGCGGCCGATGCCCGAGCTCTGGAACGTCGGGGCCACGGTGATCGACACCGAGTACATCGTGTTCTGCTTGCCGAGCATCGGGTCGTCGTCGGGGCCCTCGACATCCTTGCTCTGCTCGAGCGGCGCCCCGATGGCGAAGGCGACGAGCTGCGCGGCGCCACCTGGCGGCGTGGTCTCGCCGATGATGAGCGAGCCCTCGGCGTCCTCGATCGCGGCCCGGATCTCGGCGGGCGGCGTCCGCCGCGCCGGCTCGTACACCTGGTACTCGATGTCGAGGATCGCGGGCAGGAGGTTCATCGCCTCGTGGTGCGGCACCAGGCGATACGTCACTTCGG
>JALHPV010000222.1 GCA_022842285.1 Kofleriaceae bacterium
GGACGGCACGCTCGGCACGAACGCTTTGAACGCGCGCGATGAGAATCGTGAGGAACCACATCAGGAACGAGGCCACGGAGAGCCAGAAGATGGCCTTCATCTCGGGGCCGAGAGTGGCGACGTTGCCCTGCGCGCCGGCCTGCGGGTGCCGGTCGCTGCGATCGACCATCGTGTAGATGAACGGGATGCCGACCGTGCCGAAGACCGCGAGGCCGGCGGCAAGGCGGTCTCCCGATGCGCCGGCGAAGCGGCGCACGATGACGTAGCCGACGAGCGTGAGCCAGAGGAGCAGCGACATCGTCAGGCGCTTTTCCCAGGACCACCAGATATCCCAGGCGGCCTTGGCCCAGATGGATCCGGTGAGGAGGACCACGAGGCCGAACACGACCGCGACCTCGGCGGCTGCGAGGGCGACGTCATCCCAGGCGGGCTTGCGCTTGATGAGGAAGCCGAGGGAGGCCACGCCGCAGGTGCCGACGGCGAGGAACATCATGAAGGCGTGCGCGACGTGGAAGTAGAAGATCTTCTGGTTGAAGAAGAGCACCGCCGCGAGCGGCGTGTACGTGAAGACGAGCCAGGCCGAGATCGCGATGCCGGTCGCCGAGAGGGCGGCCAGGCCAGGGACGGCGAACTTGGACAGGGGGCTGCTCATTCGATCACCAGTGACTCGAAGATCCACAGCGACAGTACCAGGAACGCCGCGTCGTAGAATCCGAGGAAGCGGATCCAGTACCAGGCCGTGTCGAGGTTGACGTCGACGGCCAGGAGGGTCTCGGTGACCGACGTCCCGGCGACGAACAGGGGGATGAGGATCGGGTAGAGGACGACGGGGAGGAGGACGTCGCGCGAGCGGACCTTGAGGAGCGTCGCGGCGAAGACGGAGCCGACGAGCGCGAAGCCGAGGGCGCCGAGGACGATGACGAGCGCGAGGAGGCCCGGCTCCTGGAAGAGCGGCGCCGAGAGGAACAGGGCGAGGAGCGGTACGACGACGATGGCGACCGCGAGGACGAGCCCCATGATGCCGATGGCCTTGCCGAGGAACACGGCCAGGCGCGGCACGGGTGCGAGCAACAGGGCGCGCATGGTGTCGGACTCGCGCTCGCGGTCGAAGGCGCGGCCGAGGCCGATCGTGCCGGTGAAGGCGAGCGCGACCCAGAGCATGCCGGGGACCGCGGCCCGGACGAGCTTGTCCTCGCGCGGGAACGCGAAGCTGAAGACGACGACGATGAGCGCTCCGAAGAACGCCATCGTGTAGACGATCTCCTTGCTGCGCAGCTCGATGCGCAGGTCCTTCCACGCGATGCGGGCCGCGTGCCGGACGACGCTGCTGCCCCACCCGGAGGTGCCGTGTGGCCCGGTCGCTCGATCTCCTCGCGGCGTCATGACGCGTGCTGATGATAGATGGCTTTGAGGCGCTCGTAGTCGTACGAGCCGCGGTCCTCGAAGGCGAGCTTGCCGCGGCGAAGGATCGCGACGTGGTCCGTTCGGTCGGCGATCGCCTCGAGGTCGTGGGTCACCACGACGACGATGGCGCCGGTGTCGCGGAGGGCGGCGAGCTCGGCGCCGAGGGCGATGGCGCCCCCGCGGTCGAGGCCGGTGAACGGCTCGTCGAGGAGCACGAGCGACGGCTCGGTGAGCAGGGCGCGTGCGAGGGCCAGGCGCTGGATCATGCCGCGCGAGTACGTCTTCGCGGCGCGGTCACGGGCCTTCTCGTCCAGACCGACGCGATCGAGGAGCGCGTCGAGCTTCACGTCGACCTCGTAGAGGCCGGCGACGAACTCGAGGTTCTCGCGCGCCGTCAGCTCGGGGTAGCAGAGCGAGGCGTGGGCGAGGAGACCGATCTCGCGGCGCACAGCCGCGCCTTCGACGACCTTGCCCGCGCTCTCGTAGACGACCGTGCCGTCGGTCGGGCGCATCAGCGTCGAGAGCACCCCGAGGAGGGTGGTCTTCCCCGCGCCGTTGTGCCCGAGCAGGGCGCACATGGACTTGCCGCCCAGCGCCAGGGTCACGCCCGCGAGGGCGCGCTCGCCGCCGTAGCGCTTCACGAGCTTCGTGACGGCGACCCGATCGAGCTTCGCCCGTGTCATGGAACCGCGCTTGCCCGCGTCATTCCCAGATGCGCTCGAGCTCGATGACGAGCTGCTCGCGCCGCGCCGGATCGCCACCGGTGCGCTCGAGCTCGACCAGCTCGTCGAGGAGTCGCTCGCGCCGAGACTTGGTCGCGTCGCGTGCCTCCCGCTTGCGGGGCTCGGGACGCTTCAGGAGCGCGAGCGTGATGCCGCCCGCGATGATGAGCAGCACGAGCACACCCGCGATGCGCGGCATCCAGAGCTTCCAGGCCGGCTGGGACGGGAGGCCCGTGATGGTCATCGCCATCGACTGCTGCGGCAGGATCCGGATGTTCGAGACGAGGAACTGGGGCGCACTGCCATCCTTCATCTGGACGTAGCGGCCCTGCACGCCCGGCGGGACCTTCACGTTCATCCCCGGCAGCGTCTTCACGATGATGGAGCTGTCCCAGGTCCCGAGCGGCAGATCGAGCGACCAGTCGATGTCGCCACCGTCGGCGGGCAGCGTGAAGCCGGCGATGAACTTGAACGACCCCGGGGCGAGAGGCCGGACGATGCGCAGGCCCTCGTGCGGCGCAATCGAGACCTGATCCTGGAAGTTCTCGTGCACGAGGCCGCCCTTGAAGCCCCGGGGCAGCGGCAGCAGCGTGCCGTCGCTCGTCTGCGCGTACGGCAGCCACGAGTAGTTCTCGAGCGTGAAGATGCCGCGGAAGCCCATCATCTCGTCCTCGACGAACGACTCGAGCTCGAAGTTGAAGATGATGCGCGGTCCGATGCCGAGAGTGATCTGGGCACCTTTGTTCGGGACCGTCTGGAACGGCAGGGTGCGGTAGTACTGTGCGGACGTCCGCGCCTCGGCGTAGAGCACGAGGTTGTCGGCGTGCGGCACCGTGAAGGTCGCGCTCGGCTTGCCCGCGCCGTCCCACACGAAGGCGGCCTTGAACACGCCGCCCGTCTCCGCCACTTCGAACGGGTCGGTCGTGATGGCGCGGCCGTTCACCGTCATCACGAGCTTGCTCGGCACATCGGTCGGCAGCGTCAGCGCCACCTTGCCGTCGGGTCCCGTCGTGGCGGTCGGAGCGGCGTCGAGAATCGCCCGGTCCTGCGGATCCGCATCGGCGGCGAGCACCTTGATGACCACGCCGGCCATGCCCTGGGTGGACGTCGCGGTGCTCGGACCACCCACGACCTCGACGGACAGCGCCCCCGGCGCGGCCGTCGGGACGGGCTCGAAGCCACCGCTCGCCTGGAAGTCCGACGGATCGGGCTCGCCCGCGGTCGGCTTCACCGTCCCGAGCTTCTTGCCCGTCGTCGCGTCGACCAGCGTGACATCGGTGATGAACTGCGTGACGCCGTCGAGCATCACGCGGACCGTGTTCGGCGGAAGGTTGACGCCGCCGCGGTCATCGACGTTCGGCAGCATCGAGTCGAGCTTCTCGCCCGAGAGCATGCCCTTCGCGCCCACGGCCGGGTCGGGCTGCAGCGGCTGCGACGACACGCGATCGAAGCCCTCCCCTCGCGGCAAGCGCGCCATCGCGAAGTAGACCGTGTGGCCCGACACATCGAGCTTGTCGAACTTCACGAGGCCGGAGGCATCGGTCGTGCCCACACGGACGTCGACCTTCTCGTCTGACTTGTAACCGACGAGGGTGATCGGCGAGCCCGCGGGTGGCGGCGCCGGATCGACCGCCACGCCGTTCTTGATCGTCAGCGAGTTGTAGGTCAGCCGCACCTGGTACACGCCGCCGGGAACCTCGCCGTCCTTGCGCGGCGTGCCGCTCATCTGCCGCGGTGGCGGCGGTTGCTGCGGGCCACCGGCGGCGGCGCCTCCGCCTGGGGCCGGGGGCATCCCGCCCATGCCCTGGAACGGCTTGGTCGACAGCATCAGCTTCGCGCCCTGGTCGGGGCGCAGCGCGAACGCTTCGGACACCTGCTCCTTGCTCTCGGTGTCGAGGATCTTCGCCTGCACGGTCGCGCCCGCCGGCAAGTCGGTGAAGCGAGCGCGCCCCGTCGAGTCGGTGCGTGCGACACGTGGTGTGCCGTTCACGACGAGGGTGACGTCGGCCCCCGTGACCGCTTCGTTCGGCGTCCCCGCGACCACGCGGACCGTGATGGTGCCCGCGGGCAAGGAGCCATCATAGAGCGGCGACCCGATGGCCGAGTTGGGCTGCGCACGGACGGTCGGCGCGAGCTGGGTGGCAGCACCGACGAACGCGAGCGAGACCAGAAGTGCACGCATGGTCCTCATGCGGACTCCTTCTTCGCGGCTTTCTTGCCGCCCTTGCCGGACTTGCCGGACTTGTTCGAGCTGGATTGCTTGCCCGACGCGGCCGGCTTGGGCGCGCCGTTGGAGATCGGGGTGGGGGCGGACGCGGACTTCGCCTCGGGGGGCTTCTCGGCGGGCGCGGCGGTGGAGTCCGAGAACTCGTGGGCCGCGGCCGGCGCCTGGTCGTCCGCCTCCTCGTCCGCGTCGTCGTCCTCGGCGTCATCGCTCGACGCGTCCTCGGGATCGACGGCCGCGACTGGATCCTTCTGCTCGACCTTGCTCGACCCCGTCGACGCCTCGGAGCCCGGCGCCGCCTTCACGGCGACGGCCTTGCCCTTCGTCTTCTTGGCCTTGAGCTTCGCGCTCCCGAGCTCGAGCCGCGCGCGGATCTCGCGCTCGATGGAGCTCCGGGTCGATGCGGACTCGCCCTCGGCGGTGTCGAGCTGCTTGATGATGGCGATCGCGCGTGCGCGATACTGCGCGATCATCAGATCGGCGTCCGCCTTGGAGAGCTTGCCCATCTCGTGGTCGAACTCGGCCTCGCGGATCGCCTTGAGCAGCATGCGCTTCTCGCGCTCGAGCTCGCCACGCGGCCCCATCGGCGCGCCCCATTCGGCGGTTCCGAGATCCTCGGCGCTGGTGGCGACGGCGGTCGCGCCCGTACGGAACAGCGTGTAGACCGCAGCGACGGCGGCCGTGTACCCGAGGCCGATGAAGAACGACGAGGCCGTCAGGTGGAAGTGGTTGTTCGCGAGGATGAACACCCAGCCGATGATGAGGAGGAGCAGCACACTCGCGCGACGGGCCCACACGAGGCCCGCGGACGCGCGGGGCGAAGCGCCACCCGAGGGCGGCGCGGGACGATCGCGCGTGTCGTTGGCCGCCATTGCCTAGTCGTCGGTCTTTGCCAGCTCGTCGTCGAGCCGGTCGGCGTAGGCGTCATCCTCGATCGGGGCCGTGCCCGCGGCGGCGGCAGCGGCGGTCCGCCCCCGCGTGACCCAGCGGCGGCCGGCCACGGCCAGGAGACCGAGACCACCGATGACGGCGAGCGTTGGCAGGAGCCACGAGAAGCTCGAGCGCGGCGTCGCGAGGACGCCTTCGCCGTACTGAGCGACATAGGTCGCGAGCGCGTAGTCGTACGCCGCCGTGCGACCGGACTCGGTCGCGAGATTGAACTTCGCCTGGCCCGTCCCCTTGTCGGTCTCGTTGATGAGGGTCTGCACCCACGCGCGGAGGTCGGAGGCCGTGGCGCACTTGCAGTCGAAGATGCTCTCGCGCTTGCAGCCACAGGGGCACAAGAGCTCCTTCATGGCGGCGGACTCGGTGCCGTTGGCCGGCCGGTTCATCGAGGCATAGCCGACGCTCATGTCCCCCATGCCCTGCCCCGCCGGCACGTGCTCCGCCTGCGCCAGCGCGTGGCCAGGAGCGAGCGTGCCCATGAGCGCGAGCGCGAGGATCGCGACGATGCTGACGTCAGCGGCGCGACCGAGCTTGCCGCCACCGCCGCGCTTGCCGCGACCGGCGACCGCGTCCACGAGGGACTGAGGGATGAGACAGATGAGCGTGCCGAACAACAGCATGAGCGTCCCGATCCACACCCAGCTGATGAGCGGGTTGATGTAGATGCGGAAGTTCGCGAGGCCGGTCTCGACGTTGTAGCCAGTCAGCGTGATGTAGACGTCCTCGTGCGGCCGCACCTTGATGGCCACCTCGCTCGTCGCTTCGGAGCCCTTCCGGTAGTCCCACTTCGCGGGGTAGAGGACACCAAGGCGCTCGTTGCCGCTCCACACGCTGATCTGGGCGGTGACCGCCGTCTTGTGATCGTCCGACGTCTCCGTCAGGTCCTCGTAGAGGAACGTGTAGCCCGAGAACTCGAAGGTCGAGGGCGAGCCCTTCGGCAGCACCCGCACCGTGCCGTCCTCGGCCATGTAGGCGTCCTGCCAGCGCAGGCGATCCTCGCGCGGCTTCGCCTCGTCGAGGCCCTCCGCGATCGCCGGCACCTGGAGCGTGCGGTCGATCATGCGGTCGTACGCCTTGCCGCCGAAGCCGATGAAGAGCACCGCGACGCCGAGGTGCACCACGTAGCCGCCGTACTTGCGGCGCTTCGACAGCACGAGGCCGATGAGGGACGTGAACGGGTCGGAGCCGGACTGCTTCATGCGCACCGCGTTCCCGCGCACGAACTCCTGGGCGATCGACGCGACGGTGAACGCGACGATGCCGAAGTTGATGAGCGACATCGGCAGCCGGATCATGTTCGCGAAGATGGGGCTGCGGTGCGTGACCTGCGGGAAGAAGATGAGCAGTACGACGATCGTCGCGGCCATCACGGCCGTCGGATAGAGGAACTGCCTGAGCAAGCGCTCGCGGGTGGTGGTGCGCCAGGCCAGGAGCGGAGCCGCGCCGGCGAGGAAGAGGAGGATGATGCCGAGCGGCGTCATCCACTTGTTGAAGAAGTCGATGCCGACGGTGACGCGCGAACCATCGATGCCCTCGGAGATCGTCGGGAACATCGTCGCGAAGAGGACGAAGAACGCGCACCCGAGGAGGATCCAGTTGTTCGCGAGGAAGGCGAACTCGCGCGAGTAGAACGACTCGAACTGCAGCTTCGCCGACAGCTTGTCGGCGCGGTACGCGAGCAGGCCGAACGAGACGATGGCGACCAGGGCGATGAAGCCGATGAACGCCAGGGCCAGCGCGTTGTCCTCGCCGAACGCGTGCACCGACTGCACGATGCCCGAGCGCGTCATGCACGTGCCCCAGATCGTGAGGAGGAACGTCAGGATCACGAGGACCATGTTCCAGATCTTCATCATCCCGCGCTGCTCCTGGATGATCGCGGAGTGCAGGAACGCGGTGGCCGTGAACCACGGAATGAAGCCGGCGTTCTCGACGGGATCCCAGGCCCAGTAGCCGCCCCAGCCGAGCTCCTCGTACGCCCAGCGGCCGCCCAGCACGAGGCCGACCGAGAGGAAGAGGAAGCACAGGAGCATCCACACGCGGACGCTACCGAGCCACAGGTCATCGAGGCGTCCCGACGCGAGCGCGCCGATGCCGAACGCGAACGGAATCGTCGCCGCGACGAAGCCCACGTAGAGCATCGGCGGGTGGATCACCATCCAGTAGTTCTGGAGGAGTGGGTTCAGGCCCTGCCCGTCCGCCGGCGCCGCGGTGAGCGACGTCGCGAACGGGTTCTTGTTGAAGATGAGCAGGGTCAGGAAGAACACCTGCACGACCATGATCGTGGCGACGACGTAGCCGATCATGTCGCGGTGACGCTTGGCGTTCAGGGCGATCGCGATCGACGAGAACAGGCCGAGCACGAGCACCCAGAACAGCAGCGAGCCGTCGAGGCCGCCCCAGAACGCGGTGATCTTGTACGCGATGGACATCGAGACATCGCTCGTGTTCGCGACGTACTTGATCGTGTAATCGTGCGTCAGGAAGCCATAGATCAGCAGCGCTGACGCGACCGCGGACAGCGCGGTGAACGCGTGCAGCGCGTAGACCGATGATGTGGTGAGCCGGCGGCTCTTGCGCGCGTTGCCGGCGATGCCAGCCGCGATGCTCCACGCACCGATGACGTAGGCGATGAGCAGCGTCGCCGAGCCGACAACCGCGATCGGCGAAAACGGGAGATTTGGGGTCACACTATTTTACTTCCGCTGCTGAACCTGCCGAACCTGAAAACCGCTCGTTGAGATCCTTGTTCGCGTTCGCGCCCTCGTACTTCGAAGGGCACTTCGCGGAGAGCTCGGTCGCCTCGACTGCGTACTGCAGATCCGTCTCGAGCGGTACCCCGAGCGAATCGGCGACGGACTTCATGTCCATCGCTTCGATGAACTTGCCGGTGGCCACGACCTCGGCATCGTCCTTGAAGGTGTCGGGCTTGGGGCCCTTCGAGAAGATGCGGATCTTCTTGCCGCCGTGATGCAGGACGAAGGTGCGCCACGTCTCCTGGCCTACCACCTTCTCGACGATCGAGCCGGCGATGACGTAGCCGTGGACTTTGATCTCCTTGCCCTTCCAGCGTGTGACATCGCCGGCGAGCATGACCTCGACCATCCCGTAGTTGTTCGAGCTGCCCCAAGACGCCATGAAAAAGCCCGCGCCCGCGACGGCAACTGCCGCGGTGAGGGCAACCTTGATGAGGGTGCTGTTCTGCATAGCGGCAGGTGGCGGAACCGTACCATGCTCCTCGATATTCCGGGTCATCACGTGGGGATACGTCCCCACGGGTGGGGCCGGTAGACCCGATCACCCGCCGATCGAGATCATGTGCTTGCCCGGAGCGGCCGCGAGAAACTCGTGACCCTCGCGTTTTCCGACGACAACCGCCGCGATCGCATGGGAGATTCGCTCGTCCGAGTCTCCGCGGCGCAGTGCGTCGCGCAGGGACAGTGCGTCGTCATGTCCCAGGCAGGCATGGAGGTCCCCTGCGGCCGTGAGTCGCAGGCGATTGCAGTCCCCGCAGAAGTGGTCGGTCATCGCCGAGATCACCCCCACACGCCGGGTCGGGTCGGCGGCCAGCATCCAGGTCCGGGCCGGCCCCGCATCGCGATCGCCGGCCACGGGCACCAGCGCCCCGAGCGCCTCGGCCAGCGCCGTGCGAATGGCCGCGCTGGAGAGCTCTGCGGCCCGCTCGTAGATCATCCCGCCCGACATCGGCATGTGCTCGATGAACCGCGGCTCCGCCCCATGGGCCCAGGCGTACTCGCAGAGGGCCAGGAGCTCCGCCTCGTTCACTCCGCGCAGGGCCACGGCATTCGTCTTCACCCGCAACCCCGCGGCCACCGCCGCCCGGAGGCCCGCCTGTACCCGGACGAGGTCACCACCCCCCGTGAGGGTCGTGAAGCGCGCCGGGTCGAGGGTATCGAGGGAGATGTTCACGCCCGCGAGCCCGGCGGCCTTGAGTGGTCCGGCCAGGTCGGCGAGGAGGTGGCCGTTGGTCGTCATCACGACCTGCTCGATGCCGGGGACCCGCACCAGCCGACCGACCAGGTCCACGAGGCCCTTGCGGACGGTGGGCTCGCCCCCCGTCAGGCGGAGCTTGCGGACGCCGAGGCGGGCGAAGACCGTCGCGAGGCGCTCGATTTCTTCGAAGGAGAGGATCTCGGCGCGGCCGGCGAAGGCGAGATCTCCTGCGATGTCATCCGGCGCACAGTAGGAGCACCGGTAGTTACAGCGGTCGGTGACCGAGATGCGCAGGTAGCGGATTCGGCGAGCGAAGTTGTCGACGAGGCTCGTCGGGGGCGGCCCGTCGATCGCGCCGTCGAGGGTGGCTACTGGAGTTGCCTGCAGGACTGGCAGATATGTCCGCGGCGTTCCCATGGGGTGGCGAGCTTACGTCTAACACGGACGCTCGTTACCGAGTCCGAATGTTTGCTTGACACTCCGTCGAGGACAGCGCATCTATCGCCTCAAATTTTGGGAGTATCGATGCTTCAGCAGTGGGTCCTACTGGTCGAGAACGAGCCGGTGATGTGCCGCGCCGGTAACGACGATACGTATTTGCTTACCTTCAAGGACATGGCGAAGGCGCGCAGCTTTGCCAAGACGTCCGCCATTGAGGGCGCACAGCCCCGGATGATCGTGCGTGCGAACCAGGACGAGCTGGTCCGCAGCGCCCGCGCCGCCGGCGTGGTCGGCACGCTGCTCGACTACGATCCGTCGACGCAGAAGTACGCCGATACGCAGCCGTTGTCCTGACTCGAACGAGTCAGTAGCCGCCGGTCACGATCACTTCGGCCACGTCGCCGCGCTTGCTCGCGTTCGAGTTGATCGCTCGCGCGCACATCACGCGGTCGATGCGCATGCCCTTGTAGAGCGAGCGAATGAACGGCGTATCGCTGTTCGACAGCATCACGCGGGCCCCCTTGGCCACGAGTTTTTGCGCGGTCTCGGCAAGCTCGCGCTGCTGGTCGGGTCCGAACGCGCTCGCGGTGTAGCTGACGAAGTTTGCCGTCGGCGTCACCGGATCGTACGGGGGATCGAAGTAGACGAAATCGCCCTTGCCGGCATCGCCGATGGCGGTCTTGTAGTCCCCGCAGCGCAGCTCGGTCTGCTGGAGGACCGCGTGCGCGGCGCGCAGCGTGTCGGGTACGCAGATCGGCGGATCGACGTAGCGGCCGATGGGCACGTTGAACGCACCCGAGCGATTCACGCGCCACAGGCCGTTGAAGCAGGTCTTGTTCAAGTAGATGAACGTCGCGGCGCGATCGGCGGACGTCCAGGCGATATCGCGGTCGTTCCAGCGGGTGCGTACGTCGTAGTAGTGCGCCTCGCTGTGCTGGGTCCGGTGGTGCTCGAGGCGCCGGATGACGCCGGCGACGTCGCGGCGGAGGGCGGTGTAGAGCCCGATGAGATCGGGGTTCATGTCCGCGAGCACGGCCCGCTGGGGAGCGACGCGCCAGAACAGCGCGGCCCCGCCGGCGAACGGCTCGTAGTAGCGCCGCCACGACGACGGCAGGCGGCTCGTGAGATCGGGCAGGAGCTTGGTCTTGCCGCCGACCCACTTGATGACCGGCGATGCGACAGCAGGAGCGAGACCGTGCGCCTTACCGGCGACACGCGAACGAACGGACATGAAAATAATCGTCGAGGGCCGACGATCGGCGGGCCAATTTCTGACCCGCGCTGCAATCACTTCGATAACCCGATACAGCAGTGCGGTATCGTGATCGCGTGAAGGCTGCGCTCGTCGTGCTCGTGGTCGCAGGGTGCACTGACCCCGGCGTGTACATCGAGGTCATCGCGACCCCGAACACCGACGAGGTCGAGCTGTATTTCGGAGCCAGCGCGTGCACCTCACAGGACACGGTGACCGGCGAGGCCTGCACGCGCCTGCAGCCCGATACGTTCACGCGACCGGTCGACGCGGCGATCTTCCTCCGCGATCGCGACGAGCCGTACCGCGCGGACGTCGAGGATGGATCGGCGTGGTTCCGCCTGTCCGTCGAGCCGCTCGCCGTCATGCCCCGCCTCGTGGCCGTGGGCCGGGAAGACGGTGTGGCCCGGAGCGTGGCCGTCGTGCCGAACCTCGCGCTCGACAGCACGCGGAAGGTGCAGATCGTCCTCGAGGACGCGCCCACCTGGACGGGCGACATGACGTTCCAGGGCCTCGGGGTCATGGAGTGGGACGACGGACGCTGTGTCGGCGTGCACGAGGGCGGCGACCCCCAGCTGTTCGTCGTGGCCGCCGGCGATCCGGACTGCGACCGCGCCCCGATCGAGTGCGACCCGCTGGCCTATCTCGTCGACGAAGTGTTGAACCAGCCCTGCCTCTCGGCGACGGGCAACCAGTGCTCGATCGGGCGCATGGGGTGCAGCGAGCTCACGCAGACTCAAACCGCGTGCCTCCCGGGCGATCAACCTCTGCCCGCAGCGATCTGCGAGCGGTGTGGTGCGGAGCCGAATCCACTCGCCTGCGTGGCGGAGGGAATCCGCGACACCTTCCCGCGCGTCATCTGCGACCTCCACTACGGCGATGCCATCAAGAACGGCAGTGCCGCCTGCCCCCCCAGTGCGCCGGGGGCCATTCCGGCCATATTCGTCGACGAAACGGTGGGGGAGTACTTCTGTCCTCTCAACGCCGTGATCGCGCCCGCGCAGCTGCCGCTCGACTTCACGACCCAGCTCAGCACGCCGCAGGGCGTGACGTACACGCTCGGAGCAGCCTCGCCGGACTGTTCGCTCGCGCTCGGTTGGATCCCGACGGTGATTCCCAACCAGGTCCTCATCGAGCCCACCTTCGAGACGTTGCTGTTCTGGGCCCGCGACGCCATCGACGGGCGGAACCAGATCATGCCGATGGAGCTGCACTTCTCGAAGAACTGCGAGGAGCCCCCCACGTGCCTGGTGGTCGACCAGTGAACCACCGCGCCACACCGGCGTGGGCCGCCTACGTGTAGT
>JALHPV010000223.1 GCA_022842285.1 Kofleriaceae bacterium
AACATCGGCACGATCGGTCACGTCGACCACGGCAAGACCACGTTGACGGCTGCGATCACGAAGGTCCAGTCGACGAAGGGCTTCGCGAAGTTCACGGCGTTCGATCAGATCGACAAGGCGCCGGAAGAGAAGGCTCGCGGCATCACGATCTCGACGGCGCACGTCGAGTACGAGAGCGACAAGCGCCACTACGCGCACGTCGACTGCCCGGGCCACGCCGACTACATCAAGAACATGATCACGGGTGCGGCGCAGATGGACGGCGCGATCCTCGTGGTGTCGGCGCCGGACGGCGCGATGCCGCAGACGCGCGAGCACGTGCTGCTGGGCCGCCAGGTGAACATCCCGGCGATCCTCGTGTACCTGAACAAGTGCGACATGATCGGCAAGGGTGACGAGGAGCTCCTCGACCTGGTCGAGATGGAGCTCCGCGAGCTGCTGTCGAAGAACGGCTACAAGGGCGACGACACCCCCATCATTCGTGGCTCGGCGCTGAAGGCGCTCGAGGGCGACACGTCGGACTACGGCACGCCGTCGATCCAGCGCCTGATGGACGCGTGTGACTCGTTCATCCCCGAGCCCGTCCGCGAGCTCGACAAGCCGTTCCTGATGCCGGTCGAGGACGTGTTCACGATCACGGGTCGTGGCACGGTCGTCACGGGCCGCATCGAGCGTGGCATCGTGAAGGTCGGCGACGAGCTCGACATCGTCGGCCTCGGCGACACGCGCCAGACGACGTGCACGGGCGTCGAAATGTTCCGCAAGCTGCTCGACCAGGGCCAGGCCGGCGACAACGTCGGCGTGCTCCTCCGCGGCACGAAGCGCGAAGAGATCGAGCGCGGCATGGTCCTCTGCAAGAAGGGCACGGTTCCGCCGCACAGCCACTTCACGTGCGAGGTCTATATCCTCAAGAAGGAAGAGGGCGGTCGCCACACGCCGTTCTTCCAGGGCTACCGCCCGCAGTTCTACTTCCGCACCACCGACGTGACGGGCACGGTCACCCTGCCCGAGGGCATGGAGATGGTGATGCCCGGCGACAACATCAAGGTCGACGTCCAGCTCGTCACGCCCATCGCGTGCGAGGAGGGCCTCCGCTTCGCGATTCGCGAGGGTGGCAAGACCGTCGGCGCCGGCGTCGTCACGAAGATCCTCGCCGAGCCCACGCCGGCCAAGAAGTAATTCCGGCCACCAGAAGAGCGCAGACCAATGACCACTCCTCGCATCCGCATCCGCCTGAAGGCCTACGACCACAAGCTGCTCGACCAGAGCGCTGGTGAGATCGTGGAGACCGCGAAGCGTACTGGCGCCAAGATCGCCGGTCCGATTCCGCTGCCGACGAAGATCAACAAGTACTGCGTGCTGCGCTCTCCGCACACCGACAAGAAGTCGCGCGAGCAGTTCGAGATCCGCACCCACAAGCGGCTCCTCGACATCCTCGAGCCGACGCAGCAGACCCTCGACGCGCTGATGAAGCTGGACCTGTCGGCCGGCGTCGACGTCGAGATCAAGACCTGAAAGCCAAGCCATGCCGAAGCTAGACGTCAAGAACCTCACCGGAAAGAACGTCGGGTCGATCGACCTCGACGACGCCGTGTTCGGGGCCGATATCAACGAGCACCTCCTCTGGGAAGTCGTGAAGTGGCAGCGCGCCAAGCGCCGCGCCGGCACGGCCTCGACCAAGCGCCTCGGCGAAGTCCGCGGCTCGTCGAAGAAGGTGTGGAAGCAGAAGGGTACGGGCCAGGCTCGCCAGGGTTCGCGCCAGGCGCCGCACTTCGTCGGCGGTGGCTCGGTCTTCGGACCGAAGCCGCGCGACTACTCGTACGCGATGCCGCGCAAGGCCAAGAAGGCGGCGCTCCGCCAGGCCCTCTCGCTCCGCGTCTCCGAGTCGAAGCTCGTCGTCGTCGACGCGTTCAAGACCGATGGCAAGACCAAGTCGGTCGCCACGGCGCTGAAGACGCTCGGCGGCAAGAAGGTCTTGATCGTCGACGCGAAGGACAACGCCGAGCTCACGCGCGGCGCGAAGAACCTCGCCTCGTCGCAGTGGATCGCCCCCGAGGGCGTCAACGTCTACGACATCCTGCGCCACGACACGCTCGTGCTCACGCAGGCTGCCGTGCAGCAGCTGACCACCGCTCTGTCGGAGTCCGAGTAATCGCCATGCGTGACGCACAGTCCATCATCAAGCGCCCGCTTCTCACCGAGAAGAGCGCCCGCCTCCGCGAGACCGGTGGCGGTTCGGCCAAGGCCGAGGGCGAGACCTATGCCCAGCAGGTCGTGTTCGAGGTCGCTCGCGACGCGAACAAGATCGAAATCCGCCAGGCGATCGAGTCGCTCTTCAAGGTCGGCGTGACCGCCGTCCGTACGAGCATCATGCGCGGCAAGGAGAAGCGCATCGGTCGCTTCAGTGGTCGTCGCCCCGCCTGGAAGAAGGCGTTCGTGACGCTCAAGGCCGGCGAGACCATCGAGTTCTTCGAGGGAGTCTAGAGAAATGGCGATCAAGAAGTACAAGCCGACCTCTCCTGGTCGTCGCGGAATGTCCTCGCAGGACTTCGGCGAGATCACGAAGGGCGAGCCCGAGAAGAGCCTCCTCGCGCACAAGACCGCGACGGCGGGGCGCAACAACGTCGGCCGCATCACGTCGCGCTTCCGCGGCGGCGGTCACAAGCAGCGCTATCGCGTTGTCGACTTCAAGCGCAAGAAGACGGGCGTGCCCGCGACCGTGCTCGCGATCGAGTACGATCCGAACCGCTCGGCGCGCCTCGCGCTCGTCCAGTACAAGGACGGCGAGAAGGCCTACATCCTCGCTCCGTCGAAGCTCGGCGTGGGTGACGAGATCATCTCGGCGAACAGCGCCGACATCAAGCCCGGCAACTCGCTGCCGCTGAAGTTCATCCCGATCGGCACCGAGATCCACTGCGTGGAGCTCAAGGTCGGTCGCGGCGCCCAGATCGGCCGCTCGGCCGGCACCAAGGTCACGCTGATGGCCAAGGAAGGCGATTGGGCCACGCTGCGCATGCCCTCGGGCGAGATGCGCCGCGTCCACATCGACTGCCGCGCCACGATTGGCTCCATCGGTAACTCCGAGCACGCCAACATCCAGTGGGGCAAGGCCGGTCGCCGTCGGTGGAAGGGCATCCGCCCCCACCAGCGTGGCGTCTCCATGAACCCCGTCGATCACCCCATGGGTGGCGGCGAAGGCCGCAGCTCGGGTGGTCGCCACCCGTGCACGCCTTGGGGTCAGAAGACCAAGGGTCTGAAGACGCGCCACAACAAGCGCACCGAACAGTTCATCATCCGCCGCCGCAGCGCCAAGTAGCCAGGAAGACCACCAGATGCCCCGCTCACTCAAGAAGGGTCCGTTCGTCGACCACTACCTTCCCAAGAAGGTGGCGCTCGCGGCGAAGGAATCCAACCCGTCCAAGCGCGTCGTTTCGACGTACTCGCGTCGCTCGATGATCGTCCCGACGATGGTCGGTCTCACGATCGCCGTTCACAACGGCCGCAAGTTCATGCCCGTGTTCATCACGGAGAACCATGTCGGTCACAAGCTCGGCGAGTTCTCGCCGACGCGCACCTTCCACGGCCACACCGGCGAGCGGAAGAAGTAGGAACGTCATGCAGGCACGTGCACTCGTTCGTGGAATCTCGATGTCGCCGCGCAAGCTGCGCGTCGTCGCCGCGCTCGTTCGGAACAAGAAGGTGGAGGAGGCCGTCGGCCTGCTCGACCTGATGCCGAAGAAGGGCGCCGCGATCATCTCGAAGGCGATCAAGTCCGCGGCGGCGAACGCCGAGGACAAGAGCGGTGGCGATGCGTCGGTCGAGGACCTGCGCGTCTCGATCTGCGCCGTCGACGGCGGAACCATCGCGAAGCGGTGGATGCCGCGCTCGATGGGCCGCGCGAACCGTATCAACCACCGCACCAGCCACCTGACGGTGGTTGTTACTGACGAGGCCTAAAGAGTTATGGGTCAGAAGACGCATCCGACTGGTTTCCGTCTCGGCATCATCAAGACGTGGTCGTCCCGTTGGTACGAGGACAAGAACTACGCGAAGTGGCTGCACGAGGATCTGAAGCTCAAGGCGTACATCAAGAAGAAGCTGAACCACGCAGGCGTCTCGTTCATCGAGATCGAGCGCGCGGCGAACAAGGCGAAGATCAACATCCACACCGCGCGTCCGGGCATCGTCATCGGTAAGCGCGGCGCGGGTGTCGAGACGCTGAAGAAGGACGTCCAGGCGCTCACGGACAACGAGGTGTTCCTGAACATCATCGAGGTCCGCAAGGCCGAGACCAACGCGCAGCTCGTCGCCGAGAACATCGCGACGCAGCTCGAGCGCCGCATCGCGTTCCGCCGCGCCATGAAGAAGGCGACGCAGACCGCGATGAAGTTCGGCGCCAAGGGCATCAAGGTCGCGTCCAGCGGCCGCCTCGGCGGCGCCGAGATGTGCCGCCGCGAGTGGTACAAGGAGGGTCGCGTTCCGCTGCACACCCTCCGTGCCGACGTCGAGTACGGATTCACCGAGGCCCGCACCACGTACGGCTCGATCGGCGTGAAGGCGTGGGTCTTCCACGGCGAAGTGCTCCCCACCGCGCGCAAGGCGCAGGTCCAGGGCGTCAAGCCGGGCCAGCAGGGTTAAAGGAGTACCGCCATGAGCATGCTTTCTCCCAAGCGCACGAAGTTCCGGAAGGCCCACAAGGGCCGCACCAAGGGCATGGCCAAGGGCGGCAACGAAGTCTCCTTCGGCGACTTCGGCATGCAGGTCCTCGAGCCCGGTTGGATCACCGCTCGCCAGATCGAGGCCGCGCGTGTCGCGATCTCTCGTCAGGTGAAGAAGCTCGGCAAGATCTACGTCCGCGTCTTCCCCGATCACCCGTTCACGAAGAAGCCCGCCGAGACCCGCATGGGTACCGGTAAGGGTGGCGTCGAAGGCTATGTCGCCGTCGTCCGTCCGGGCCGCGTGATCTTCGAGGTCGAGGGCTGCACCGAGGAGGTCGCCCGTACGGCGTTCCTCCGCGCGCACCACAAGCTCCCGATCCGCACCCACACGATCTCCCGCGCGAGCGTTCTCTAGGAATCGTCATGAGCAAGACCACCACGAACCTCGCGTCGTTCCGCGACCAGACGGACGACGAGCTCACCACGCTCCTCGCCACCACGCGCGACGAGCTGTTCCGGCTCAACCTCGCGCAGCACACCAACCAGGTGACGTCGTCGGCTGACCTCTCGAAGAAGCGTCGCGACATCGCCCGGATCCAGACGATCCTGAACGGCCGCAAGGCAGGCCGCGAGACCCAGGCCTCGAAGAAGGCGGAGTAAGAGTCATGGCTACCGAAGACACCACCACTGACGACCGCGGCACGCGCCGCGTCATCGTTGGCACCGTGACCAGCGACAAGATGGACAAGACCATCGTCGTGTCCGTCACCCGCCGCGTGCGCGACCGCCGCTTCCACAAGTTCCTCACGCGCCGTGTGAAGTACAAGGCGCATGACGAGAAGAACGTCGCCAAGATCGGCGACCAGGTCGAGATCGTCGAGGCGCGCCCGATGTCCGCGACCAAGCGCTGGCGTCTCCTTCGCGTGACCAAGTCGAGCGTGGAGGTTGCGTCGTGATCCAGCAAACGTCTGTCCTCGACGTCGCTGACAACAGCGGCGCCAAGAAGGTGTTCTGCATCAAGGTGCTCGGCGGCACGCGCCGTCGCTACGCGACGATCGGTGACGTCATCATCGTCTCGATCCGCGAAGCGATCGCGGGCGCCAAGGTCAAGAAGGGCGAAGTCGCTCGCGCGGTCATCGTGCGTACGCGTCGCGAGCTCGCTCGGCCGGACGGCAGCTACATTCGGTTCGACGGCAACAGCGCCGTCCTCATCAACAAGGAAAACGAGCCGATCGGCACCCGTATCTTCGGGCCGGTTGCTCGCGAGCTGCGCGCGAAGCGGTTCATGAAGATCATTTCGCTCGCGCCGGAGGTCCTGTAGTCATGGCGCGCGCTGCACATGTTCGTAAGGGCGACCTCGTGATCGTCACGAGCGGCTCCCACAAGGGCAAGAAGGGCAAGATCCTCGAGGTTCGCGGCAACCGGGTGGTTGTCGAGAAGGTCGCGATGATCAAGAAGCACTCCAAGCCGACGCAGGCCTCCCCCAAGGGCGGCATCGTCGAGAAGGAAGGCTCTGTCCACATCTCGAACGTCGCGCTCTACGACGAGAAGACCGACCGCGGCACGCGGACGAAGGTCACCACCGAGGGCAACAAGAAGATCCGTGTTGGCGTGAAGTCCGGCACGAAATTCCAGGCCGCAGCTGCGGCTGCCGAGTGAGTTGAGCAATGGCGAAGGACGACGACAAGGCTGCTGGCGGCGACGCTCCCAAGAAGGAGAAGGCGCAGCGTCAGCAGGGTGAGAAGAAGAAGAAGGCGGCCGAGCCGACCGGACCTGCCCCGAAGTACAAGCGCGAGACCGCGCCTGCGCTGAAGGCCAAGTACGACAAGACGGTCAAGGACCAGATGATGAAGGAGTTCTCGTACTCCACCGTCATGCAGGTCCCGCGCATCCTCAAGGTCACGGTCAACATGGGCCTCGGCAAAGCCAAGGACGAGCCCAAGATGATCGATCACGCGATCGATGAGCTCAAGCAGATCACCGGTCAGTCGCCGGTCGTCTCGCGCGCCAAGAAGGACATCGCTGTCTTCAAGCTCCGCAAGGGCCAGAAGATCGGCGTGATGGTCACGCTGCGCCGCGAGCGCATGTGGGAGTTCCTCGACCGTCTCCTGAACGTCGCGCTGCCGCGCGTCCGCGATTTCCGCGGCGTGTCGCCGCGTGGCTTCGACGGTCGCGGCAACTTCACCATGGGCGTCCGCGAGCAGATCATCTTCCCCGAGATCGAGTACGACAAGATCGACTCCATCAAGGGCATGAACATCAGCATCGTGACCACCGCGGCGAGTGACGCCGAGGGGCGGTCGCTGCTGACCTACCTGGGAATGCCGTTCCGCCAGGCCACGCCGGCGACCACCACCACTGCCACTGCGAGCGCTGAATCATGAGCAAGCTGGTCGATCTGCTTCCCAAGAAGCACAAGTTTTCTGTCCGCGTGAAGAATCGCTGCAAGCGCTGTGGTCGCTCGCGCGCCTACCTCCGCAAGTTCGAGATGTGTCGCCTTTGCTTTCGCGAGCTCGCGCTCCGCGGCGACATCCCGGGCGTGATCAAGTCGAGCTGGTGAGGACCGAAGTATGTCGATGACCGATCCGATCGCTGATTTCCTGGCCCGCATCAAGAACGGGATCCGCGCGCGTAAGCTGACCATCGAGTGCCCGCGCTCGACGCTCAAGCTTCGCATGGCGGAGATCCTTCGCGACGAAGGCTTCCTCTCCACCGTCACCTCCGTCGATGACGACAAGCAGGGCACCATCAAGCTCGCGCTGCGTTACGACGGTCGCGCCGGGCAGGGCAGCGCCATCACCGGCATGCGCCGCGTGTCGCGCCCCGGCCAGCGCTCCTACGTCCCCGCCAAGTCCGTTCCGCGCGTGCGCAACGGCCTCGGCATTGCCATCCTCTCTACGTCGCAGGGCGTGATGACCGACCGCGAGGCGCGCACCAAGGGCGTCGGCGGCGAGATCCTCTGCGAGGTCTGGTAAGTCATGTCCCGCATCGGTCGTAAAGCTCTCGAAATCCCGAAGGGCGTCCAGGTCTCGATCACCAAGGACAGCATCTCGACGAAGGGCCCCAAGGGCACCCTGTCGATGGCGCGTCACAAGGACATCGAGATCAAGCAGGACAAGGATGAGGACAAGAAGGACGTCCTCATCTTCACCCGCAACGCCGAGCTCGGTCCGGTGCGCGCTGCGCACGGCCTGATGCGCGCGCTCGTCTCCAACATGATCACGGGCGTGACCAACGGGTTCACCCGCACGCTCGAGATCAACGGCGTTGGTTACAAGGCCGAGATCAAGGGCCAGGCGATCACGCTGTCGCTCGGGTACTCGCACCCGATCGACTTCAAGCTGCCCGAAGGCATCACGGCGAAGACCGACAAGAACAACCTGATCCTGACGGGTATCGACCGCCAGGCGCTGGGTGCGGCCGCCGCGAAGATCCGCAGCTTCCGTCCGCCGGAGCCCTACAAGGGCAAGGGCATCAAGTACGTGGAAGAGACCATCACCCGCAAAGCGGGCAAGACGGCAGGTAAGTAGTCATGGCTGGTCACATCAAGATCGCGACTCCGAAGCTCCGCAAGCGCCTGAAGCGCAAGGGCCACATCCGTCAGCGCGTCACGGGCACCACCGAGCGCCCGCGCCTGTCGGTGTTCCGCTCGACCCGCTACGTCTACGCGCAGGCGATCGACGACACCACGGGCCGCGTCCTCGCCTCGGCGAGCGAGCTCGAGGCAGGTCTCAAGGACTCTGTCTCCGGCAAGCCGAAGAAGGAGCGCGCCCGCGCCATTGGCAAGGCCATCGGCGACAAGCTCAAGGCTGCTGGCTTCACGAAGGTCGTCTTCGACCGTAACGGCTTCATCTATCACGGTCGCGTCAAGGAGATCGCCGACGGCGCTCGTGACGCTGGTCTGGAGTTCTAAGGCTTCCCATGATTATCAATCCCGAAGATGTCGGCGAGCTCGTCGACCGCGTCGTTCACATCAACCGCGTCGCAAAGGTCGTCAAGGGCGGCCGGCGGTTCTCGTTCTCGGCGCTCGTCGTCGTCGGTGACCAGCACGGCTTCGTCGGCGCGGGTCTTGGCAAGGCGAACGAAGTTCCCGAGGCCATTCGCAAGGGCACGGACCGCGCGAAGCGCAACCTGTTCCGCATCCCGCTGGTGAAGGGCACCATCCCGCACGACATCGAAGGTTTCTTCGGCGCCGCGCAGGTGCTCCTCCGCCCGGCCTCGCCCGGTACCGGCGTCATCGCCGGCGGTGGCTGCCGTCCCGTCCTCGAGGTCGCCGGCATCACCGACATCCTCACGAAGTCGATCGGCACCTCGAACAAGCACAACGTCATCCACGCCACGATCGTCGCGCTCAAGGCGCTGCGCTCGGTGGAGCAGGTGGCGAAGACCCGCGGCAAGACGGTCGCCGAGATCTACCCGAAGCGCTCCACGGCGCCGGCCTGAGCGTAGAGACCGCAGGAGTACAAGCCATGGCTATCAAGCTCAAAGTCACCCAGGTCAAGAGCGGCGTCGGCCGCCCCGAGACGCAGCGCCTGACCCTCGCGGGTCTCGGCCTGCGCGGCCCGCACAAGTCGGTCGTTCTCCAGGACACCGACAGCATCCGCGGCATGATCCGCAAGGTCAGCCACCTCGTCACCGTCGAATCCGCTGACTGAGCGGTTCGCCGCCGAACCCTCCGAACGGTCAGTTGCCTTTACCTAGTTGCCGCGCCACGTTCCCCCGGCGCATCTGGACCCGCTCATGACGATTTCGCTCCACAACCTCCACCCGAACCCCGGCTCCACCAAGGAGAAGAAGCGCCTTGGTCGCGGCCGTGGCTCGGGTAAGGGCAAGACCTCCGGTAAGGGCGTGAAGGGCCAGAAGGCCCGCCCCGGACACCACGGTGCCCGCCTCGCGTTCGAGGGTGGTCAGGTCCCGATGCCCCGCCGCATCCCCAAGCGCGGCTTCAAGGCGCCGAACCGCATCCCGACGTTCGCCGTGAACCTCTCGACCCTCGAGAAGCTGTTCGACAACGGCGCCACGGTCGATCTCGAGACGCTCCGCAACACGGGTCTCGTCCCCAAGAGCATCGAGCGCGTGAAGGTCCTCGGTGAGGGATCGTTCTCGAAGAAGCTGACGATCAAGGCCCACGCCGCGTCCGAGACGGCGAAGGCGAAGATCATCGCGGCCGGCGGCTCGTTCGAGGAAATCTCGATGAGCGTTGCGTCGGCCGAGGCGTAGGGCTAAAGAGACGCCGAGCACTTCGTGGCTTTTCTCTCGAATATCACCAAGGTCCCGGAGCTACGGCGACGGATCTTGTTCACGCTGTTCATCCTCGCGGTCTACCGCGTGGGTGTCTTCATCACGATCCCCGGTGTCAACCGCGTCGAGATGAGCCACGTCGTGTCGAAGGGCGGCTCCGGCTCGTTCCTCGGCATGTTCAACATGTTCTCGGGCGGTGCGCTCGAGCAGTTCTCCATCTTCACGCTCGGCATCATGCCGTACGTGACGTCGTCGATCGTCATGCAGCTCTTGACGGTCGTCGTGCCGCGGCTCGACCAGCTCAACAAGGAAGGTGAGCAGGGTCGGCGCCGGATCAACCAGCTCACCCGGTATGGCACCGTGCTCATCGCCTGCGTGCAGGCGTGGTTCGCGGCCAGCTACGTCGAGAGCCTGTCGCGCGGTGGCGCGGAAGTCGTGGTCGATCCCGGCTTCGCCTTCCACCTCCTGACCGTTGTCACGATGACCACCGGCACTGTCGTCATCATGTGGTTCGGTGAGCTCATCACCGAGAACGGCATCGGCAACGGCTCGTCGATGATCATCTTCGCCGGCATCGTCGCCGCGATGCCCGACGCGATCACGCAGTTCCTCGTCGGTGGCAGCGGCGATTCGGGCGGTCTGACCGTCGTCTTTGTCGTCACGCTGGTCGTCGTCACGGTCGGCGCGATCTGCTTCTTCGAGCGGGCGCATCGCCGCGTCCCGGTCCAGTACACGAAGCGACAAGTCGGACGAAAGATGTACTCGGGCGCGCAGAGCTACCTGCCGCTCAAGATCAACGTCTCCGGCGTGATTCCCCCGATCTTCGCCTCGTCGATCCTCATGTTCCCGGCGCAGATCGCGAACATGTCGAACACGGGCTGGCTCGCCGAGTTCTCCAGCATCCTGAATCCCGCTGACTGGCGCTACAACCTGATCTTCACGATCCTGGTCATCTTCTTTGCGTTCTTCTACACGTCGGTGGTCTTCAACCCGGTGGATGTCGCGGACAACCTGAAGAAGAGCGGTGGCTTCATCCCGGGCATCCGCCCTGGTAAGCACACGGCGCAGTACATCGAGCGCGTGCTCTCGCGGATCACCTTTGCCGGCGCGCTGTACCTCAGCGTCGTCTGCATGATCCCGGCGCTGCTGCAGAAGTACCTGAACGTTCCGTTCCAGTTCGGTGGCACCGGTCTTCTGATCGTCGTCGGCGTCGCGCTCGACACGGTCCAGCAGATCGAGTCGCACCTGATCACGCGCAACTACGAAGGCTTCGCCGGTCCCAAGGGGCCACGGATTCGTGGTCGCGTTCAGACCCGCACGAAGTAGGGGCGGGTCCGGGTGCGGATCAACTACCGCAGCAAGGCCGAGCTCGCCGAGATGCGAGAGGCCGGGGTGGTCGCTGCGACCATCCTCGAGGAGATGTGCCAGGCGGCCAAGCCCGGCGTCTCGACCTGGGACCTCGAGATGATCGCGCGCCGCGGCATCGAGAAGTTCAAGGTGAAGAGCGCCTTCCTTGGCTATGCGAGCCCGCCGTACCCGGCCGTGCTCTGCGCATCGATCAACGAAGTCATCGTCCACGGGATCCCGAACAAGAAGGACGTCCTGAAGGACGGCGACATCATCGGGATCGACTTCGGGATCTTCAAGAACGGCTGGTGCGCCGACAACGCCCGGACGGTCTGCGTGGGCAATGTCAGCCCCGAAAATCGTCGTCTCGTCGACACGGCCCGCGAGGCCCTCGACAAGGCGATCGCGCTCTGCCTCCCGAACAACCGCCTCGGGGACCTCGGCCACGCCGTGCAGTCCCACGCAGAATCAAGGGGTTACTCGGTGGTCCGGCAGTTCGTCGGCCACGGCATCGGCCGTCAGATGCACGAAGACCCCCAGGTTGCGAACTTCACCGAGAACGGACGCCCCGACTCCGGGAAACGCATCAAGAGCGGTCTTGTCATCGCCGTCGAGCCCATGGTAAACGCCGGGGCCCCTGAGGTTGAAATCCTCTCTGATGAATGGACAGCTGTGACCAAAGATCGCTCGATGTCCGCGCACTTCGAGCACACGATCGCGGTCACCGATAACGGCCCCTGGGTTCTCACCAAGCTTTAGACAGAGAAAAATCATGAAGGTTCGCGCCAGCATCAAGCCCATTTGCGTCAAGTGCAAAGTCATCAAGCGCAAGGGCGTCGTCCGCATCATCTGCACCAACGCTCGCCACAAGCAGCGCCAGGGTTAAGAGGAACACATGGCTCGCATCGCAGGCGTCGACCTCCCGCGTAACAAGCGG